>JAHDCI010000195.1 GCA_020629955.1 Myxococcota bacterium | reverse complement strand
AATCGGCTTTCGGTAGTCGGTTTTCGGTGGTCGGTGGTCGGCTTTCGGTAGTCGGTAGTCGACTTTCGCTTCGGCGGCGGTTCTCGACTTTCGCTTCGGCGACGACCGGTTGTTTTACTGGACCGGATTCAGGGCTTCTCGTTGGCTTGGTTCGAACCTGTGATGGGTTGGTTTCCCGCTCGGTTTCCGCTTCCCTCATTCAGGTTCAGATAGATGCTCTGCGCAGCCCGGCGAAGCTGGCGCATCAGGCTCGCATCGTGACGACCCACGGCACGAACCAGCGGCGCAAGACGCGATAGGACGTGAAGAGTTTGCTCCGCGACACGAAGCTTCTTGGGAACGGCGTTTGTCAATCCACGTTTGCGCAACCAGCCTGCCGACGCGGTCGGCTTTGCCTCCCTCTCCGTCGTCATGCTGCCTGCGCAGGAGCGTGAGTATGACAAACACCGTTCCCAAGAAGCGCCGTGTCGCGGAGCAAACCCTTCACGTCCTATCGCGTCTTGCGCCGCTGGTTCGTGCCGTGGGTCGTCACGATGCGAGCCTGATGCGCCAGCTTCGCCGGGCTGCGCAGAGCATCTATCTGAACCTGAATGAGGGAAGCGGAAACCGAGCGGGAAACCAACGGCTGCGCTGGCAAAGCGCCCTCGGTTCTACCTACGAGACGCGGGCGGCGATCGAGATTGCGATCGTCTGGGGCTACGTACCCACGCCGGCCGCACGGGAGCTTCGGAACGAACTCGACCAGATTGCCGCGCAGATCTATCGGCTGATTCATCCGCGAAAGTAGGAGCACCCGTCGAATGACTCCGAACTCTCTTTGCGGCGTTCGGAGTCGATCCGGCGTTACCCATCGAGTTCGTAATCATTGCGCTCTTCGACCTTCTCGCTGTGGTACTCGACGAACTCCCAATCGTTCCCCTCGGGGTCGTGAAAGTAGACCCGGGTTCGGTGGGGATGGGCGTTCGGGTAGGTCGACTCGTTATAGCCTGCGGCGAGCATTCGCTCTCGTAGTGCGGCGGCGTCCGCGATTTCAAAGCCAAGGTGGTTCAGACCTGGCCGGCCGGAGTAGGGCACCCACCGGCGGTCTTTGAGATCGTAGGCCTCCGTCATCGCGATATAGGTCACGTCGTCTCCGATATGCACCCAATTCTTTCCGCTCGCGCTGACTCCCTCGCGCCGGATGCGGAATGCCGGGAACGCAGTCTGGAGATAGCGGGTCATGGATTTCATATCGCGGACGATGAGGTTGGCGTGTTCCAGTCGAATCATGGTTCTGCTCTTTCTTTCCGAGTGCGCTCGGGTGGCGCCGGCGACTCCTTGCAAAACCAAGATGCGATTCGATTGACGTTAAAGCATCGATTTGGACATTTTGATGACAGCCTGTCGTAAGAATATCAGCGCTGACGTTTTCTCATCAGGGCGAGTAGCACCAGGAACCAGCCGAAGGACCTCGAAAAGCTCGCGTCTGCGCGGCATTCGCAGCCCTCGCCGCTACCTTCCATTCCGCCGTCCATGCTCGCGTCGGTCGCTCCCGCGTCGCGGGTTCCGCCGTCGGTGCTGACGCCTGCATCCGTTCCAAACTGAAGACCGATGTCGCGGACGATATCCTCGTTCCCAAAGTCGCAGTCCGTCCCCACGGAAGTCTCGGGGCCGCAGGAGATGGGGCCTGCGAGATCGGTGATCTTCATGATCGGCTCGAAGCTCTCGCCGCCGTCGGTGGAGCGGGCCAAGGAGAAACCGTCGCGAACCTCGTCTCCGCAGAGATAGAGCGCGCCGCGCGCAAAGGTCAGACAACCTGCCGAGATTTCGTCATTCACTTGCGTGAGCGTTCCCCCCGCGGGAATGGTCCACAGGCCGCGTTCCCGCTCGGTGATATCGTCCGGCGGCCAGCCAGCCGCGACAAACGCATTGCCATCGTCGTCGAAGACAAAACCATCGAGTGAGCGAACGCGGAGAAGCATCTCGAAAGTCTCACCGCCGTCTTCGCTGACGACGAGCCGATCGAAGGGCGCCGAGGTCGATTGGTCTCCGCGGGTGCGGAGGTAGATCCGCTGTGAATCACTTGGGTCGACCCCCAGGACGAAGAGGTTCGTATCGCCCTCTTCGAACTCGAAGTCGCGCTGTTCCCAAGTCGTTCCGCCATCTTCGCTGAAGAAGAATATAGGGCTGCGAGGTGTTTCCACCGTCGCGGGCGTGACTCCCGTGACGTACAGAATGTCGGGATTGCTTGGCGCGAGGACAATACGTTCGAAAAGGTGTGTGCCGATCGGCTCGGAAGTGGGCTCCCACGTTCCTCCATCGTCTTCACTCCGAAGAAGTTCGTTTGGCCGGAAGCCTGATGAGGTGAGTGCGTAGAGCCGATTTGGCACCGCTGGGTGCCGGACGACATCGATGATCACTTCGCCCTGAACGGGGGCCTGATCGTAGAGGCTCCAATCGCATGCGTCGGCGGTGCCCTGGTCGAGACCGCGGAAGACGCCGCTAAGGAGGGAGCCGTCCTGCCGGATCAAGATTCGTGCGTTCTCGGTGGCCGTCCGCGCCGTGCCTTCGCGACATGCCCATCGCCACTCGCCTTCGTCTTCACGCAAGAGTGCCGCCGGGGTAGCGATGTAAATGGGGCCGTCTGCATCCGGCGAGACGAATGCTCCGGTCGTCATCAACGGACGACCGTGCGCCATTGTGCGGCTCGCGATGAACGTGCTGAGAAGTACGAGCGCGCCTCGCGTTAGCGAGACTCGAAAGGAACGCGTTAGCAGGCTGCTGAACAAGGGCCGATTCGATTCGTTGGCGAGAATTGGATGGTGTTTGAGGGCCTGAACAGACGCGAAGCGGATTCGGACGCTCTTCACCAGCCTGCTGCTATGGGTAGGTGGTCCAAACGGGGTCGAGGCTTTCCGCCGTATCGTCCATACCGAGAGTGCCGTCGTGACCGCCCGCTTCGTCTTCGACCGTCTGACCGCTTCCTTCGTTGAATCGCCAAAGCGCGACAAGGCCGTCGGTTTCCGAGGGGCCTTCCGGCTCCATATTGTTCAAGATCTCGCTCGCGGTTCGGGTGTCGTTCCAGATGCGAACCGAGTGAATCGTGCCGGCCATGCTGAAGCCGTTCGTGCGGTAACCGCGCGAGCTTCCGATATGCAAGTCGCGCGCGTTGAGCGTCGCGGAGGTGCCGCTGCGGCGACCGTCCTCGATGCCGTCGATGTAGTAAATAAAGGTGCTCCCGCTGCGTACGACCGCGACGTGGTGCCATTCACCGTCGCGAATATCGGTCCCGGTGACGGGGTAGATCACGTTGCCGTTCCCGAAGCAGATGCTTCCGAGATACGAATCCCAGAGCGTGATGAAGAAGCGCCAACCTTGGCGCCCGCCGCTATCGTAGTTGCCCGAGATGATGGTTGGGCTGTGGTCGTGCTGCGTTGCGTCGGCGCGAATCCAAGCTTCGATGGTAAATCCGCCGGAGAGCGTGAAGTCCGAGCTTTCGGGAATGCGCACGGTGTGATCGTCGAAGTCGAGCGCGCCGTCTTGCGCGCTGCACGGGCCGAATTCGCACGCTGCGGTGCAGGTGCGTTCTCCATCGACGCCGCACATGCCGACCTCTCCCGGAGCGCAGGGGCCGCTGCCGGTACAATCGCCCCACGCGAAGTCTGCGCCGCAGGTCTGGGTTCCGCAGTTGCCGCAAGGTTGGGTTGCCCCTGGGCTGCAATCGCCTTCGCCTTCGCACGCTTCCCCCCACATGCACGCCGCTTCGCAGGTTCGGGTTCCACCAAGGCCACATCCTTCGGTTGCGCCAGGAGCGCATTCGCCTTCGCCTTCGCAGGCGCCCCAGGTGTAGTCGCCGTTGCATGTGCGGGAGCCGCAGTTTCCGCATTCGCCGGTCGTGCCCGGTGCGCATTCGCCTTCGCCCATGCACTCGCCCCACTGGCACATCGAATCACAACTTTGAGTGCCGCCCAGACCGCAATCGGAATCCGATCCGGGGATGCAGTTGCCGACGGTCACGCATTCGCTCCACGCGTTGTCTTCGCAAGTCTGCTCTCCGCAGTGGGTGCCACACTCACGAGTCTCGCCATCCGCACATTCGCCTTCGCCGGTGCAATCGGTCCAGTTGCATTCGGTATTGCAGGTTCGAATGCCGCCCAGGCCGCAGCCCTCGGTTTCGCCCGCTTGGCATTCGCCCTGATCGGAGCATTCGCCCCATGTGTAATCCTCGCCGCACGTCTGGCTCCCGCAACGCTCGCAATCTCGGGTTGTTCCGGGGAAACACATCCCTTGGCCTTCGCAATCCCCCCACGTGCAAGAATCTGTGCAGGTTTCCATTCCGCCGAGCGCACACGCCTGCATCATTCCGGGCACGCAGTCGAGCTCATCTTCACAGGCTCCCCATCCGGATTCGGTACATGTCGACGTGCCGCAAGCTCCGCAGGGTCGCATCTCGCCTGGGGCACATTCTGGGTTCACGCAGGCATCCCAGCGACAGCCGGCGTTGCAGATCTGGCTACCCGATTCGCAGCTTTGCTCCGTGCCTGGCGAACACTCGCCCTGCGATTGGCACTCACCCCATGCGCGGTCGGCGCCGCACACCAGCACGCCGCAATTGCCACACGGAACCATATCGCCCGGGTCGCAGACGCCTCCGCAGCTCGTCCATTCACACGCCGAAGTGCAGGTTCGAGAGCCGCCACCCTCGCAGCCTTCGATTACCCCGGCGACGCATTCGTTGCCTTCGTCCGTGCGGCCATCAAGGTCGTCGTCATTCCCATTGCAGGTCTCGCGTCGACCGGTCGTGGGCGGCGGACCGCTCTGCGCGCAGCTGGCGAGGGTGCCAAAAAGTAGGGCGTAAGTAAGGAGACGAAGCACGTCTTGATTGTACCGAAAATCCGCCAGTGGGCGTAACTTCGCTTCGATCCGAACCGGACGCTCCTGGCGCGAAATGACCAAGAAGCTCGCCACGAAACGAAAATGAGCAGGGAAGGCTAGGGGGGGCTCCACCACCGGGACGCCGCGCCGAGTCTCGCCCCTATGTGTTCAGAGGTGCGCCTTCTCTTTGAATCAGCGCTTCCACCATCGTGGCGGTCGCGTCGGCAACCTGACGCTCTTCCCACTGCGGAATCGGGCCGCCGAGTAGAATCCCGAGCAGGGTTCGCACGATCAGCCTGGCCTTCATATCGTGATCCCCGGGCACCTTGTGGGCGACCATCACGCTTCTGGCCATCTGGTAGAAGGCGTCGTTTTCGGCTTCGATGCATGGACCGTCGAGCTCGAGAAGTGCCGCTTCGAGCTTCCGATCGAGCTCTGCTTCTTGCCATCGCTGGCGCAGGATCAACGAGGCGATGCGCCGAAGCTGTTCGCGAAGCGTCGCGGCGGGTGAAGCGGCGAGATCGGCGAGGATGGCGTCTCGAAGCCGTGCCTTTCGACGGAGCGAGAGAGCGCCCACTGCGGCCGCTTTCCCGTCGAAGTATTGATAGAAGGTTCCGGGGCTAACGCCGGCACGTTTCGCGATCGCTTTGGTGGTCAGGCGAGCGTATCCGGCGCCTTCCAAAACCTGAGCCGTTGCGGTCAAGATTGCATCGACCGTCTCTTTTGCCCGATCTTGTTTCGGCGTTTTTCGTTTTTGTTTCAATGGTTTGCCGTTCGGCTTGGCCTGCGAGTGATCCGGCTTCAAATGCGAGTCGTCGAAAGCGCGAGCGCTTCTATATTTTGCACATGTTTCCCGCTCGCAAGTTTTTCTCTCGTTTAGGACACGCTGCTTCCGCGAGTCCAAATCGCGCTTCCGCGAGGAACGTCTCGCGGCTTCCTTTCGCCTCGCTGACGTTCGCTAGCTGCGCCCTGCTCTCGTGTGCGGCGCCCTCGGCCTCGACTCTCTGTGAGCGCGCGGAGCAGGAAATTTCGATGTGTGCGGGGACGGAAATCGAGGCTCCATTTTCGGCTTCGTGTTCGGCCGACGATGAAGCAAACGCGGCTTCGCTCCTCGATGCGATCGCTTCGAATGGTTGTGATGGCGTCGGTGAGGGCAAGGCAGACGGCGTCTTCTGCGGCGCGTGGGATCCTTTCGGCTGGTGCGAGCCGCCAGCGTCGCCAAGCGGGCCCGAACCACAGGGAGACGTGGCCCAGTATCCGATCCTCTTGGCCCACGGGTTTAATACGAGCACGACCAACTTTTGGCGCTTTAACGATGTCGATCTCGCTCTGATCGAAGATGGCCATGATGCGTTTCTCGGTTCGGTCCCTCCCTTCGATACGCCAAGTGTTCGAGCCACCTATCTCTCCGATCAGATCGATGAAATTCTTGCATCGACCGGTGCCGAGAAGGTCAACCTCGTCTGTTTTTCTCAAGGCGGGCTCGACTGTCGTTATCTCGTGAGCCCCGGCGGTCTTAACCGCGGCGATGTCGTGGCAAGCGTATCGCTGATTTCCGCTCCGAATCGCGGAACGTATGTCGCGGACCTGGCGAGCGCTGTGCTTCCGGATCCCGAGTCGGCGAGTGCGCGTCTGATCGATGTGCTTACGTCATGGTATGGCGGAACGTTCTCTGAGCTTGCGCAAGACAGCCGTTTTGTCGCGGCGATGGAGTCGATGAGCGAGGCGACGATGGTCGGCTTCAACGAATCGATCGTCGATCATCCGGAGGTCTATTACCAGAGCTGGGCCGGGTTTTCGTACGTTGCGGGGCTTCCGAATCCACGAGACCGAATTGACGAACTCTGCGTCGATGCGGAGGGCCGGAGGCTCGTTCTCGAGACCGAGGATACGCGCCGTGACGTGATGGATCCGCTTTTGGTCGCGTCCGCGGCAATGGTCGCGCATGGAACGGAGCTTCGCCCCAACGACGGCGTGGCAACGGTCGAGAGCGCGATCTGGGGCAATTTCCGAGGCTGCATTCCGGCGGACCATCTCGACCAGGTCGGCCAGATTCGAGACGAGGGACCCGACCGTCGTACCGGTTTTGACTATCTTCGCTTTTACCGGAACATCGCGTTCGACCTGGCGGCGCTCGGCTTCTGATGGAGCCAACCCAAATCGACCATCGCGATTCGCGCTCTCGAATATGCTCACGACCATTGCGATAGAGTGAGCGATTCGGGCGAGCGCGCGGTTCAAATCGCTAGAAGTTTCGCCAGGGACACCGATCCGAGTTTCGCTCTTGCTCCAGTATACTCGGCATATCGTCCGCTCTCCGAACCCCTGACAAAAGACCTTTCATCGAATGGATCCCCCCACTACGGCAGCGTGATCCACGTGGGATCGATCGCTTCGCTCGCGGTGGTTAGACCGAGAGCTGCGTCGTGATCGCCTGCGGAATCTTCCACCGTCTGGCCAGAGCCCTCGGTCATCCGCCAGTGGGCGACGAGCCCGGTGCTTGTTTCCGGTCCCGAGGGGCTGCGGTTGTTCAAGATCTGGCTCGCGGTTCGCGCGATATTCCAAACGCGAACGGAGTGCATATCGCCCCGGAAGCGGCGGCCGGTCCAGTTCACGCCGCGACCGCTACCGAGATAGACATCCCGCGAGCTGAGCGTGCCCGTGGGCGCGCTACGGCTGCCATCTTCGATGCCGTCGAGGTAGTAGAAGAGCGTGCTGCCATCGCGAACAACAGCGACATGATGCCAGAGGCCGTCGCGAACATCGGTTCCTACGATGGGGAACTCTTCGGCGCCGTTGCCAAGACAGATGCTGCCCAGGTACGCCGCTTCAAGATTCAGGAAGAAGCTCCACCCTTCTTGTGTACTGGAGGCCCAGTGATTGGCGCCAATGATCGTCGGCGTATGGCTCGTCTGAGTTGAGTTGGCGCGGATCCAAGCTTCGATCGTGAAGTCTCCGCTCAGATCGAAGGCGGGATCTTGCGCGACGAACGCTGTTTGGTCTTCGAACTGGAGCGCGGTCGTTTGGGCATCGCAGGGACCAAACTCGCAGCTTGCAGAGCAAGTACGTTCACCGCCGACGCCGCACGCCATCGTATCGCCTGGCGCACATATTCCGCTGCCTTCGCATGCGCCCCAGCTATTGTCGCTCCCGCACGTCTGCATGCCGCAGTTGCCGCACGGCTGCGTGGCACCCGCGGAGCATTCCCCTTCGCCTTCGCACGGGCCCCACATGCAGGCGCTGTCGCACGTCTGCGAGCCTCCCGCTCCACAGGATTGGCTCGCTCCGGTCGCACAGACCCCTTCGCCCTCGCACGCACCCCATTCGTAATCGCCGCTGCACGTTCGCGTTCCGCAATCGCCGCAGGGCTCGGTATCGCCTGGGCTGCAGACCCCTTCTCCTACGCAGTTCCCCCATTGGCACTCCGCGTCGCACGTCTGCGTGCCGCCGAGACCACAAGCGGATTCCGAGCCGGGGACGCAGTTGCCATCTGTTGTGCATTCAGACCATCGGTTGCTGACGCAGGTCTGCATGCCGCAGAAGGTTCCGCATTCGCGCTCGGCTCCGTCTTCGCAATCGCCCTCGCCCATGCACTCCGTCCAGCTGCACTCGGTGCCGCATGTTCGAATGCCGCTATCGGCGAGCCCGCATGCCTCGGTTTCACCCGCTTGGCACTCTCCCTGTTCGGAGCATTCACCCCACATATAGTCTTCGCCGCAGGTCTGCATGCCGCATCGCTCGCAGTTTCGCGTGGTGCCTGGGAAACACATTCCTTGGCCGGTACATTCTCCCCAGACGCATGCATTCGAGCAGGTTTGCATGCCGCCGAGCGCACAGCCCTGGGTGGTCTCTGGGACACATTCAAGCTCGTCTTCGCACGGACCCCATCCCGACTCCGTACAGGTCGAAGTGCCACAGGCCCCGCACGACCGGGTTTCGCCGGCAGCGCAGTCGGGGTTCACGCACGCGTCCCAGCGGCAGCCCGCGTTGCAGATCTGGCTCCCCGATTCGCAGCTCTGCTCTTCTCCGGGGCTGCACTCGCCCTGCGCTTGGCAAGTGCCCCACGCGCGATCTGCATTGCACACGAGCACGCCACAATTGCCGCAGGGGACCATCTCACCCGGGTCGCAGACCCCTCCACAGCTCGTCCACTCGCACGCCGCGGTGCACGTTCGTGAGCCTCCGCCCTCGCAGCCTTCGATGACCCCGGCAACGCATTCGTTGCCTTCGTCCGTACGCCCATCGAGATCGTCATCGTTGCCGTTGCACGTTTCGCGGCGCTCGGTCGAAGGTGGTGGCTTGGTCTGCGCGCAGGCGGCAAAGGTCGTTAGCGCGAGAGCGAAAAGCGTGATGCGAGCCACGTTCATAGTGTAGCGCAGCGGAGGCGCGAAGCGAGCGGCGATCAAGAGTTTCGAGAGCGAGGCGATCCAAAGTTCGCGCACGCCACCCGACTTGCAGTCACCCTCGCGCAGTCTTCAAATGCCACTTCCCTTGGGTTGGGTAGGCGCGTGCCGCTTGCGTTCTTTCAGGCTAGACCCTCGCATGCTTCAGATCGCTTTCCCGAAACGAGCCCTTCGATGAGT
>JAHDCI010000194.1 GCA_020629955.1 Myxococcota bacterium | reverse complement strand
ACCTGGTCGCGCAGCACGATGGATCGCTGAAGGTGAACATCACGAGTTACGGCGCGAACGAGACGGGTGAGTATCAGATCACGGTGCTCCGCAACGCGCCGGAAGCGGAGGCGGTGCAGCAGAGCCAGCTTTCCGGGGCCATCACCACCCTGCGCTCCGGGCACGAAGCCTATGGCGTAATCGATCACGAAGACGAAGCGCTCCCGGATGGACAGCATTACGAGACGCTCTTGGTCGAAGTTCCGCAGGGCCGGCCGCAGCAGCTCCGCGTGCGTCCTGTCTCGGGGCGTCTTGGTCTTGGACTCACCGATCCGGCGGGCCGCCCGCTGAATATCGATGGCGGCGACGCGATGCTTGTCAGCGCGGGGACCTACCGCGTGCAGATCTTGGCGATGGATAGCGCCGAGGTTCGCTTCGAAGCATCGCTTGCGCCTTCACGTGGCGGCAGTGCCGAGGCCGCGCCGCAGTTCGCGCGTCAGCATCATCAGAATACGAGCGCGATGTCCGCGCAGCCCCAGGCGACCGCCGTGCAGATCGGTCAGCACGTCCGAGGCGAGCTCGGCGGCAGCGATACGACGCTCCCCAGTGGCGAGTTCGCGGATGTCTATACCTTCGAAGCGCGCGCCGGACAGCACCTTCGCCTCGAGATGGAATCGACCGATTTCGATACCTACCTGATGGTCACGGGGCCCAATGGCGACGTTCAGGAAGACGACGATGGCGCGGGCAATCTGAACGCCGGGCTCTCGATGAATATCTCGCAGAGCGGCAGCTATCGGGTGGTTGCGACGAGCTATCGCGCCGGCATGCAGGGCGCGTATGAGCTCAAGATTCACGAGGAGTCGCGGACGTCAACGCCCGCGACGGTGCAGCCCGCTCCAAGCCCTGTCGTGAATCCAGGCGCCCAGAATCCAGGCGCGCAGAACCCGGCGCCAACGCCTGCCGGTGCAGGTTCGCAGCGCGGCAGTCTGGCTTCGGGCGATCAGCAGCTTCGAAGCGGCGAGTACTACGATACCTTCCCGGTGAACCTCCAGGCGGGGCAGCATATCTCGCTCCGAGCGGTCTCGACCGAGTTCGATACCTACCTGATCGTTCGCGCGCCGAGCGGCCAGCAGGAAGATAACGACGACGCGACGCCGGGCGATACGAACGCGGCGCTCGAATACACGGCGCGCGAGAGCGGTGAGCATCGCATCATCGTCACGAGCTATCAGCCTGGCGAGACCGGGAACTACGACCTTCAGCTCGGTGGTGCGAGCGCGGGTTCGCCGACGGTCGCGCCGACGCCCTCGCCTTCGCCTTCGCCGAGCCCATCGCCTGCGCCCACGCCTGCGGCCAACGGCGCACGTGAAGTTCGCGGCGATCTTAGCGCGAGCGACTCACGTCTTCAGAGTGGTGAGTTTGTGGACGACCACTCCATTCAGCTTCCAGCGGGTGCGCGCGTTCGTCTCGAAGCGCTCTCGAGTGACTTCGATACGTACCTGATCGTTCAGGCGCCCGATGGCCACGTTCAGCAGAACGACGACGCGACGCCGGGCAATACGAACGCGGCGCTCGATATTACTTCTTCTGGCGGAACCTACCGCGTGCGCGTCACGAGTTACCGCCCGGGCGAAGTCGGAAACTATGTGCTTCGCGTTGGCGGCGGCGGTGGGGCGGCTCCGGCGCCAGGTCCCGCACCTGCACCCGGACCGACACCTGGACCGGCTCCTGCGCCCGCGCCATCGGGCCCCGTTCAAGAAGCGACCGGCGCCCTCGCGCAAGGTGACCAGCAGCTTCAGAGTGGCGAGTTCTTCGATACGCATACGATGAGCTTCACGCCAGGATCGCCCGTTCAGATCCGTCTGAACTCGAGCGACTTCGACACCTACATCATCGTCCGTACGCCGGGCGGCGAGCAGCTCGATAACGACGATATCCAGTCGGGCAATCTCAACAGCGGCGTCGACATCGCGTCGGCTGAGCCGGGCAACTACACGATTCAGGTCACGAGCTACCGCGCTGGCGAAGTCGGCAACTACGTGCTCCGCGCTGGCGCTCAGCTCGGCGCTCCCGCAGGTGGTGGCCCCGCGCGCCGTCCCGGCGGTCGCACCTACGGCATCTTCGCGGGCATCTCGGATTACCCGGGCAACGGCTCGGACCTTCCGGAGTGTGCGAACGACGCCATCAAGCTCGCCCAGACGCTTCGCGAATCGGGCCTGATGGCCGAAGCGGACCAGGTGATCCTCACGGATAGCCAGGCGACGCGCGGCGCGGTGCAGCAGGCGCTTGAGCGCGTCCGCGGACAGATGACCGAGAACGATACGCTCATCTTCTTCTACAGCGGCCACGGCAGCCAGCACAGCGGCTCCTCGGACCCGCGCGAGATCGACGGCAGCGACGAATCGATCGTGCTCTACGACGGCGAGCTCATGGACAACGACTTCGGCCGCATGGTCGATCCGATCCCGGGCATCGCGCTCATCGCGCTCGACTCCTGCTTCTCCGGCGGCTTCGCCAAGGACGTCATCACCCGCCCGGGCCGCATGGGACTCTTCAGCAGCGAAGAAGACGTGCTCTCCTCGGTCGCCAGCCAGTTCCAGGCCGGCGGCTACCTCAGCCACTTCCTTCGCACCGGCATCGGCGGCGAAGCCGACGTCGCGCCCCACGACTCGCAGGTCACCGCCGGCGAGCTTGGACACTACCTCCGCGAGCAGTTCACGACCCACGTCGCCGACGTCCGCCTCCAGGGCGCCTGGCAGCACCTCGTCGTCGACCGCGGCGCCGTCTCCCAGAACACGGTGCTCTTCTCGCATCGCTAACGTTTCGCAAGCTGAAGAAGAACGCCTCCGAGAGATCGGGGGCGTTTTTCTTTGGTGCACTTAGCGCGCGTGGTTATCGGGTTGTGCCTGATGGACCCGACCGAGATGACAACCGAAATCCGAAACGCAGTGTCGATGCTTCGCCGGCTCGACAGCCAGCGGCAGATCTTCGGCGCGAATGCGCATCAATGGACTTTTGGTCCCCGGGTCAGCGAGCGCGCGATGCTGCAATGGGAGCGAGAGCAAGGCGCACCGATGCCGGCGGACCTTCGCGCGTATTACACAGCGCTTGGCGACGGCGGCCCAGGGTTGAACTATGGAGTTCGCCCGCTACAGCGACTCACGCCGTATCAGGTTCAAGCCCCATATCCGGGTGCGTCCGCCTATCTCGCAGAGGCGCGAGAGAACCCAGAGGAGTATGGCTTTGAGGAGGATGAAGAAGGCCCGTACTACTTCATTCCGGCGGAGCGCTTGCGGGGCTTGATCGCGTTTGAGGACGAGGGTTGCGGCCATCAAACGGCAGTGGTCTCCGCCGGCGTGCAGGCTGGGCGGCTTGTGTTTCTCTCGGGCGATGGAGAGCTCTTCGATGGGGACACCGCGTTTCTCGAAGCGCTTCACGCCAAGTTTCAGAAGCATCTAAACGTGTTCGCTCGGCTTCAGGAACTCGTGGATTCCTCGTGTCCGCTCGAGGAGCTGACGTCGACCCTTCGCGAAGAGACCGGCGAGTGGCGTGGAATGGACCTGATGGTCAGCCTGCTCAGCGTTGAGAAACCGGCAAAGCTCTTCGGATCGGGGAGCCAGCGGATTTACCACGGCAAGACCCAGATCCCTTGGTACCAGAGCGTGCTTCAGGACTATCGCGACAAGAGGTCCTAACGAAAGAAGGTCGCGCCTCGATTGCCTTGCCAGATATGCAAGCGACGCTCTACCATCAGCGCATCATGACTCTCGAAGAACTCCTTAGCGACGTCCTCTGCCCGCTGCTCGACCATAGCGAGGCCAACGTCGAACTTGTCGGAGTGGAAGACAAGGTCGTGACCCTGCGCGTCTCCGGCAAAGCCGCCTTCGGACCGGAGGCGACCTTGCTTCAAGAGAAGCTCATCGTCCCCGCGGTGCAGAAGGTCGTGGACGGCGCGGAAGTGAAGTTCGAGCAGAAGTGGGCAAGGCCCAACGCACCTCGCTGACCGATAGCGGGCGGAAAGCGAGCGCGAGCTGAAATAAGAAAAGGGCCCGGTTTTCGCCGAGCCCTTCTTTGCGCGTGGTCGTGGCGACTATCGCATGCGCATTTTTGTTCGCTGCTGCGGGATCAATCCTTCGCGCTGAAGCACTTCCTTCGCAAGCCGGGAGACTTCCGGATGCGCTCCCTTCGCGACGAACGGGCCGAGCTGGTTCGGGTCACGGCGTGCGAGCCGCATCATCGCGGTGCGAGCGCGGCCTTTCTTCTTCTTCTTGAGCCAGGTGTAGACCTGCGCGCGGTAGAGCAGCGGAGCGACCTCGGCGTACTCGGGGTTTTCCGGGTCGTAATCCTCGAGAAGCTTCGCCGCTTCATCTTCCTTGCCGGTTCGCGCAAAGCTCTCCGCCATCACGGAGACGTACATCGCGGTCTGCTTCGGCTGGGCCTGGCCGCCGAGCTTGATATCGTTCGCGAGCTGACGCGCATCCTGCACGCGGTTGTTGATCAGGTACATCAAGCCAAGCTGCGCGCGGATATCGTTTTGGACAAGCTTCGACGCCTTCTCGATATCGATGCTCTCAAGGATCGCCATCGCCTCTTTGGGATCTTCGGCGGCGACCAGCTGGGCCTGCGCCATCTTCGCCATCGCGTCATCGCCTTGGCCCTGAAGCGCAGCGATCGCCGCGGCGCGACCTTCGTCGTCCGTCGCGCCCTTCATGATGTCGAGGATATTCGAGCTCTTCTTCATCAGACGCCACACGTAGAACGCGAGGCCGGCAACGATTGCGGTCAGAATTCCCGCGATCACATATCCCCAATAGGAGATATAGGGCGAGAGCAGGCCGGCGATCAGCCAGACCACGCCGATCGCGACAACGATCTGGAGAATGACCTTGGTCTTAAACGCAGGCTGCTCGAGCTGCTGAAGCTGCTCGAGTTGTTGTGCGGGGTCGGGACGGCCGACGCTCGCGGGCTTCTTCTTCTTCTTGGCCACGCGGAGAGCTAGTACAACTCAGCCGAAGTTCAATCGCTCTCGTTCCGCAGCGCCCGCGCGATCGCCAGTGTGAGACGCGGGGGAAACGGGTGGTCGTCGACCTGATCAAATGGCACCCAGCGGTGATCATCGTGTTCGTGCGTTCGTCGCACGTCGTCCCTTTCGAGGTCGACGCGATACACCAAAACGGTCATCGAGATGTCGCCGCGCGCGAGCAAATACGCGTCCGAAGGAATGGCACAGACCTCGCCAACGAGCCCCGTCTCCTCGCGCAGCTCCCGTGCCGCAGCGTCTCTCGGTTCCTCGAATGGACGGACCTTGCCGGAAACCGTCTCCCAAACCCCTGCGCTCGAACGCCCTGGCGCGCGCCGCATGGACAGAACCTTCCCTTTAAAAACTGGGACGATCGCCACCGCAACCCATTGCATTCCATCATGATTTTGGGGTGTCGCGTCGTGCTTGGAGCTCATCGGTAGAGCGAATCGGAAGAGACCTCCATCTGTCAACAATCCGATCGGTGATCCGACTTTTTGGATCCCAACCCCGATCGCTCTCTAGGATTTCATCCGGCTTCGAGGTTTGACCTCTCGCCACAGAACGTATGGACATCATTTCATCTCAAGAGCGCCCGCGCCTCGCCCCCTCCTCGCTTCGCTCGCTGATCCTTCGGCGCGACCTGCAGCACCTCGAGTTGCCGAACCTTAGCGACCTCACCTCCGCGCTTACCGCGCTCGCCCAAGGACGGCGCCGGAAGGCGCTGCTCCCGCTCACCCGAACGGTGGCGGAGCTTGCGCTCGTCAGACGGGGCGACGATATCTGCGTTTCTCATTATGAGACGGGTGCGGTGCCCCAGGTGCATCAACTCGATCGGCGCGTACCGCTTGAGCCTCTCCTTCGCCGCGCGGCCCACGCGCTGCTTGAGCAGGCCCGCTCAGAGACCGACAACACCGCGCGTCAGATCGGAGAGCGCCTTGCGGAGCGCGCCCTCCGCGCCCGACTTGAGCCAGATCCGGATGCAAACCTTTCGCCTTCGATCGTCCGAGGCGGCAGCGCGAGCCCCGAAGAAGACGAGCCGCTCTCCTTTGGGTTTGAGGCTCGGTTCACGCCGGGACGTGATTCTGGTGGCAACGTCGCCCGAGCGGATATTCACGCCATGCTCTTTGACGGAGAGCTCTGGGCGTTTGTCCGCGGTCGACGCATCGCGATCGGTCGCGGCCCCATCATGCTCGTTGTCCAGCGAATGGTCAGCGCGACGCGCTCACTGGTGGAAGCCTATACAAAGGGCCGTGCCGCAAACGTTCGGCTTCGCGCAGGCGAGTTCGCGATTGAAGCGAAGATCGACAAAGCCGGAATGTGCGAACTCCGACTTGCGACGCCCGAGCGAGACTTGAGCGCCAACGCGCTTCGCGTCGACCAGACCGTGCACCCGATCTTGCGAATCACCAGCGAGCTGGTCCGCGCGCTGATCACGAGCGAAAAGGCACAGTCGCGAAACTTAAGGGTGACTGCGCTCCGAGACGAAGTTCGTCAGATGCGTCGAGCGCTTCGCGCCCATGAAGGCGCTGAAAGCGAACATTCCCGACGCAGCGCCGATCCCGAAGCGGTGCGTCTCGCGGTCCAGCCGGGCGATGAAAAGAAGACAACCCTCAGCGGCGCAACGCTGCCCAATGTCGGGCGCAATATGCGCTATGAGGAGCGATGGCGGGTTGCGCTCGACGACCTCGATGCGGCGTCGACCTATTTCTGTGGCGACCGACTCGTCATCGGTTCGAACTCGCATACGGTCGCGCTGCAGCGCGACTCGGGTGAAGTGCTCTGGGCCCGAAGCGCCGCACGCCGCACGCTCATGGCGGGCCGTACCCTCCTGCGGACACTTGCCGATGGGGAGATTGAGCTCTGCGATGTCTCCGATGGCGAACCCTTCGCGATCGCTCGCGCGGCGAGTGTTTCTCAAGGCGCTCGCTTCTTGCTCAGCGGCAGCACGGATGCACCCTACGCGATCCTCGATGAGGGCCGGGGACGTCTTGTCGCGATCGACCTCCGAACCGGCGAACCGCATTGGCGCTTTTCGGCGCGGCGAAGCCCGCGTCTGCGCACCTTCCGCTACCGGCGTCTACTCCTCATCGTTGCGGACGGGGCCATCTGCGCGCTCGATATGAATACGGGCGACGAACACTGGCGCTATGAAGGTGCGATCGACGGCACGCCGCACGTCGCCGGCGACGTGTGCATCGTGACGAGCACTCGCTCGGACAAGGTCTTCGGCATCGACCTTTTCTCGGGAGAGCTTCGCTGGGAAAGACGGCTTACCGCGCCAGCGCGAAAGATGCGATCGGCCGAACACGCATTGCTCATTAGCGACGAAGCCGACCAGCTCTTTGCGCTCGACGCATCGACCGGCGAACGCATTTGGACAGGAGCCGATCCTGGGCTCGGCCATGGCGCTTCCTGCATCGCGGTCGACGGGCTCGCGGTCTTTAACGTTCCTGGCGGCACAAGCTGCGCGATCGATCTCGAGGATGGCGAGGTCCGCTGGATGCATCTCCTTTCGGACGCATTCGCCGACGAAATCCCGCGCTCCCTCGAGCCCGTACTCCGCGGCGCCGCCCTCTTCATGCCCGCGCGCAGCGTGCATATTCTTCGACCGACCGACGGCGAAATCCTGGGAGAAATCGACACCGACTTGGTGCCCGATCGCTTCCGCGTCGACGAACGCGGGTGGGTCTACGTCGCGGAAGAGAGCGGTCACGTGGCAGCCTACGCGCCAGCGCCGACGTTACGTTTGATCCGCGGCGGGAAGTGAACGGCTAAGACCAGTTCACCCAGTCGAGACTCTCGAGATCGTCGGTGATTTGAATCTCGAAGCTGCTGCAATCCGCAGGCTGGAACGAGTCGAAACCTTCCGCCTCTTCGACACCTTCACCGCATGACAACCCGACGGGAAACTCCGCTACCCACGGCAGCGGAGCGACGGCGTCGCTTTCTCGATAGACAATGACCTGGCGTGGCGCAGCTCCATGGGCATCTTCGAACCGCGCCATGGGTGCGTCTGGATGAGCCACTACAAAACCCAACGCGAAACCTGGAGTCAATTCCGCCCGAGGTGGAGAACGGATTTCGGCTTCGAACAGCATGTCGCCCATCGTGCCCACTACCCTCGAACTTACGGCTGCGTCTTCCGCGGCCCACAAGACAAAGACTCGGAGATCAGGACGGGGCGGTTCCGAGACGGTACCTCCGATGCCGAGGCGCATGATGCCGACGTCGGTGGCAGTGTCAGTGGGTACGTCGATTTGGACATCCAGAGAAGCATCTGCTTGGGCATCACCAACCGTATCCTCCGGCACATCTGCGGCGGCATCATCTGCAGCGGCATCCTCATTCGCATCCACAGCAGCATCGACGATGAGCTCGTCAACGGAGCAAGCCGCAAGGAGCAAAAGCAAGAGAATCCGTACCATCCCAACAGAGTACCTGTGAGTATCCTTCGGTACCACTGCGATGATTTCGACGAACTAATGCGGGGATCAAATCGATTGAAGGGTTGAAGAGGGCCCTTCTAGCGATTTGAACCACGCACTAGCCGAAACGCGGCGAAGGTTCCGCCGTCTGCACTCGCAAGATGAACGAAAAGGGAAACTCGCTCTCGTCTGCAAGCGCGCGCCAATCTTCTCCGAGGAGTCGCGTGGCGGGAGCGAGGTTGAGATCTTCGCTCAGAAGGATGAGCCCATCACCCGGGCGGAAATCCCAACGTTCGCGGCGAAGATTCTCGCGCCATCCGGCGTAGCCAGCGGCGGAGAATAGAATCGGAGCTGCGCTCTTCTCCTTCAGCTGCGTTACGTTCCAGTTCATGTGGATGCTTCGCCATGGAAGGGAATCGTTTTGGAGTCTGCGCCAGATGATCTCGTTGTCGTGGATCGTGCGCGCCTGAACCAGTGCAAGCGCTCCTGTGGAAACGATCTCGACGCGATTCGCCTTGAGACACATCACGACGATCGACGCGCTCAGGTCTGCGTCGGCAAAATCTGGGTCTCGAAACTGTAGCGAACCCGCGTTGGCGACAAAGGTATCCCACGCTGCAAAAAGAGAGCCCTCGAGTGTTGTAACTCGTTCGCTTCGAAGCTCCGCCTCAAGCAAGTCGAGCAGCAGTCGTGAGCCGTGAGGTAAGCCTGTCGAGAAGCCGCTGTCGTAGACATTTGCGCCAACGATCAGCGTTTCCTCCGAAAGGGACAGAACTCGCGTAAACGCGGCAGGTCCCCAGTCGGCCGCGAGGTAAGGGATACGGTCGAGGACCTCATGACGGGCGAGGTGGATTTCGTGATGGATGGTCATGACCCCAAAAAGGAAAACTCCAGCCGGAAGCAGCTTAGTGCATCCGTGCTGGAGTCTCGATCGATCGACGTGCGCTACGCGAGTTCGACTGGGCCGTGGTCGTCGCAGTGGTCGCCGTGCGGGTGGTGCAGGTGACCGTCGACGA
>JAHDCI010000193.1 GCA_020629955.1 Myxococcota bacterium | reverse complement strand
CGCGGAGCGGGCCCCCGGCGCTGCGACCGCGAAGGGTGATGTAGAGCGAGGCGCCATCGGAGAGGAGGGCAAAGGGGGAGCTCGCTCTGCCCAGAGTCACGGTCGCGTCCGCGCTGCGAAGCTCGCCTTCACGTGGGCAACTTACCCACCAGACGCCCTCGTGGTGCGCAACGTTCCGAGCTCCTGCGCACCTTCGTTCGCGTGAGAGATTCCGAAAAGGAGGACGGGTTTCGAACACGGAGAGGATGCCGCTGTCTTCATTGATCAGAGCGATTTCGGTGCCATCGGGACTGAGCGCGAGCGTTCCGCTCCGGTCATTATCGAAGGCCGGAGGGTGCGTGACGCTGAGTGTAAAAGATGCGATGTCCGAGCGTCCGTCGCTTGCAAAGACTTCGAGAAAAACGCGATATCGGCCCGGAGTCTCGTAGCGATGAATGAGCGCCGGCTCGTCGCTTCGTTCAGAGACGCCGCCGTCTCCAAAGGTCCACTGATACTCCGCCGCACCTCGAGAAGAGGACCCATCGAAGGTGAGGTCTTCTCCGACCAAGGCGTAGCGATTTTCGCCGGCGCGCGCTTCGAGCACCTCTTCGATATCGGGGGCACTATCTCTTGCGCTATCTCGTGCACTATCTCTCGTGGCGTCTTCGGAAGCGTCGGCTGTCGACCCATCGGATCCGTCCACCGCGGCGTCGGCCACGGGTTCGGAAGGGCCGCATGCGCAGAGCAGGAGAAGCGAAGGGATGAAAACCCGTATCATCGCACTCCCGTCCGGATTCGAATCGAAACGCTCTCTGCCAATGCGTTTCCGCTGAAGTCTTGGACACCTCCGGCGGGAAGCTCGAGCACGTACTCGGTATCGGGCTCAAGCGCGCAGCGGGGATGAACGTTGATGATCGACTCTTGCGCCGAGACATAGGTGAGGACGCGTCCTTCATCAGGGGTCTCCGCGTCCGCGCGGTAAAGACGAACGGAGCCCTCATGGGCGCTGAGCACATCGATCATCTCATCGAAGCTGATCCCAAAACGGGAGCGGGTGTCGACATTCTCGGCGCCGTCCGCTGGCCAAAAGAAGCCTGGCGTTGGCGCGACGGAATCCGGAGTGGAGGCGACCGGGACGACCGAGCTTCCTTCGTCATCGTTTGCGTCGGCATCGACACTGAGGACCGCGACATTTCCGATCGGCGTGATCGTGTCGAGGTCTCCTTCGAGGTCGAGCCGAGTGACTTCCGTGATCGCATCGAGGTCTTCGATATCGTAGATGGCGGCGAATCGAGACTCGCCCACGAATGCGCGACCGTTTTGCACGGCGACATAGCCGCCGTTGCCATCGCTGATCAACTCGCCCGCGTGTTCGGGCGCTCTCGGATTCGAGATATCGTAGACAATGATTCCGCCGCCGCTGTCTTTGTTCGCGTAGTAAAGATGACGTCCGGAGATATTTGTGAAGTAAGCGCCGCGCGGCGTGCCGCTTGCATCTTGAGCGAGATATTCGCCGCCTGGGATTGGACGCGGCTCAGCAGGACTCGAGATGTCGAGCAGGATGGTTTCTGGGCCTTCGGCCGCGGTGACGATGAGCAGGTTTCCGATGGCTTGAACTTGCCCAACGCCCACGACTGGATCGGGCGTGTATTGCGCCGCTAAGAAGGGCCGCATCGGGTCGCTCGCGTCGACGATCCAAACGCCGTTATCGGAGCCGCCTACGTAGACGTAAGGAGCCTGCCAGAAAACGCTGAGGCTCACGCGCGCGTAGGCATCGGGATAGAAGAAGCCGGGGAGGTTGAGCGCGCTGATCTGTTCCGGTGCCGCCGGGTCCGCGACGTCCCAGAACTCGATGCCGCCACCATCAAAGGTCAGTAGCTCAGAGACGTGATTCACGACGGCGTAGCGTCCGCCGATCGGGGAAAAGCCGATCGAGTGTGTCTCTCGCATTGTCTCGGAGTGACCCGTTCCGATCATCTCCGGGGAGCAGGGGTCGTCGAAACGGAAAAAGCTCAGGCCGCCAGAACCCCACTCTGGGGCCCAAGGCATGAGTAGATATCCGTCGTACATCACGAGGATATTGTGATGGTCAGAGGTGTCTTGTTCGCCGCCGTCGAGGAACGCGCAGGTTTCGAAGACTTCCTCTTCTGCGTAGGTCACTGTGGATGCGCCAGGGCCCCGATTGGCGAACGCATCTGGGGCTGGGAACGCGGGGACCTCCGCATCCGGATCGCAGAGATCGTCTGCGCGGAACTCTGGCTGGGCATCCGGCTCGGCATCCGGCTCCGCGTCGAGAACATCCGGCGCGACGTCCGGGGCCGCATCGAGCTGCACGTCCTCTGGCGCATCGACGCTAGCGTCGACGATGGGATCGGAATCGCCGCAAGCGATCGCGACCAGTATGAGAAGGAGGGCTGAAAGGCGCATGGGATGAAGTGTGGAGGGTACAAAAAAGCCGCCCGGGGAGGGCGGCTTCGTTGCGCTTCGAGCCGATTAGGTGTCGATGGTGTCGGCGCCTGGACCGTTGTCCTGCTGCTCGATTCCGGACGCGTTGCCGATATTGAACTCGACGCGGCGGTTCGTCGCACGGTTGCGCCGGGAGTTATTGTCGACGACCGGGCGGGTCTCGCCGAAGCCCTGCGCACGAAGGCGGCTCGCGTCCACACCGTTCTCGGTGAGGTAGCGAACGACCGATTCCGCGCGGCGCTGCGAGAGGTTCATATTGTGCTCGTCTGAGCCGCGATCATCGGTATGACCCTCGACGCGAACCAGCTGAATCTCGGAGTGGTTGTTCAGAACCGAGACGATGTTGTTGAGGAGCGCGTAGGAGCGTCGCTCGATGACATCGCTATTGGTGCGGAAGTAGACCTTCTCGAGGATCTCAATGGAGTCGCCCGTGATGCGCACGCGCTGACGTTCGCGGCAACCCTGGTTGCTGGCGGGTCCGGGCTCATCGGGGCAGTTGTCGACTTCGTTCAGGACGCCGTCGCCATCGCGGTCCGGGTTCGGACAGCCCTGGTTCTCCATCGGACCTGGTTCGTTCGGGCAGCGATCGTTGATATCGGGCACGCCATCTTGATCGTTGTCCGGGTCGGGGCAGCCGTCGTCGTCATTAAAGTCGTCGCGGTCCTCCGGCTCGTCGGGGCAGTTGTCGACGTTGTCCTGGAAGCCGTCCTGGTCGTTGTCCGGATCGGGGCAACCGTCCTGGTCGTCGAAGCCGTCGCGGTCTTCGGGCTGAAGCGGGCACTCATCGTCCGTATCGAGGATGCCGTCTTCGTCATTGTCCGGGTCGGGGCAGCCATTCGCGTCTTCGAACTGGTCGATATCTTCGGGCTCATCCGGGCACTCGTCCTCGTCGTCGAGGATGCCATCACCGTCGCGGTCGCCAGGTGCGCTCGCGTGTTCAGGAGCGTCTGGGAGCATTCCCCAGCCGAGGTTCGCGATGATGCGGACGTCGGGCGATCCGATTCCGCGCGTCATGCCGAGGCCGCCCGCAATGCCTGCAGTGAAACCGCTGCTGTGATGAAGCTTCAGGCCCGCCAGAATCTCAACCGAGGTTTCTTCGCGGCCGAAGAATGCCGCAAAAGGGGTCTCGCCGAAAATCTGACCGTGCAGGTCGAGTCGAGTGTCCCAGGGACGTTCGTAATCGCCGACAAGCGAAAGCGCGATGCCGGTCGCGAACGTGAGTTCATCACCCACGACCGCACCTTCGAGGAGCTGGTTGTCTCGGACGCGACCGCCAACGTTAAACGACACGCGAAGCGGAGAGGCGCGCACTTCGAAGAGAAGCTCTGGGTGGAAGGTGAGGAAGTTGTCCCCGCGGAACTCGCCACCCGCTAGAGGAGCGGTTCCGGTGAGCTGAAGCGCGAGGGCGAAGGTGTCCGTGCGTTCGCCAAAGAGACGAATACGCGCTCCAAAAGAGAGGTCGCCGATGCCGCCGCCCGTCGCTTGAAGTTGGTCCGCCTGCTCGGGCTCATCGCCGGTCATGAGCAGTACTGCCTGGCCCCCAATGAAGACGACAATGCGGTCGAAGAGTCCAAGCGAGAGGCCGAGGTGGGCCGTCAACTGATGCTCGACGATGCGAGCAAACTCGGTCGTGGGGTCACCGGACATACGTTCCGCGACAAGAGGATCGTTCGTGTAATCGACATGGAGTTGAACGCCGAAGTTGAGGTGCCCCATGTCTGCTGGGCCACTGATGGCGAAGCCATCGTCTGGTGTCTCGCCCGCGCGGAAACGATTGAGGGTGAAGTCGGGACTGGCCTGAGCGGCCGCGTTGCCCGCGAGGGCGAAGGTCAGCAAGGCGCCGAGAAGAGAAGATCGTCGAAGCATGAGTATTGGTCGGGTTGAGGAAAGAGAGGAACCCGCGACGCGAAAGCTCTCCGTGTTTTCGTGGAGAGCGGTCACGCGTTCGCGGGGCTCGAAGAGTGTGGCCCCGAAGGGGCCTCTGGATTAGTCGCGTCGGCGACGCGGGAGGAAGAGGAAGGCCATGAAGAGGGCGAAGATCGGTGCGCCGGTACCGCTGGCGCTACAGCCGGCGCCGCCGCCTGCGTAGCCGAGACCGCCGCCTCCGAGGCCGTCGTCGGCGAGGTAGTTCGGGGCGCCATCGCCATCGTCGTCGCCATCGAGTTCAACGATATCGTCGACGCCATCGGCGTCCGCGTCCGTGTCGAGGTAGGAGGGCGACCCGTCATCGTCGTAGTCGTCGTCGGGTGTCGTGTCCTCCTGGCGCTCCTGCTGGGTCGGAATCGTGTCGTTGTCGTCGTCGGGGTCGAGGTGGTTCGGCATGCCGTCCGCGTCGAAGTCCGTATCCATTTCGCCGGGACGCTCCTGACGGGTCGGGAGGGTATCGCCGTCGTCGTCAGGGTCGAGGTGGTCCGGCGTTCCGTTGCCGTCCGTGTCGCGATCCGCGCCGCCCGGTCGTTCGGTCGAGGTGAGCTGACCATCGTTGTCGTCGTCCACGTCGAGGTGGTCCGGCACGCCGTCTTCGTCGGTCTGGGCATCCACACCGCCCGGACGCTCGTCGAGCGTGGGCACGCCATCATTGTCGTCGTCGGGGTCGAGGTGGTTCGGGCGGCCATCGCCATCCGTGTCGACGTTCATGCGGCTCGGACGCTCGTTGATCGTGAGGATGCCGTCGTTATCGTCGTCCGGATCTTCGCAGTCCGGGATGCCGTCTTCATCGCTATCGAGCTCGCGACCGCCGGGGCACTCTTCTTCGTCGAGGAGTCCGTCGCCGTCCGTGTCCAGATCCGCGGGGGGAGGCTCGGTGAAGTCCACACATCGGCCGTCGTCGCAGAGCGAGCCTTCAGGGCAGGGTGCGTCTTCGTCGATGACGCCATCGCAATCTTCGTCGACCGCGTTGCAGGCCTCGTTCTCGGTGCCGTTCACGGCTCCAACACATTCGCCCCATCCAGCGGCGAGACACTCCTGGGTACCGGCCATGCAAGCGCCGACATCGGAACCGCAGGCACGGGTTTCGCCGAAGGTGCAATCGCAGCCCGGATCCGTCTCGCCGTCGCAATCGTTGTCGACGCCGTCGCAGACTTCCGTCGCGGTCGGGAAGACGTCGCCATCGTCGTCTCGGCAGTCCACGCGGCCGGGATCCGGTGCGCCGGGGGTGTCCGTGCGCGTTCCGCACGTGGTGAATCCGTCGCCGTCCGTGTCGAAATCTTCGTCGATGAGCGTATCGCAGTCATCGTCGATGCCATCGCACTCTTCCGCGGCGGTGGCGCCGGCCACGCGACCGATGGCTTCACGAAGGCTGACTTCGTCAAGGGCGCTCAAGTAGCAGTTATCTGCCGCGGACGGGTCGCTGCTTCCTACGTCGCAGCCTGCGCGGGCAGTACCGGCGGCGGTCGCGGCCCGGTTCAGTGCCACGGCGTCGACCGACTCACCAAAGCCGATGACAAAAACAGTGACGCCTTGCGCGCGGAGGTCGCTGACGCTCTCGACGACATTAAAGCGCGTGCTCGCATTGTACGGGTCACACCACTCCCAGCCGTCCGTGATGAGGACGACGACGTTTTCACGGGAACCATCCTGAAGCGGGGCGTAGTCCGCGGCGACGTCCAAGGTGGCCGCCATTGGAGTCCAGCTGCCTCCGCTCGGGGGCGGCGAGCCAAGGCCTGCGAGGATATCAGCGGAGGAGCGCCGGCCGACGTCGACGACGACCTCGCCGGGCTCGCATCGGCGCTCACGCGGAAAAACCGAAAGCCCGAAGTCGATATTGTCAGCGAACTCGCCGGTCACGCTGCCAAGCGCGGTAACGGCGGCGTCCCATTTGCTGAGCCCGGGTTCAAGCTCGCCGAGCATACTCGAAGATTTGTCGACGATAAGAAGCATCTGCGGGCGTTCGCACTGCGCAGAGGCGGCGCTGTTCATGCCGAAGATGGTGAGAAGAAGTAAGCTGAAAAGGGAAACGGCGTTTCGTAGTCGGAGCATAATGATTCCTTGGTGGGAAAAGACTCTTTCACGAAACGTGCCATGCTTCCCAGGCGACACATCAAGGTGAGATCGAGGAGAATTGGCCCGAAAAATGTGCGGGACTGGCGGATCCTCTAGCCACTCAGGTGGCCGCTGGAGTGGAATGACACCACCCCGGCTGTCGGGCACGAGGGCTCGCGATGGATCGCGCAACGTTTCGCATTCGTACGGGAAGTTCTCGAGCAACCCACACCGCCCCGGGCAGAGAACTTCGGTTCTATGTGCGTAGGACCGCGCGAGGTACGAGGGGCGCGAGTTCTAGTGACGGACCGGGTCCGAGCCAGTGCACCCGCTCACGCGTTGACTTGAGGAAGTACACAGTTGCGATACAAGCCGAAGATGAGCTTTCGAATGGGATCTCCAGCTGCTTTCCTTTGGATGACCGTCATTGCTGGCGGCTTGGCGTTCGGCTGCAACCGCGGGCCTGAAATCGAAGCGGGCGAGCCGGCAAGCGCCGAGACTGCTCCGGCGCATCCCGCTCCTTCTGCAATGCAGGCGCCTCCGATTTCACCCAACGCTCGCTCCCCACACGGCGACCCGCATGCCCCGCCAGCGCGTCCGAGCGCGCCGCAGGTCGATCCTGCAGCACCGGCACTCGCCGGGCTTCGCTGGGAAGTGAACGAGCCTCTCGTTTCGAGAGCGCCTCAAAGCCGCATGCGAAACGCGGAATATGCGGTCGCTGGAGAAGCTGGTGAAGCCGTGCTTGCTGTCTTTCATTTCCCGGGAATGGGTGGTTCGATCGCGGACAATATCGCCCGATGGCAAGGACAGTTCCGAACGGGTGATGCACCGGCGGAAGCGCAAAACTCCGAACGAGAAATTCATGGTCTCACGGTGCACACGCTCGACGTGACGGGCACGTTCACGGATGGGATGCGGGGCGGACCACCGCAGGACAATACCCGCATGCTCGCCGCGATCGTCGAAGGGCCGGAAGGGCCGGTCTTCTTCAAGCTTGTCGGACCCGCTGCGACGGTGGCCTCTGCAGAGGGCGCGTTCGAACATCTTCTTGCGACCATGGAGAACCAGTAATGGAACCGAGCGCAATTACCGGAAACGATCCGCGCTACGCCGAACCCGCGAGCTACAACGCGCTCGAACGGATCGGCCTCGGGATGATCCGCGATCCTCGCGATCTCCCCTTCATGAAGCTCGGATTCCAAATCATGGCGATCCAGCTTCCGTTCGCGATCGCGCTATTCCTTCCCGGCGTCTTCCGGTGGTGGCTCGCAGGAATCTACCTGGCGCTCACCTTTCTGGGGTTTACGGACCGCTACATTTTGATGCTGCACAATATCAGCCATCGCCCGCCTTTTAAGAAGGGCTACGGATGGCTGCAAAAAGTCTTTGTGTGGATCATGGGGCCGCTGAACGGTGAAACCCCCGAGACTTACTACTCGCATCACATCTGCATGCACCACGCGGAAGAGAATCTGAAAAACGATCTTTCCTCGACGATGCCCTTCAAGCGAGACAACCCGCTTCACTTCCTCTTCTATTGGGGACGTTTCTTCTTTTTCATCGTCCCTGAGCTCAGCGTTTATTTCATCAAGCGCGGCAACTACAAGCAGCTCCGTCGCATGATTGTGGGCGAGTTTTCCTACTACGCTGTCGTGGCGGTCGGGCTCTACTTTGCGTGGCAGCCGACGCTCGTGACGCTCGTCATTCCCGTCGTGACGGTTCGCTTCCTGATGATGGCTGGCAACTGGTCGCAGCACGCATTTATCGATCCCGACCATCCCGAAGACCCGCTTCGAAGCTCGATCACCTGCATCAACGCGCGATACAACCGGCGCTGCTTCAACGATGGCTATCACATCGGCCATCATGAAATGGCGGCGCGTCACTGGACGGATATGCCGGCGGACTTTGACAAGAAGAAGCAGAAGTATATCGACCACGACGCGATCGTTTTCGAAGGGCTCGACTACTTCGTGATCTGGATCCTGTTGATGCTCCGTCGATACAAGACGCTCGCAAATAAGTTTGTCGATCTGCGCGAAGAAAAGCGCTCTCTCGAAGAGATCGAAGCGATGCTTCGCGAACGCGTCAAGCCGGTGCCTTTCGCCTCCGCCGCGCCTCAGCCGGCCGAATAAGACGAAGGTCTGCATTCGCTGCGAATCAAGTGCGGCGGGATGAAGAGCGCCACGGGTATCTGCCGTGGCGCTTTTGTTTTTGTTGCCCATTCATCTTTTCGAGAACCGTGATGGACCACAATTTTCACAGAGCGCTATCGCATCGGGCTTCCGCGGGCTAAGAACGCGAACATGACCATTCTGAACGCCGAACGCCGGGTGAGCTCGCGGGCTGAGCTCTCGAAGGCCAAAGGTTCCGCCTTCGTCTCCGCTGAGACCCGTCCCTCGTACGCGCCCGCGATGACTCTCGAGCCCCAGCATCTTGAGATTTCGCTCCGGGTGGACCTCGATGCGCGTGCACTCGATGTCGAGCTCACTCATCACGTGATGGCGCGGCGTCCAGGTGCGACGTCACTTCTGCTTCACGGGATCGCGCTTCAGAATCTGCGGGTCGAAGGGGAGGGCGTCGACCACGAGTACGATGGTCACGAACTTCAACTTGTGTGGGCCACTGACTTCGAACGCGGCGAGGTACGGTCGGTTAAGCTGCGGTACCGCGTGACAAATCCAGAAGGCGGAGTTTATTTCTCCACGTCGAGCGAGAGCCGTCCCGACGCTCCGACATTCGCCGTCACCGATCACGAAACCGAGCGCGCTCGCTACTGGCTTTGCACCGTCGACCTGCCGGAGGTGCGTCCAACGCTCGAGTGGTCCATTCGCGCGCCCTCCGATCTTGAGATTCTTGCCAATGGCGCGGATGTCGGAGTCGAGGACCACGGCGATGGAACAAAGACGGCGAAATGGAACCTCGACCAAGGCTGCCCGAGCTATCTTACCTGCTTCGCGATCGGCGACTTTGTCCGCTACGATTCCGAGGATGTCTTTGGAGTGAAGGTCGCGGCTTTTGCGCCGCGGAGCCGGTTCACGGAAGCGAATCTTGAGAAGTCCTTCGACCGAACCTCTGCTCAAGTGGTTCACCGTTCGTCCGTTTTTGTGTTTGCGTCGGCGGCGC
>JAHDCI010000021.1:3278-47746 GCA_020629955.1 Myxococcota bacterium | reverse complement strand
GAGCGTCCGCTCGCGACGACGGCTTTGCCGGAGGAGAGAGGGGTCTTTTTGAAAGACCCCTCAGTAAAAAAACCCTAAAAACTAACTTCACCCGTATGTCGAACCGCTTCGCCGACAAGCTCAAAGCGATGCCGGCCGACCTCCTGTCGGCGTACCGTCACAACGAGTTCCATTCGGCGGTTTGGCTGGAAGCGGGGACGCTCCAAACGAAGGCGCTGCACGAAGGTCTTTTCGTCGCGATTGTTCACGAAGGTTGAGAGCGCAGGGGAAATGAAGCGGCGACCTTCTTCGAGATCGTAGAAAAGAACCTGGAACTCGAGGTCCCCCGGAGGTGTGTTGAACGAGGTGACCATATTGGCGCGCCACTCTCGCTCTGGAATGGGCGGGTCGGTGATTTCCTGGAGCCGGCGAGCGTTGTGCCCGCGCGCAAACCGAATCAAGCCGCGCTCGGAGAGGTTCCGCGGAATCCGTGCCTGGGTGATATACACCCGCGCACGCAGACGCTGCGCCAATGCGGAGCTGTCCATGATGACCAAGGCTCCGAAGAGGCACGCGGCGAGCGCGGAGAATGCGATCATGCCGTTGCGGCGATTCGAGGTGCGGCGGGAACGCTTGGGCTGGGTCATAAGTCTCGCAGTGGGAAAGAGAGTGTCCGCCGACAAAGCGGCGTGGCGACGGTACCAGAGGTTGAGGCGGTTCGAAAAGAGGGACGCTCGCAAGCCACGTTTCGAACGTGAAACATCGATGAATCCCATAGCGCGTCCACATCTCCCCAAATGGCAGAAACTCGGGCGCGTGATGAGAGGACGTCGGAAGGGCAAAAAGATTCACCCGTCCGGTCATATTCGTCCGGATATTCGAAAATTGCGCCATTCCGGTCGAGTGCGCAGGATCCCCGCGCGATCCTTTCCAAGCGCACGAACGATTCGCCCTCCACCGGCCACGCCGAAAACTGGCCCCGAAAACCCATACACGTGTACCAGAAAGCATGCACGGAACGGATGGTGGCGGCATCGTAGGCCTGGTCGCTCGGGCTCGACACACAGCGCAGCGAAGGGGCCAAAAGCCCTCCAGCGCGCATCTACTCCTCGCGATCGCGCAAGCTTCGCGAAGTGGTGGCCAATGGCTCGAGGGGCATGGGATCTCAGAGCATGGGGTGCTCAGTAGCCTGGACTCGACTTCGAACCGCAGCCGTGAAGAATCGACGAGTACGCTCGAACGGATTGTCGAACGTGCGGAAAAGCTTGCGAAACGAAGCGCAACCTCGCCGAGTTCCCTACATCTTCTGTTGGCCATCACACGGGAATCCCGGTCGGACGCGCATCGGGCGATCGGCGCGATGGGCTGCTCTCCGGCGGGACTTCAGCAGGCGCTACTCAGCGACCTCGGATTGCCCTCGCTTCGGTCTGGACGCGCGAAGAGCCGTTTCGGAGCCGGCGATGCCATGAGCCGCGAAGAGGTTTTTGACCCACGTCCCGGCGCGATCCGCGCCGTTCGACGCGCGCCAAGCCAGCGACGCGCGCGACGGCCAGCCTCTCAGCACGAAGCTCCCACATCTGAAAAGGACCTCGCGACAACTCCGGGAGTGACGCTAGCGCCCGATCTCGAGACGCCTCCGGCCCCGGCGCGAACCAATCGCGTCCCGAATCGACGCGCGCCGAAGAACCGGCGCCGCGCCCCCAGCGCTCGCCGAAGCAGAAACTCCGCCGAGCTGCCCTCTCTTGAGGCGCAACTCGCACTGGGTGCGACGAATCAGCAGGAGCTGCCGAAAACCAGACTCGACCCGGATCGTTTTCCGTTGCTCACGAAACTCGGGTCGAACCTCACTCAACGCGCAGAGGAAGGCAAACTCGATCCGGTCATTGGCCGGAGTCCGGAGATCGCAAAAGTCCGTGACGTTTTGGCCCGCAGGCGCGGAAACAACCCTCTCCTGGTCGGCGCTCCCGGAGTTGGAAAAACCGCGATCGCGGAGGGGCTCGCGCAGGAACTGCTCCGAGAAGATCCCGAACTCTCGTTGATTCAGGTGAGCGGCGGCGGTTTGATGGCCGGGACTGGCGTTCGTGGCGCGCTCTCAAAACGCATCGCGAGCCTCGCCGAGGAGGTCAAACAAGCGGATGGCAAGGTCGTGCTCTTTCTTGACGAGATCCACAGCCTGCTTAGCCCAGAGGCGGAAGAGCTGACTCAGGAGCTCAAGATCCGGCTCGGACGCGGCGAACTTCCGTGCATTGGCGCCACGACGGACGCGGAGTTCCGACGTTGTTTCGACAAGGATGCGGCACTCGCGCGTAGGTTTACGGTCGTGCAAGTCGAGGAACCCGATTTGAAAACCGCCGCGGAAATCGTGACCGGGGTTCTGCCTTCCTACGCAAAGCATCATGGGCTGCGCTATGAGGCGGAGACAGCAGAGGCTGCGGTCGCGCTCTCCTCCCGGTTCCTTGTGGAGCAGCGATTGCCCGATAAGGCGGTAAGCGTCATCGACCTGGCGGGCGCGAAGGTCGCGCGACGTGGTGGCTGTGAAGTCACGCGTTCGGAAATCGCGGAAGTGATCGCCGAACGCGCCGGAATCCAGGTCGAGCGATTGCTCCGAACGGACGCCGAGCGTCTGCTCCAAATGGAAGACCTGCTCGGAAAGCGGGTCATCGGCCACCGGGAGATCCTCAGCGCGGTCTCCGAAACACTTCGAAAAGGCGCGGCCGGATTCTTCCCCAATCGCCCACTAGGCTCGTTCCTCTTCTTGGGTCCGACGGGCGTCGGAAAAACAGAACTCGCGAAAGCGATCAGCGATGAGTTCTTCGGCACCCCAATGACCCGCATCGATATGAGCGAGTACAGCGAAAAGCACACCGTCGCACGCTTGCTCGGTTCACCTCCGGGCTATGTCGGACACGCAGAAGGTGGCGAACTCACGGAGGCGGTCCGAAAGCGTCCTTACCAACTCGTGCTCCTCGACGAAATCGAAAAGGCGCACCGCGACGTGCTTCTCGCACTCCTCCCTCTGCTCGATGAAGGTCATCTCACCGATGCACGCGGTAGAAGGGTCGACTTCAAGAATACGATCATTGTCATGACCTCCAACTTGGGCGTTCGAACGATCAAGAAGCGGTCGGTCGGTTTTGGTTCCGCGGAACCGAATGCCGAGTCACATGACGAGCATCAGGTCATCGCTTCAGCGCGGGCTGCGCTACCTCCCGAACTTTTCGGACGGATCGAAGAGCCACTCGTCTTCGCCTCTTTGACCCGTTCGGATGTTCACGCGATCGCGAAGCAGCTCATTTCGACCGTCGCGACGCAAGCCGAGACCCAAGGGGTTCGGCTCGAAGTCACCGAGCCCGCCATCGAACTATTGGTCGATCGCGGCTTCGACCCAACGCTTGGCGCGAGGCCGCTTCGACGTGCGATTAGTCGCGGACTTGAATCGCCGCTTGCGACATTGGTTCTGCGCGGCACCCAAGGCATCGTTGATGTAGGCGTCGAAGGTGGCGAGCTATCGTTCGTGCCTCGCGATGAAGCGAACTAGGATTTTCACGTCTATCCTTTCACCATGAAACTCTGTTCATCCCCAATCGGGCCTACGATCACCCGAGCGCTGGTCGCTTTGCTTGCAATCGCCGGTCTCGGCTGGTCTTCCGCCGCTGATGCCCAGGAGACCATTCGCCGGATGAGCGATGTGCATGCAGCGTGCGAGGAGGCGCGTCAGGATGGCCGGCGAAAGCTATATGTGATCGAGTTCGAACGTTTCCGACTTCGAGCCCACAATGCAGATCACGGCACGGTGGATGTTGATACGCGGCGGAACCTGCGAGCCTTCGAAGGGGCAGCGGAGTTTTTTCCGAATCGACTCGAAGAGATTGGCTTTGTGAGCAGTCCCGCGCGCGCTCGAGAGCTCCTCGCTGTCGCGCGGACGATTCCAGCGTCCTTGCGAGTCGGATTTTTCCTCGGCTTCGACAGCCCTTCCCCCGCCTGTGTGGCGCGCGCAAATATTACGACGGTGCGTTTTGACCTCGCGTTTCTAGAGCTGGTCAATGGGGAAGGCGAAGTGGTCGCTCGCGAAGACACCGAGCGGCTTCGCTCATGGCGAGATGATGAAGAGCTCGATGGAATTCCCGGAACCGGGCCGCGCGCGCGAATCATTGGGGCGACCGACCTTTCCGGCGTGGAAGTCTCGACCCTTACGCCGCTGAGGCGCGCAGAGGAAGCGCTCGGTCGCTGCTTCGCCGAATCGCGCACTCGGGGAAGCGAGCGCGAAGGAAGGCTCTCTGTTCGAATCGAAAACGCGCCGCGAAGGGCAAGCACTGAACTTTCAACACTGGCGGACCCCCAGCTATCAACCTGCGTCGAGGAAGTCCTCGCACGGCAGGCCTCTGGATATCAACGCGTCGAAGTTCGCTTCGCAGACTGATTCTGGGCGAGCCTTTCAAGAGCGAATCCGAGAAGAATCGACATCGCAATTCCGACCAGCGGCCACGTCGCCGGTTCCCAGCTTCCATCGATTTCAAATCGGTCAACGACCTCGTACGTGAGAGGGGCGGCGACCACCCAGCCCAGCAACCATCCCGATGAACGCACGCCCAAGAGGAGTGCGGCGGGCACCAAGTACCACGGAAAGACAACCGGCGCGGCGACGAACGGCAGTGCGAGTGCCCAGGCGTACACGCGCGCATCATTGGGGAAGCGTGCGCTCCACCACATGAGCATGGCGATAAGCACGCCGCCAATGGCAGCAGAGATGAGCAAGGCGTCGTCTTCGCAGAAGTGTTCGAGGAGTGAAAACGCCGGAGCGCCGAACCGCCACTTTTCAAAAAAGACCGGAACGCTGCCGAGCGGGACAAAATCGAGCATAAACGCGAGCCCGTACCCGGCAACGACGGCCGCGACGCTCGCAAAAGCCAATCGGCGTCGTCCTCGCCAAGAAGCGCGCATCAGAAATGGGATCATCATCAGCGCGGGCACAAACTTCAGCAGAACGCCGAGCCCCACGAGCAACCCGCCTACGAAGTAACGCCGGTCTTCCACGGCGACAAACGCGAGTAGGCAAACCGCCCCAACGAGAACGTCAAGGTGTGTTCCGAGCGCGACTTCGAAGGTCAAAAGAGGAGAAAGAAAGAGGAGCGCTTCGCTTTTGCTCGTGAGTTTTCGTTTCGCCAAAGCGAGTGCGCCGAGGGCCGCACAGACGACGAGCCCCTTCCAGATCCAGGGCGCGCCAGCGATACCTCCGAGCGAGGCGAATGCGAAGAGCGCCACTGCTCCGGGTGGATAGAGCGTGACGTATTCGGCATGCTCTTCGGGCGTTGGCCAGATCGCTCGGAGAGTCTCCGCGGCGAGGTCATTCGGGGCCACCCGATAGGGGTCAACGCCACTCGCCGCGAGCGCGCCATCCCAAAGGTAGCGTTGAACGTCGTGCACCTCTGCCACCGAGATCGGCGCGACGAGCAAGATCGAAGCGGCGCCAACGACGAAGTGAAAATCACGCAGAGAAGCGTCGTTCCGGCCGCTCCACCAAAGTCCGAGCGCGTTAAGACCGAGCAGCCCACCGAAGAGCGCTCGCCCGCTGCCGCCGAGACCCTCCGGGAGTTGAACAACAAGGTACGCGAGCGCGGCAATCAGAAGATGAGCCGCCCCGAGACACTTGGAGAGCGTTGGAACCTTCGCGCTATCGAGCGACATGCGAGAGCCGCTAGCGGCGAAGAACGCCGCGGAGATCGTAATACGCGAGCAGACCAAGGATCTTCACGCTCGCACCGATGGTCCCGCGGAGCGTCCCTGAGACCTTCGACTCCCCCGCTTGCCGCCGACGATAGGGAACCGAGACTTCCCGGACATCGAGCCCGCGCTGCGCCGCCTTGATCTGCATCTCGACCGTCCAGCCGTAGTTGCGGTCTTCCATCTGAAGGCGTTCAAGCGAAGTTCTCCGGATGAGGCGCAAAGGTCCCAAATCGCTCGCCGGGATCCCAAACCGCATACGTAGCCAGCTGCCGGCGATGAGGTTTCCTGCGTGCTGCGGCAGGGTCATCGCGCCGGGCTCGGCCTCACCAAGCGTGCGACTTCCAATCACCAGATCGGCGCCACCGGATTCCACGAGCGCGAGCATTTCTGGGAGCCTCGAGAGGTCATCACTGCCATCACCGTCCAGAAAGAGAACCGCTTCCGTTTGCGGGTCAAGAGAGGCGATTCCCTTCAGGCACGCTGCGCCGTACCCACGTTCACGCTCATCAACGACCTTCGCCCCAGCCTCACGAGCCCGCTTCGCCGTCGCGTCCTTGCTACCGTTGTCCACTACGATCACGCGCTCAATGAGATCGCTCGGAACACCTCGAACGACAGGCCCGATCGCGTCTTCTTCGTCGAGCGCGGGGATGATTGCTTCAACGCGCATCAGCCCAGCTCCTGAAAAGCACGGAGCATCGAGGCGCTAGCGGGAGCGATCTCCGGCTTGGGCCCGAGAATCTCCTTTAGGCGAAGCAAGTCCTCTGGATAGTCGACGTCAAACCAACTTCGAAGGATGGTTGGCTCCAGGCCTCGTTCACGGATTCGGGTCAGTGTTGCGCTTCGGGTATGGCTCTGGCTCCACGGAAGGTTCGCGAGTGCCCCCAGGCCGAAGCCGAGTTCGACGGCCCCACGGCGACTCACGCCGAGAAGATAGTAGCCTCCGTCATCGCTCGGACCGATGACGCATTCACTTCTCTGAAACGCGTGTGCAGCGTCAACGCAAAACTCTCGAGGCAGCCCCGGGCTGTCCGACCCGATGACGATCGCACGCGGGGCGATTGCGAGTGCACGATGAAGACAGCTCTCCATTCTTGCGCCGAGATCACCATCCCCCTGAGCCCAAAGCTCGCACTCGACAGGCTCTGTTCGGAACGACGCCCAAAAGGGGTGCGCAGGATCGACAACGCACAGCCGAATCGCCGCCCAAGGTTCCTTGGCCGCAGCCGCCCATGTATCGTACAAAAACGCTTCTGCGAAACGGGCCGCAACGGCTTCGCCGACTTTCGGTGCGAGACGGGTTTTCGCGCGGCCTGGCGTTGGGGCTTTTGCGAAAATGCAAAGCGCGACCTCCGAGCGGGGGTCGCTATTCACGGAGTCTTGTCTTCTGCAAGCGCGCCACCACAGCTCGAACCGGCGCCGGCCGTACAGCCGAAACAATGGTCCGCCACGGCAATCTCCGCGCCTTCGCGGTCGAAACTGTTCAGTTCCGAAAGGTGTTTGGTGGCACCCCCAAGGGGGATATCGAGCATCTGATTAAAATCGCAGTCAAACACTCGCCCATCGTAGCCGACGCTGATGAGCGAGCGGCACATCAAACCGGGCAGCGTCGCGACATTGTAGTTGGATTCAAGAAGTTCCATATACCGCTCACGCTCGCCATCCCGGCGAAGCGCATGATCGAAACGGCGAATGGGCATATTCGTGATGGTCAGAAGACTCGAAAACGTGATCCCGTAACGGTCTCGAAGTTCGCGCTTGTAGTCGGCTTCAAGGCTCGCTTGCGGGGGCGGCAGACTTGGCCCCGTCGGATTGTAAACCAGGTCGAGTGGGAGCGACTCTGAGTAGCCGAGCTCGTTCAACGCGCGAATGCCTTCGATGCTGCGTTGGAAAACGTCTCTACCTCGCTGCTTCTCGACGTTCTCTTCGAGATAACATGGCAGGCTCGCAACCACCCGTACGTGATGGTGGGCGAGAAAGCGCGCGAGGTCTTCCTGTCCAGGTTCCGAGAGTATCGTCAGATTGCACCGATCGATTACCTCGAGGTCGCGCTTACGTACCTCTTCCACGAACCAGCGGAAGAGAGGCGAGAGCTCCGGAGCGCCACCCGTGAAATCGACGGTGGCAATCGACGAGCTTGCGTCGAGGAGTTCGAGGATTTTCTCCGCGACCTCTCGCTCCATCATCTCCGTGCGGTTCGGACCCGCTTCCACATGACAATGCAGACAAGCCTGATTGCACTTTCGACCCAGGTTGATCTGGAGGGTCGAAGTTTGAGCGCGGCGAACACCACTTTTCTCGAACCGGTCGAAGAAGCGACCGGAAGGATCAAAAGACGCGAGCGGGAGACGCTGGCGAGAAGAGGTCGGGTTGGTGGTGGGTTCGGTCATGAGATCTCGGAAAACGGGTGTACTGCACCTCGTATGGCGCCGCCCGGCGGACGTTTCACATCCGTGCGCTTTCACTCACAAGCGAACAAAGTTCGCGCAACCTAGTGCCAGGATCAAATCGATAGAGGGAGGATCTTTCGTCAGGGCCGCCGACCCGGGATTCGAAAAACGAACGACATGCCGACTATATCGAAGAAGAGCGAAACTCGGATCGGAGGCCCTGGCGGAAGAGGGCCCTTCTCGCGATTTGAACCACGCACTCGTTGTTCTGGTCGACGGGCTTCAACGACGAAGCGCTTGTTCGAAAAAGTGCATCATTCGCTGCTGCAATGCGGCTGCGGTTTGGGGGTCTCCAACGCGATGGGTGGAGCCTGCAAGGAGGACAAGGTCGTGCGGGCGCGCTGCGCGAACGAAGGCATCATGAAGCGCGAGGGTGTGCGCAAAGTAGACGTTGTCGTCGCTCGTTCCGTGAATGAGCATCAGCGGACGCTCAAGCGTTTCTGCGATGCTCAGCGCGGATGTAGAGTCGTACCCCTCCTCGTTCGCGCCCTCCCCCTCTGAGCTGGGCAGGGCCATGAAGCGCTCGGTGTAGTGGGTATCGTAGAGGCGCCAATCGGTCACAGGCGCACCGGCGATTCCCGCATGAAAGACCTCCGGATGTCGGAGCACCGCCATGGCGGAGAAGTAGCCGCCAAAGCTCCAGCCGTAGATGCCCACGTGATCGAGGTCCATCTCCGGCACTTGCGCGGCGATCGCGCGAAGCCCTTCGATCTGATCGTTCATCGGTGCCGTGATCACATCCCGATAAATGGCCCGCTCGAATGCACGTCCCCGACCTGGGGTGCCGCGGCCATCAACGCTCACAACGATGTACCCGTGGTCGGCGATCCATTGCTCCCGAAGCTGTGCTCCAAACGCGCGCCGAACTTTCACGTAACCGGGCCCGCCGTAGACCGAGAGGATCACCGGGTAGGTACGCCCCGGCTCAAAATTGCGCGGCTTGACGATCATCGCTCGAAGCGAACGCTCCCCGACCTCGAGAAACGTCGGCGCCGCCGCAAACGGAGCGTCAGCCGCGAGAGAGGCGAGCTCACCCACCTGCTGATTTCCCCGCATAACTCGCCACGCCCGCCCCGCAGGCGAATCCGAAATGTGCACCCAGACATCGCTGCCTGAGGCGAACTCCGCGTTGTGCCAGCCGCTTTCACTCGTAAGCTTGCTCGCTTCCCCGGAGGCGCGGTCGATCCGAAAAATATGCCGCTCGCTCGGCTCTGCGGAACCGCGAACGAAGAGTGCTTCTTCGGTGTGATGCAGGAGCTGTTCGTAAACCACCGCTTCGCCCCGATCGCTCAGTTCGAATTCTTGCGGAGAGCCGCCGCGAAGTTCGAGCTGAAAGTGACCGGCACGTTCGCTCGACCAGAGAAAGGAATCGCCTTCGAAGACCGGCACACTCTGATCGATATTTAGCCACGCTTCGTCGGCCTCGGAGTGAAGCAGGGTCGTCGCTCCAGCTCGTCCAGAGGTCGCGCGAATTTCTTCGTTCTGCTGCAGGCGATCTTGCACAACGATAGCGAACCCTTCACCCCGAGCGCGGACGGTGGCGAGGTAGGGATACGCTTCCGAATCCCACTCGATCCACTCGGTATCTCCACCTTCAACGGAAATCACGCCAAGGCGTACAGCCGCATTCGTCGTGCCCGCGCGCGGGTAGCGAGCGGCATAGGGGTCGGTCGCCGGATCGATCGGATTGCTCGCAAAGAGAACGTCAACATTGGATTCGTCGGTCTCTTGATACGCGAGATGTGTGCTGTCCGCAGACCACCAGATACCGCCATAGCGACCCATCTCTTCCTGGGCGACAAACTCCGCAAGCCCATGGCTCAAGGTCTCGTTCGCCCCTTGAGTGAGCTGTCGGTCGTCCCCCGAGGCGACATTCACCACGTGAACCTCTCGGTCGCGCACGCACGCGACGAAGCGCCCATCCGGGCTGAACACCGCGCCATTTGCGTACGGAAGCCCGGCGCCAATTTCACGACTCTCGCCATTTGTTAGGTCGAGCACAAAGAGCTTTCCCGAGATGGGAATCAACGCCAGGTTTCCATCCTTCGAGAGCTGGTAGGAGGTGATCCCCGTGCCGCTCTGACGGAGCCGTTCGCGGAGGGCACGCTCTTCCACCGAGAGCTCTGCCGTGTTGGCGCCTAGCAGGGCATCCGCGGTTACCAGCGTTCGCTCTTCGCCCGTCGCGACATCAAAAACAAAAAGGGACCCCTGCGGGTTTTCCGCTTCGCCGCGTAGAAAATAGACGTGCTCGCCGCCGCGGGCGATATGGACCGAACGAGGCGTGCCAAAACGAAAGCCGCCCGTCTCCGCGTAACGGGCGGGAAACTGTGGGTCAGCGATGCTCTCGCTTTGCCTTACGTCCGCCACGGTAGGTTCGCACGGAACGGACTGACGAGCACCACAGGCGCCGAGGAGGGCAAAGACCGAGACCAAGAGAGAAACGCGAGTCATCTGCGCTTCCTAGCCCGAAAGCTCCACCACGGCACGCCCAGTCCATCTCGCAAAGAATTGCCCGGACGGAACGAAAAAAGGCGAGCCGAAGCTCGCCCATTCTCGTCTTGCCGAAGGCTACGGGTGACCGGTCTGGCCCCGAAGTTCCGTGATGCTGAGCACGCCGGGAATGTTGGTGCCGCGCTGGTAGCTGCCAACCCAGATGTCGTAGTGACCGCTTGGGGGGTTGTTGATGTCGACCTGCGGGTTCAGCCCGTTGGTGTCGTCGTTGCAGTGCCAACGGCCATTCGCGTCGTTGATCACGAGCGACGTGTCTCCCGAGCCGTTCGGCTGGAAGTAGAAGCGCAGGAAGCTCGCGGCGTTGCTGTAGTTCACAACGACGTCGGGCTGGGGCGTTCCGAAACCGACGCAACCGGCGCCGAGGTTCATGCCGCGGATGTCGAGTCCACCACCGCTCGTGACGGGGACGGTCTTCGGATCGGGCACGAATCCACCGTTCAGAGAGTGCACGCCGAAGTTGGCGTTGGAGCTGCCGATGCGGAGACGGGCCTGGGCCACCGACTGGCTATGAACTCCCAAGATGAGCGCTGCGCCGAGAGCGGCAAGTCCAAGATGCGCGATTCCGATTTTCTTCACTGTATTTCCTCCTCTTCGTCTCGATGATGTTCGAGAGACTCTGAGACGCCGAGCATATTCTCTTATTCAGCGCGGCTGCATAAGATTCAGTGAAAACATACGGAGGATGCTTCGAAAACCTTCCTTCGTTTTTTTCGAAGCACACCATTTTGGGTGACTTTCATTCATTTCTGGCGATGATCGTCTAACCATATGGGTAACCATCTCCCTCCCCCCGCGAGGAAAAAAATTCGCAAAAAAGTGTGGCTTCTCACAAATTCGAGGTCTGAATCCGATCGATCTCTCGCGAGACACGCCTCGACTCGCCTAAAAGATGTCGTACGAGCACTCGAAACGCTCTTCGATCGAAGTTCGTATGTGTGTGAACCAACGCGGAGATGCGCACCTCGCCGCTCGCCTCGTTCCACTCCAGCTTCGAGCCAACCAAACGCCAGTTCAGAGACATCAAACTTTGAAGCACCTGTGGGGTGGCAGGGTCGTCCGTTTCCGCGGTCGCGAGATTCGGAAGGTAAACGTATACCGAGTGCGCCTCATCGCTGATCGCGACATACCCAATCTGCTCCGCTTCGCCGCTCGCCTCAAGAAATCGAAACTCGCAGATCGCGGATTGCCCAGGCCGCACTTCGCAATGCGGGTTTAGCCGGAGTGCGCTCAGCTCCGCTCGGACCGCATTCAAATACCGTGGCGCAGGATTTCCCTCCTCTTGCGCAAACGCCGATAGGGAAAGGGCGCAAAAGAAGACGGCCCAACGGAGTAGACGCACGTTCATCTCAGTCGAGCCAGCTAAGGAAGGAATGGTCGATCTCAGCGGAGGGAATATCCTTCGGCGCCCAATAGAACGCGACCGTTCCGAGACAGCGGGAGACCGGCACCGCGCCAAAGGCTCGACTGTCGGTGGTGACCGAAGGGCGGTTATCGCCCAATAGATACACGCTCCCCGCAGGCACCTGGGTTTCGGGAATTCGCAGGTTCACGCCCTCCCGAGTGAAGATAATGTAGGAAGAGTTGCCGAGGGTCTCCTCGCGACGAACCATCTGATGTTCGCGTCCCTGATCGCGGAAGGGAACGGTGTTGAGGATATCGTGCGAAGGAGCCTGACCGGCGATCTGAAGGTTTCCGCGATGGGTCCGGATCGTCACGCCGGACTTCGCGATCACCCGACCGAGCACAATTTGTTGGGCGTCGGCGGGGTGCATGCACACCAGCACATCCCCGAGTTCGGGGTCGTCGACTCCGTTCCACATCAGCATTTCTTCCCCCTCAATGAGATTCGGGGCCATGCCGTTGTGCCCGACCACGACGTTGGTCAGAAAAAAGACCCGCATCACGATTGCGGCGATGAGGAGGGGGAGGCCTACCCAAATCGCAAACTTCAGGACTGATTTGAGGAATTTCATGGGATCGGGTCGTCTCTACGGTGGCGGAGGGAAACGTTGTCGGAGCTGGAACGGTGAAAGGTGTGTCGAGAAAGTGGGGCCGAAGCAAGTCCGGTCCGCAAAAAGGTACCCGTTTCAGGCAGGTTCGACCAAAAAGCGCGACAACCGGCAGGGAAACCGATCTTCATTTTGTCCGCGTTGTTTTCTTTCGCGGAGGGCGGCGCGCATCCCGCGGGGCCTGCGGTGAAAACGCCGAAAGCGACGGGTTCAGGATTCGCGAAAGGTTTCGCGGCCCTTCAACAGCTCGACCATTTCGCGTCGCTCCACCGGATCGAGAAGCGACCGGATGGCCGCGACGCCAAACGCGCCGGCCGTGAGCAAGCTCGAGAGATTCGCGGGTCCAATTCCGCCGAGTGCCAGGATTGGGAGCTTCGCCTTCCGCGCGAGCTTCCCGAAACGCTCAACGCCGAGCGCCGGGCCTTTGCCAGGCGAATCGAAAACCGGAGAAAGTGTGCAGTAGTCGCATCCTTCGGCGAACGCCAAAGAGAGCTCGCTCTCCGAGTGTGCGCTTCGCCCGATGCACATCTCTGGTTCGTCGACCGGCGGCATCGCGCTGGGTAGGTGGACGCCATCCGCCAGAGCAAGTCGAGCGAGGTCGAGACGGCGAGACACAAAAAAGGAAACACCAGTATCGGAGCATCGATCGCGCAGTACTTTTGCTTCCTGTAGACGGTGACGGTCGTGTCCGCCGCGCCGGTACAATACCGCCGCACCGATCCCCTCAAGATCGGGGAGCCCGGCGCAGAGCTCGTCTAGGTCCGCTTCATAGGGGGTGATCCAAAGAAGCCGAGGAACGCAGGTCACGGGCTTGATTCTTCAAGAATCAAGCGCGCACGAACGGCCTCACGCGAGTTCGGGTACTGCCGGATCAGCTCTTCAAGCGTAAACCTGCGGGCATGCTCCTCGCCTGACTCTGCGAAGCGCTCCGAAAGCCGAAAGAGCGCCTCCGACCCCGTATCCTCGAGCCTACGATCGGGGTCAGGCTCAGCGGCACACTGAAACGGCGCGTTCAGAATTCCAATCAACAAGAACGTAGTGAGGAGCTTGCCGATCCCGTGCAATAGAACGCCCATAGCCCGGTCTAAAGGTCGCTGCCGATAATGCCCTCAAGCGGGCTCGATGCCGTCGCAAAGAGTTTGCGCGGAATGCGCCCGGAGAGGAACGCGTCACGTCCCGCCTGCACGGCATTCTTCATCGCGCGCGCCATGCGAACCGGATCCTGCGCGCCCGCGATCGCGGTATTCATCAAGATCGCATCTACCCCGAGCTCCATCGCAAACGCAGCATCGCTGGCCGTTCCGACCCCGGCGTCCACCACGACCGGAACGCCCGCGTGTTTCACAATAATCTCAATATTGGTTGGGTTTCGAACGCCGAGCCCGCTCCCGATCGGCGCCGCAAGCGGCATCACGGCTGCGCAGCCGGCATCTTCAAGACGGCGACATGCGACGGGGTCATCGGTGATATAGGGCAGAACAACGAAGCCCTCTTTGGCGAGTTCGGTCGCCGCTTCGATCGTTCCAGGAACATCCGGGAAAAGCGTTTTCTCGTCCCCGATGACTTCAAGCTTAATCAGGGGCGTATCGAGCAGCTCGCGCGCGAGTCGTGCAGTGCGCACCGCATCCTTCGCCGTGTAGCAGCCCGCCGTATTCGGAAGAATCTTATAGCCGCCCTCGCGGAGGACTCCCATGACACTCTCTGAGCCAGTCTCGGAAAGGTCAACGCGCCGTACTGCAACGGTGACGATCTCGGTTCCACTTTCCTTGAGTGCTTCACGCGCGATGGCGTGACTCGGGTATTTACCGGTTCCAGCAAAAAGACGTGAGGAGAACTCAACGCCTCCGATGGTGAGCGTATCGGTCGGGTTCGTCATGGGTATCTACAATCAGGAAGTGAATCTAAAAGCCAAGGGGGCCACCGGTTTCAGCCGCCGCCCACGAAATGAACGACTTCGAGGACATCGCCCTCGGTGAGGGTCGCCTCCGCGTGCGTTGCCCGGGGGACAACCACTTCATTGCGCTCAACCGCGACGAGCTTGTCACCAAGCCCGAGTTCGGCCAGAAGCGACAACACCGTCGTTCCCTCTGCCAAGGTCTTCGCCTCACCATTCACAATGACGTTCATGTGCAGCCTATAGCACGGCAAGCGCTTCTTGCCCCCTCAGTCTCCGGCCCGAAGAACCCCAGCTTCGCGCAACCTCGGCAGGATGACCTCCTCGAGCGTCATCTGAAGAAGCTCGCGCCCAGTCTCGCTGTGCATGCACCCTAGCCTCTCGAGGTCCTCCCGAGTTTCGTCGGAGACGCTCGCCGAGAGAGGCATCGCGCCGAGCATGTCTCGTTCGAGCGCCTTGAGCGCGACCGGAAGATAATCTCGCGTTCGTTCACGCGCCGCACGATCGAGCGTCGGCCAAACCGTGTTCAGATACGACCAGCCGAGCTTGGCGTGAAGAACCTCGTCGGAGGCGAGCTGCGCGACGACACTGCGAATCGCGGGCTCTTCGGTCATCTCACGCTCCTCGGTGAGCAATGTCAGAGAAACCGTTTCGCACAAGCAGCCAACAAAGAGAACATTGCGCAGCGACGCCTCGACCCGGCTGACCTTTGGGTGCTCAGGGAGCGGTTGAGTCGCGAGGTTTGTCGGCACTTCCGGATCGCCTCCGAGGAACGAGACCACCGAGGCACAGAGAGAGGCGTGGCGAAGTTCGTCCATGCTCATTCGAAGGACGGAGGTCTTGTACTCAAGCGGCGCTTCGGCCTCCATGAGCTGCGGCAAGAGCCGAGAAAATACCGCGGCAGAATGATGCTCGTGAACCATTCGAGCACGCCAGGCATTCTCTGCCATCTTTATCGTCTGCAGCGCGTAACTACCCTCGAGGGAGCCCTGTTGAAGAGCTCCTTCAGGGTCGTTGTCGCCGCGCCTCAAGGTCGAGCGCAGAATCCGCCGATGTTCGGCGGCGAGCGGAGAATCACCGACATGAACTCGCAAAGTTGGCTGATTCGAAATCGAGACGGGCTCAGGCATATCTTCTTTATCGCGGGGGAAATGGGGAGCTGTCAGGGGACACTATGAGAAAACGCCCGGGCCAAAAGACCGCGGGCGCTTCGCACTCGTTCTGGAAGGAAGAACTACGCGTTCATCGAGGGCGGAACGAAGGGTCCGGGTACGGCAACGATGCAGCGACCGTTCTCGCTATCCCAAGCGCCGCCGCGCATCTCGCAGCACTCCTGGTCGGTCGGCGGGAACTCAGTGCAAGCAGCTGCGTCCGCCATCATGCCACCATCGTCTGAGCCCGAATCGGCTTCGCCGCCGTCGCTGACCGAAGCGTCGGCCTCACCGGCGTCCATCTCACCGGCATCGACCTCGCCTGCGTCCGCCTCACCGGCATCCGCTTCGCCAGCGTCCTCGCCGCCGGCATCCGCTTCGCCAGCGTCCTCGCCGCCCGCATCCGCTTCACCAGCATCCGCTTCACCAGCGTCCAGCTCGCCCGCGTCTTCTTCCGACGCGTCGAGGCCACTATCCTCCACCGACGCGTCCATCTCGACATCGTCATCGGAGCAACCGCCGAGGACGAGCGCGAGGGAAACGACGTGAGCAGCGCGAAGGGCGCGCCGTCGAGCTTTCGCTCGCGTATTGCCCGAATCTGCAGCGTTTTCGGTGTCGTTTTTGGGGGTAAGGGAAGAAGAAGCTGAATCCGTCATAGGTGTGAGTATACACAAGATGAAAATTTGTGAAAATAGATCACACGGTCGTTCAAAAAAGCTGAACGATATCTGAGGTGAGATCGCGCGAAGACTCCCTCGAACCTCAACCCCAGAACAGCGCAGCACGAGGCCAGAAACGTCGATCAATCGCCGCGACTGAGAATGGTCCCGGGCGGAACATGGGGTGAAGGCGGACCGATATGTCCCCCCCCGCCTTCGTTAAGCGCGCCTTCCCACCACTCCTTTTTGCGAGCGACAAAGAGCGCAGCAAGCGCCATGAGCACGGCAATGACCGAGAGGATCAACTTCGCCATGTGAAGGGACGGGGTCATCCCCGCGCAGTCCCCCATGGGAGAGAGCAAAACGGCGACGTCATCGCCGCGCTGAAGACGAACCTGGTCGAAACGAGAAATCTCCACATCGTCAAAGATCTCTCGCCCGCTCAGATCCACATAGTCGAACTCCATCCCGTAGTGCTGCGTCGTTCGCCCTTTGTGCGTAGTGGTCCAATGCGTAAGGCCTCGAACATTTCCTGAGGTTACTCGGGGATAGACAGATTGCGCGAGATAGGTCGAGAGCATCAGCGCCGCGAAAATTGCAAACGGCACGGTCGCGAACGAGAGCGCCTTCATCATTCTCGAGAACTTCCTTCGATGACGCTCGCATAGCGACTCGGCGGAGACGTGCAAAATCCCAGAATCCGGAGTTTTAAGCACCCACATCTCTTCGCCGAGTCCGCGGTAATCCCCCTGGCCGGAACCACGCTGCTTTTGAAGGTTCCCCTCGGCAACAACAAACTCGCCTCGAACGAGCTCGGCGATTCGGTATCGGCCGAGCGGAAGGTCGTGAATCGTACGACTCAGGCTATCGACCAAGAAGATATTGTTCGCCCGTTCGACGTAAATACGCGCACCCGATGAATGACGGATCCAGAAGGGCTCGGAGAACGATTGGCGACTCTTTTCCTTCCAGGAGTGGTTCTTTCCGCCCTTTGATGTCGTGAGATTCTTGCCCTCTTGATAAATCTCGACGCGAGCGCCGAACCTCTGCCCCGGTTCAAGCTCGACAATTCCCGCAACCGCCTCCGCGCCGAACTCAAGCGGCGCTTCCTCGAGGCTTCGGCTCGCATGTAGATACCGACGACGATGACGGTAGAGCAGAACAAACTGCGCCAAAAAGATCGCCGCAAATCCGAGAACCACGGCCCAAAAGAAGAACTCCGAAGTGCCTGGGCTCGCGTGATGTCTTGGAGGAACGTCAAAAAGCACCTCCCGACTATATCGCAAGACATGCCCATCCCTGAGCGTAGAAGCGTACCCTTCGCGTCGCTTTTTTGACCCGGGGCCGCGAGCCGTGAGACGCACGGGGGTATGGGTATCTGGCACTCGAAGCGAAGCATGTCTCTATGCACCACCCTCACGGCGTTCACCCTGCTCTCCGCGTGCGGGTCCTCCGCAACACCGGAAACAGTCACGCCTGCAGAACCGGTCGCCTACGTGGAAGAGGCGCCCGAGGCGTATACGCCGCCGGTCACCGAAGGTGAGATCGCACGAACCGACCTCAACCAGGTCCTCGATGGGGGCCTCGGACGATTCCTCCAGGGAGTTGGCACGGAGCCCCACTTCGACGCTTCTCGAAACTTTGTCGGATTTCGACTTACGCATCTCTACCCGGACGATCCACGTTTTCAGACGCTCGATCTTCATCCAGGAGACGTCGTAACGCATATCAACGGCGTTCAGATCGAACGGCCTGAGCACGCGATGCAGGTCTGGGATGCCCTCCGCGTCTCGAGCGAGCTCGTTGTGCACTATCAGCGCGAAGGCGAGGCCCGAGATCTTCGCTTCGCGATCGTCGACTGAACGTGGCGCGGGCCTTCGCCAACGTGCTCGGCGTTGACGACGGGCCTTTTGAGAAACGCTCCGGAGCTCCCGTACCGCTCATCGGTACGGTGTTCGCGAACGAGCGCTTCGACGGACTCGTGATCCGCGAGACCGTCCGAGACGGAGATTTGGCGACCAGCGCGATCGCGTCGATGGCTATCGGAACGCGCTTTCAGGGCCACCTGCAGATGCTGATGTTGCATGGCATCACCTTCGGAGGCTTCGACGTCGTTGACCTCGCAGAGCTCCACGAAACGCTGCGTCTGCCCATTCTGATTGTCGCCCGCAAGAAGCCAAATCTTGACGCGGTGAGGCGCGCGCTTGAGAACGTCGCCGATGCCGAGGCCCGCTGGAAACGGATCGAATCCGCGGGCGAGATGGAGCCGTGCGGCGCGCTCTTTGTCCAGCGCGCCGGGCTCAGCATGCACGAGGCGGAAGCAACGCTCTCTTTGCACACCCGCTACGGAAACCTGCCCGAACCACTTCGCGTGGCTCATTTTGTGGGCGCCGCAGTGGTCCGTGGCGAGAGTCACGGGAGCGCCTAGTCACGTCGGCGCAGCCCACATCGAGGGACAAGCGACTATCGTAGGTTCTTGTTCATCGTGTACGTGCCCGTGTGTGTCGCCTTCGCGAGCACGTGTCCCTCCATCGCCGCGCGCATCGCGAGCGCATCGAAATCACCGCTCAGGCCGAGGCTTTCGACATCCAGCGCGAAGATCTCGAAATGATAGCGGTGCACTAACTCGTCGTTCCACGGCGGGCAGGGACCATCGTAACCCGCATACACGCCTTCCATGTCCGCATCTCCCGCGAACCAGTCGGTATAGCTATTTCTGCCGGTGATGCCCCACTTGGTTTGCCCGAGAGGCTTCCCCCGAGGAACCACGCTCGAGGAACCCGCACCTTCTGGAAGCGCAGTGACACTCGCGGGAATGTCCGCCAGCACCCAGTGGAAAAACTCGACGCGCGGAAGGTCTTTCGAAACGCTGCGATCTGCCTGATTCACGTCATCCCCCACCGAGGGAACATCCGGGTCTACAAGGCAGATGGCAAAGGACTTCGCAGCAGAGGGTGCGCCCGACCAGGAGATTGCAGGGCTGATGTTGTTCGAAATCGCAAAGGGAGAATCCTCGCCGGGCTTTCCGAACGCGAAGCGCTCGGGGATCGTCGCGTTGTTTTCGAATGCGGAAATCTGAATCTGAAACGTCATGATGCGAACCTATGAGTCGAAGGTTAAGTGGGCGTGAGGTGACGCAAAACCAACCTCGAAGGGCATACCAAAACTCGAAAGGTGTGCCCACCGTGAAGCGCGGCAAGAGGTCGCTCCTTACCAAGAGCGTGCACTTGACCCGGGCAGATACCCGAGCAGCATAGTCGCATGCGACGACGCGGCGCGGGCCCCCGCAGCAAATACATCACCCCCGAGGGATACGAACGCTACCGAGACGAACTTCGCTTTCTCTGGGAAGAAGAGCGCCCTCAGGTGACGCAAGGCGTGGCAGATGCGGCAGCCGAAGGGGACCGTTCCGAGAACGCGGAGTATATCTACGGGAAGAAGCGTTTGCGGGCGATCGATCGCCGTGTTCGCTTTCTGATGAAACGCCTCGAGGAACTCGAAGTCGTTGAAAACGGCGCGCGAAAGAGCGCAACGAAGGTCTTCTTCGGCGCCTGGGTGCGCGTGATCGACGACGAAGAGCAAGAGCGACTCTTTCGTATCGTGGGCCCGGACGAACACGATATGCACCCGCTCTATGTCTCGATGGACGCGCCAATTGGGAGGTGCCTTCTCGGCAAAGAAGAAGGAGACGAGGCGATCATTCGGCGCCCGAAAGGCGATATTGAATGGGAAGTCGACGAGGTCTTCTACCACTGGCCCGAGGGAGTGGAGCCTGCCGATACGCGCCCCCACGGCGTGTTGGAAGACGACGAAGACGAAGAGTCTGACTAGTCCGGGGATCAGATCGACGGAAGGGATGATCGTTTGTTAGGGGGAGCCGAGGCAAGCTTCGGAGAACGGACGACATGCCGAGTTATCGAAGGAAGAGCGAGGCTCGCCTTAGCGTTCATGGCGGAAGAAAGCCCTTCAATCGATTTGATCCCCGCACTAGCGATTCTCTCGAACCCAGACACCTGTGCACTCCGGCACGACCGCACCGGTGACCATGGTTTTCACTCGTTCGTCTCCGAAGAAAAAGCCGAGGACGCGGCGCGCGTCTGCTTCGCTCGGAAACTCGTAATCCGTTCGTATTTCCGTACGCGAAAACCCACGTTCGCTTTCGAGAAACGCGTACATCTCCGCGAGTGCGGCGTTGGGAGCGGGGCTGCTCTTGCCCGTGCCAAGGGTCTCGATCAACACGATCTTCCCTCCTGGACGCACGCAACGCCCAAGCTCACCGATTGCCGCATCGAGCTGAACTCGCCAGCCATCTTCGAGCCAGTGTCGGAAGTGGCCAAAAACCCATCCCTCAATCCCGACGTCGTAGACGTCGCTTTCGGCCGGCAGCGATAGAGCATCCGCTATCTCAAAACGAACGCGATCGTCAACGATGGATTCGCGTGCCAGTTTCAGCATCGCTCGCTCGCGTTCGGTCGCAAGCAACGACGCCGCACCGCAGGCGAGAAGCACTCGGGAGAGTCGACCGGTACCAGCACCAACTTCGATAACGTTCGCGCCGCAGACGACCTGCGCGAGAGTTCGTTCCAGCGCATTGTCTTTGTCTTCCGCTCGAACGAGCTCGTCGTACTCGCGTGCATGATCGCGGTAAATGTCTCGTTGGTCCACGATGTTTCCCTTCCTTCTTCTCGTCACTCACCGAAAATCGTGCCCGCCGTATAGGAAGATGAGCGGTAGCGCCAAGCGCTGCTGCACATCTTTCGGATTCGTTGCAGTGATACGATAAGTTGGCCCACACCGACGACGAGCCCAAGTGTGCCCCGAATCAGTCCAGGCTCGAGATTTTTTCGCGAAGGCAGTAGCGACTGAACTCAAGTCGAATCGAAAACGCTCTTACCTATTCTTCGAAGGCGACGGGTCCCACCGCGAACGCGAGACTTCGCGATACCTCTAACTGGTCCTCGCTGGATGCGAGGCTCACGAGTAACGCGCCCACGAGCGGAGTCCCAGGATCATGAAGCCCTTCGATTGCGCTCGGTTCGAGATCGCTGTCCCGAAGGCACCCTTCGAACGAGAGATTTGCTTCAAGTTGGATGCGTTCCTCGTCCTCCGCCTGAAGCTCGCATGAAATATCAAAGCTGGACCGACCCGCCACGGGGCTGTGTTCGGTCCGCTCCAGCTCACATGTCCCATCCTCATGCGGGACAAATATTGTTTCTCCCCGCTGAACTCCAAGAAGCATTGCACCGGTTTCGGGGTCGCTTTCAATGCGGAGCCGTTCCGGTGAACCCGCGCCGGAAACTGTCGCGAACGCCCAAACGGACCCGCCTTCCAATTCGGCCTGGTCCGGCGTGGCGCAGACCACGAGAGGTTCGGTCGCGTTCAGTAGCTGGCTTCGCTCCTCACCCGAACTTAGCGATGCTTCTCCCGAAACGTGGGCGTCACGGATCTCGCGAGGCGCGCAGCCGTTGAGAGCCAATGCAACCAGCAACGTTCCTAGTATTGTGAGAGCGGACCTTTTGGTCATCGAGTAAAGACGCGAATGCCGTTTTCGTTGCGCGGGGCGCGCCACCACGTTCCGATCGTGCTCGCCGAACCGTCGGTCTTCTGAGTCGCGAAGTAGCCGGTGCTATTCTCATCATCGATCACACTCAATGACCACGTATCGCCGTTGTCCGTACTGCTGGCGAACATCAGCGTCTGCGTCGTCGCATCCTGGTAGGTAACCCGAATCTCTCCGCTATCGAGCACAACCAGGCTCGAGTCATCTCCAACGATATGTCGGCCGTCATCATGCATCGTCGTTCCGTCGGTCGTGCCGTCATCGATGATCGTGTACGTCGGCGGCGTCGAAGCGGTGAATCGGGCATAGCGGAGAACTTCTTCCGCGCCGTCTACGTAGCTTACGTGCCATGTCCCCGAGGAGTCGATGGCGAGACTGGCCGCGAGACCGGAGTCGCCAACGCCAAGGGCCTCACGCCCATAACCGTCGACGAGCTGCGTCACCCAGCTGCTGCCCATCTGCCGAGCCGCCATGAGATTGCCCGCGTTTCGGTCGTAATAGACCAGCCCAAGAGAACCATCTGGGGATTCCGCGATCGAAGCGAAGAGTCCCGCGATCGGCGGGTGATCTTCAACATAGTCCTCGCCAAGAACGATCTGCTCTCCAGGGGAGTTCGTACACGCGCCCGCTTCGACGCAACTTGAGGTGGCAGGACAGAACTGCGCTCGGCAGTTCACTTCGGTCTCTCCTGCCACGGAGATCGTCCAAGAGCCCGCAGAGGGTGTGCCCGGCGTGGTCGCAACGCGCACCTGGCTGGTCGGTCGTCCTGGGACCGACGAAGGCGGGCGCACGGCTGCGTAAGCAATCGCATAGCCGCCGCCGGGGCGCTGGAAGAGCGAAGCATGCGCGCCAGCCCAATCACCATCGTCGATGATGTGGATGGACCATGGGCCGCCAACATTGCCAACGGCGCACTTCAGGTTTCCGTTCGTCGCGTCAAAGTAGGTGACAATCAGGGTGTCTCCCTCCGCCGCGATCGATGTGTAGGTGCCCACATCGTCACCGGGCGGGACCACACCACCACGCCAACCTGCGGTATCGCCGGTCGGTTCGTCATCGGGAACACCGTCCACGATTTGCCAATCCACTTCGCTGGTGCTCGCATCGAATGCACCCACGACGAGGTCCCCGTACGGGAAACGAGTCGGCCTTCCGGGCGAGTATCCACTGAACACGATGGTTCCGGACGCCGTCTCCACCATGTCGAGATGCTGTCCGAGGAGACCGGGGCTCAGAGCGACGGGCATCGGAGGCATCGAATCGGTCTCTGCATCCTGCTCGGTCGCGTCGGGAACCGAGGCGTCCATCATCATATCGTCATCTCCACCGCAGTCGCAGCCGGAGCTCGCGATGACGAGCGAGAGCAAGGTCATCGGAAAGTGACGCGCCTTCCGGCTCGCCTCCTTCCGCGTTTTCTGCTCACGCCGGGGGCGCCGAACGAACACAAAGAGACCGAGAAGCAAAAGAGCACCGAGCGGTCGATTGCTCGACTGACCGGGGATCTCGCACGCGCAGCCCGAACCCTCGATGGCGGGGTTCGCGCGGCCGCGGATGATGCCCTGCGTTGCGGAGCCGACATTCCCGGATTCGTCTCGGGCCTCGACTTCGACCGCGAACTCGGGAATCAAAAGTTCGCCTTCGAAACGCTCCCATTGAGACCAGCTGCCCTCTTCCGTTCGGAAGCGGACCTCGATCTCGTCGCTAACGATATCGTCGATATCGACCTGAACGCCCGTGGTGAGAGTTGTCAGCTGAACACGAGGCGCGAGAATATCGATGATGAACTCACCCGAGGCCGGAGTGTGGTCGACGCTTTCCGGCAGTCCCACGACGCGCGCGCGGGCCTCCACCTGATGGCGCGCCTGGAGAAGCATGGCTCGATGCGAGAACGTAATCTCCGGGGCCTGCGTCCAATCCGACCAGAGCCCGCCGTTTAGGCGAACCGAGTACTCGTACTCCACGTCGTCCGCACGCTCTTCGACGTCGAAGAAGAGTGGCACACTCGGAAGACCGGCCTCGCCAAGAGTCTCTAGCTGAAGGGTGGAGGGATCGAAGGACGCATCTCCAACCACAAGCTCGGTCTCCGGGGAGATCACGTACGCGCCGGGCGGTGCCGGCGAGAGGTTCGCGAAGATCCCAAGGAACTCTTCGCCGCTCTCATCAATGCCGCGAAGTCCACCTTCGGCGACCTCAAGCTGCAGCCCGGCGAATGCAGGCAAATCGAATCCGCCAAGATCGCCAAGCGCCATATCCGCTGCTGCGGATAGCGCAGTGTCGATGAGGGAGGAGAGAAGTGCAGGGTCTTCCGTCAAGAGCCCCTCCGAGTTCGTGACAACGCCGTTTTCCGCCGCAAGGTCGATGACCTCGGGCACGATCTGTCCGTCGCGCACCGTGAGGTTAAGCGGGATGGAGAGGTCCGCGGTGTAGGTCATCACCCGGACGTAACGCTCGGCGGAGAACACATAGAAGTCGACCTCAAGGCCTTCCATCGTGATGTTCAGGAGCGGGTCCTCCTCGCTGCTACCACCGCCAATTTCGAAGTTCGGCGGCGCCTGTGGACGAAGTGCAATCGCCATGGGTCCGCTAGCGGCCGGGAACGCGAGATCCCCAATTCCCATGACGAACGCGGAGAGAAGTCCCGTACTCAGCTGCTGCGAAAGGTTCGTGCCCGCGCCGATGCAAAGCATGCCCGAATCGTACAGGCCGTACCCGGCGTGATTCAGGAACGACTCGCTCATTCCGATGCCAACGTGCGGAGCGCTCGACAGCCCCGGAACCGTATTCGCACGGAACGTCGCAACGCGTGGAATGTTCGGAAGCGCGGGCGGATCGACTCGCGGCACGCACGGGTTGTGGGCAGGGGTGTTCTCGAAGCGAAGGTCCGTCCCGATGAAGCCACCGTACATAAACAAGCTCAAACCGTTGTTCACGGATTCGGCCTGTCCCCCGGAAGCCATCAAGAACTGGCCGGGCGCATGCGTGCCCGGCGAGATCGAGCCGAGGAAAGCTTGTCCGAGATCCCCCTGGCCGTCCTGGCCAAGAAGCTGCGGTACGCACTCGCCACCTGCGGAGAAACGGCAGATCGATTCGGGGTCCCCCGCGTCGTCCGACACCGTTCCGTTCGGGCAGCCATACTCCCCCGTTCGCGTACAGAGCTGATCATCGACCGCTCCCTGAAGCATACCGCCAATCTGATCCTGCACCGCATCGACGATGAGGCCTTTAATCAAGCCCCCAAGGAGGTCGGTGAGGAAACCGAGTACGCCGCTCTCGCCATCGAGATCGATATCGTCGTCTTCAATATCTCGGCCTTCTTCGAGCCCGACGCTCTGGACGTCGATAAACGTATACCCCCGACGCGCAGCGCGACTCTCTTCGGAGAACGCCAAATCGGCAACAATCCCGATGTCCTGACGGCCTCCACGACGGGTATCCAGCTGTGCGCTGACGCGGCCGCTGCAGGCTCCGCCACCGCTCACTCGGATGGACAGGCGCCCACTCTCGGATGCGGTGCAGGTTCCATCCGGAGCGCGGGAAGTGCAGGAGCGGCTCTCGAGCTGAACGCGGATCGTCGCTCGCAGCCGGTTGGGCCCAACCGGTTCGAGATCGAGCGAGGTGAGTTCGCCGGCGAGCACGCAAGTTCCGTCGGTACAAACCTCGATATCGCCATCTCCGCCCGAGAACAGGCACGCGCCGGGCAGGTCAACGGTCGTCATCGTTGGCGGAACATCGAAGTTCAGCCCATCGGGCAAGAAACTCGACACCAAGGACGAAGCGTTCTCTTCCATGAACTGCAACCCCGACTCGGTCAGCCGAATCTGAGCGGAGTTCGCGACGCGTTGTTCGATCGGGAATCCGCCCGCGATCGGTTCCACCCCGCAGCCGTCGCAGCTTGAGCAACCGCCGCCGCCACAGGCGAAGAGAAAGAGGAGTAAGGCCGGCGAGAGACGCATCGTGTCTCGCGTTCGAAGATCGGTCGGGTTCATGGCAAGTCCTATTCGCGCCGTGCGCGTATCTCAGCAGACTAACGAACCTTCGGGAAAATCACCACGCCCGATCGAGATTCGCGCTGAGATGGATTTTTCGGGCCAACTACGTAGACTGCGCATATGGCGTCGAAAAAGAGAAAAACGATGACGATTCGAAAAACGCGAAAACCGTTCGCAGCCTTTCTTGGGCTCGTGCTCACGTCGATCGCGTGGGGGTGTGGCCCGCAGCCGTGCGAACGACTGACGGATATTCAGGTCGCGTGCGGTGAAATCCCAGACGACCAGCGCGCCGCTGCCGCAACGTTTTGCCAGACCGCAGTGGACAACAATCAGACTTCCGATGATGCCGTCTCGTTGTGCGCTGACTGCCGGGAACGCGAAGGAGACGCTTGCGCGGGACTCTCGAACTGCGTTGCTGTCTGCGGGGCCGGAAACGGAGCCGATGTCTGCAGCCGAAGTGCCGACATTGATGTCGAGTGCGGAATTCTCGACGGAGCCATGCGCGAAACGGCGGTGAGCGATTGCGAAGCGGCGATCGAGGGCGGCTTTGTCACGCGCGAAACCTTGGACCGATGTGTCTCTTGCCGAGAAGTTGCTGCGGACGCGTGCAACGCCGATGCGGTCTGCGACGACGCCTGTTCGTAGATTGGCCGTGCCCACCAGCGCGCACGCTGGACCACAAAAAAAAGGCCCGGATCTCTCCGGGCCTTTTTTCTTGCGACGTTCAGCCGCCCGGGAAGGAAAGCGTAAGGTTGCCTCCGGACTCAGTGCAGTCGGTGGATTCGGGGAATTCCGCGGAGAGACAGCCGCACTCGGAGCAATCCTCCGGAAGCGTGCCGCAGCTATATTCGAACTCGGGACCTGGTAGCGCGTCGTTTGCGGTCTGGATGCAGAACTCGCGTAGGTCGACACGGCAGTCGGTCCCGTTTTCCTCCGAGCCGCACTCGAAACATGGCGCTCGTCCGACTTCGCTCTCTTGCCATGTTCCGCCCGAGCAGTTGAGGACAAGTCCACCACCACATCGCGGAACTTCGCCACAGAACTCTCCTTCATGATGTGAGGGGCATGTGTCGCCAGCCTCCACCGCCGAGCAGTCTGGTTCGCTGGTATCCGCGTCCACGTCCGCGTCCATGCCCGCATCCGGAATACCACCATCGCCCATGCTCTCGCACCAGCTCACTCGAGCGCAGACCTCGGGCGGCAGCATCATCTCATCCGCATCTCCGCGGTCGGTGCAAACCGCTTCTTCGCCGCGCATGATCAAGTTGGTGAGCGACTCCGGGCAGCGGAAGCCACCGCGCACCACGACATAACTGCAATACGCGTAGTCACCGTCGTAGTGGTAGACCCCTCCTTCGCCGCAGTCGATGGCTTCGGGGGTCGATGAGCACGCCGTGAGGGCGAGCGCGGCTAAGAAAAAGACAATGTGTTTCATGAGCTGAAATCCTCCTAAACTCAGATTGAGGCGAGTTCGCGATCGTGCACGAAACCATTGGTGCAATCTTTTGCACCCAATCCGCCACATACCGAAAGCACTAAAAACGTTGAGCATTTGCTCACGAGCTATCGCCAATGAACGTCGGTCGGAGTTCGAACAGCGGAGAACACAAGGGAAGCGGAGACGCCGCCCTCCCCGGCTCGGGCGTCCGCCTCGACCACGCGGTCCTCAATCAACGCGTAGATATCGGCCATCAACGACTCAAACTCGTCGGCAGCCACCGAAAAGGAGAGCACACGCGCCATCGCCGTGTCCGACGCCCCCGGCTGAAAAAATCGGCGGTAAACTGTCTGCCCAACGCTCTCCGCGAAGTGCCTCAGCGAAGCGAGCTTTTTATCCCACCCATCGCCGACCATATCCACGAAGCCTCGACCGAGGACCACGTTACCATCCTCAACCTGCACCACGCCCTGGTCGTTTAGCGCCTGCAGTTCTCGCTCGACCGCCACGGACTCATATTCGGGCAGTCGCTCCGGCAAATCCGTGACAGCGGTTTGAGCTGCCGCGAGCCGGACAAGGTGACGCTGGAGTCGAAGCACATCCGTGATCACGAGCGTGTCGTCTTCTCCCGCCGTCTTCGCAAGCTGCGCGACCGTTCGCCGACTCTTCCGCATCCGGTCCGCCACTTTTGTCCACGAGTAGCCGCGGTCCCGCATCGAGCGAAAGTAGCCTGTGCTGACCAGCTCTCTTAGGTCATCGAGAGGCACGCGCGCGATCCGGGCCAGCGTCAATCCGGGTTCGAGCATCGCGGCAATCGCGGAGACCCGTACATCGACCAGGGAGGTGCCCATCTCATCTTCGGCGCTCATCCTCGAACCCTACACTCTTCGCCGCGCAAGATGTGAGGAGCGTCAGCTTTCACCTCGTAAATGCCTTGCAAGCAGCTGGCTCGGCTCCAGAGATCAAGCATGGCCTCTTCCCACCAAGTCGAGATGTTTTACGACGGCGATTGTCCTCTGTGCATGCGCGAAGTTCGGATGCTGATGCGGAAGGATAAGAAGGACAAGATCCTCTTCACCGACATCGCCGCACCCGGGTTCGACGCCGCGAGCTACGGGAAAACGCACGATGACCTGATGGCGCGGATTCACGGACGCCTTCCGGATGGTACGTGGATTGAGGGGGTTGAAGTCTTCCGCCGCGTGTATGACGCGATTGGATTTGGAGCACTCGTCTCGCTAACGAAACTGCCGGGCGTGTCTCATTTGGCGGACCTTGGATACACCCTCTTCGCAAAAAACCGTTTGAAGCTCACGGGGCGCTGCGAGGACGAAGTCTGCGAAGTTCCAGGCTGAGAGCCGAGCGCGAGGTCATCGACGGCGGCGCTGATAACGTTCGAAAGCGTCGGCCGGCTGAGACCGTGAGATCGTGATAGAGGGCGTGCTTCGACGAAGAGCATCAACCCCCGCACATACATCGCTTCGCCGAAGAGGGCGCAGAAGAGCCTCTGTCTGAAGGAGCGCATCGGCGCTTTCTTCTGCCGCGAACCGGTTCGCTTCCTCCTCATCGCACGCAACCGAAGAGAGCGCAGCGTCTAGGCGATTTGGGAAAGCATCGATCAGATCGGCGTTTGTACGAATCGCGACCAGACCGAAGGCAAAGCTCGAACTCGTACCGTATCGAGTCTCTCCAAAGCGAACGCCTCGGAGTTCCGACTGCGCTTCGAGTAGGCGAGCCAGCGACCGGACGAAGGCCCGCGCGGATTGCCGGGATACGCCGGCGCTTCGGAACGCCACAACCACATCGGCCATCCCCTCGGGCGCGTCCGAAAGCGTTGCCGAAAAGGGCAAGGGCTCACTCGGAACCACCGGTGGGAGCGTTGACGATGCAGGGATTTGAATGGTGACCAAGATGCTCTGCGCAAGCGCCTGCGCGTCAAACGGAGCGCGGACCGCAACGCGGACTTTCCCGCTCCGCAAGGTCTCTCCAACCTCCGCGAGATCCATCGGCATCTGAGCGCGCGGCACGGTCGGAGCGATCCATCCGGGCGCGCTCGGAGAAAGCGTGCGCGCCGAAGCGCGGAGCCACTCGGGCGTGCGGTCGAGCAGCGCGGCCCGTACCGGAGAATCTCCGTGAAGAGGGGTCGCAACACAATCGGCAAACGCTTCGAGGGAAGACGCATCGCCACCAGCGAAACTTAGAAAAAGCGCGTCGCCCTCGAAACGGGCGCGACCACCGCATCGCTCGGCGACCTGCATGCCCCATGCAACATGATGGGCGTGCACTTCTCCCGGTGAAAAAAGAACACTCAAGGTTGGAGCGTCCGGGCTCGGTTGCACAAAGACCTCGGGTGCAGCGAGCGTAGTCAGAGCATCGCATGGTGCTTCGTCCTCAAAGCGGCTCTCATCCTCAGCGCAGACGTGTCCGTAAACCACGCCGATGTCGTCCACAGGTTCGGCGCGAACTCGTCCGCGTTCGGTCAACCAGACGTCCCTCGCGCGGTCGACGGCACTACGCCATGGGGGGGAGGATTGACGCCCGATGGCTCCAGAAAATTCGATCCAGCGTCGGTCCCGAACCCCCGAAAAGACGACGAGAGGGCCAACGGGTGAGAGCCGCGCCTCCGCGAAACGAGCCCGCCTCGAGCGAGCGCTTCGCGTCGCAGCCGCGTGCGCGGAAGCCAAGTTTGGGTGACCAACAATGGCACTCAACGCCCCAAGCGGTCCCCGCTCTGCGTCGCTTCCGCGTGGCCGTGGCAAGTCGATGGAGGGCGTCTCCCGGTCCGCAGAACGAATCCCCTGGCCGCTGAGCGCACTCACCAAAGCCTCGGATAGCCCTCCCGCAAGAAGAGCTCGTTCGGGACCGTAGTGAGCTTGCCAAAACGATTCTATTGCAGCGCAGTTCACCTCGTTTTCGTCGCCGGAGAACACATCGGCCCCACCTCCAAGCAAGGCGACCAGCGCGAGGGTTTCGCTTCTCCGATCAAGATCGGCGCGAAGCGCATTTCGCGAATTCCGAAAGTGCTGTCGTGCGCGCTGGAGCGCGTCCTCTTCGCAGCGCTCGGGTGCGAGCAGGGAGACAACGAATCGGGTCGCATCGCTTTCATTTGTGAGGATGAGCTCAACCCGGGAGTGCTCCGGAAAGACGGCGGCTCGCTCAAGCTCAATGCCACTGGCGTGTGCCGCGACGGAGAGTGCAAGCTGCGCTAGTCCGGGCGGCTGCGCGTCCAGACTTCCGACGTCCAGAAAAAGCGTGGCCCGTCGACCACTTCCGGTGCGGACGATGCTCAGGCCGTCGACCTCCTCGACATCAACCCGTTCCTCCACTCTGTCGGCAGCGTTGTTCGGCGACGGGGTCGCTCCACCACAGCCGAACAGCGTCAGTGCCGCGAGGGACGCGGCGATGGCGCGCACGCTCATCGCGTATCCCCTTCGCGGGGTTCGGTCCCCTCGCGGAGCCTTCGAATATTCGTGCGATGTCGCCATAGAATCAGAGAGAAAAGCCCCACCGTCATGAGCGTCATCGGGAGACTTGGCAAGAGGTCGAAGAAGTAGGTAGCCAACGTAACCGAGACGGCGGCGCCTGCGCCCAGCAGCGATCCAAGACTTGTGAATCCCGTCTGCCGCTTCGTGATTCCGAACGTGAGGAGCGCGGCCAACCCCGCAGGGGGAACACAAACGAGCAGAACTCCAAGAGATGTTGCCACTCCCTTTCCGCCCGCCCTTCCCCCCGGCCATCGATGAAATGGATAACAGTGCCCCAGCACGCATAGAAAAGGAGCGAGCGCCCGCGGAAGCTCCTCAAACCAATAAGTTGCGAGTAGCGCGACGGCCGCCCCCTTCGCAAAATCGAGCAGAAGCACGTATCGCCCCACCCTCCTTCCCATCGCGCGAGCGGCGTTGGTTGCGCCTGGATTCCCGCTACCGATCTGAGAAAGATCGATCCCGCGTCGCCGGGCAAAAAGCTCCGCAAAGAGCACGCTTCCGAGCAGGTAGGCGCCGACGCAAATGAGAATGGAGGGGAGCACAGCTCAGGTGTAGCAGGATCGTGTGACAGTCCCGAGAGCCCCCTCCCAAGAGCTCCGAGCGAGGCTCGGGGCCCGCGATCCGGAAGCGCAGGCCCCACCTGGGGGCAAAAGCCCCCAAATAACATTCACTTCCCTAGCGAAACATCATCGAAAATTGGCGCGCGAAGTGAGCACCATTCTTGCTAACGTTTACAACGGATGCTTCGGAGAACACACCTGTCGCTCACGTTATGCCTCACCCTCGCGTGCAGTGGGGAAATCGAGGATCCTGGAGGAGGCGGCCCAATGATCCCGGAGGTCAATGAGCCGGAGCCATTCGTGCCCCCGGAAGCCGAAGATGTTTGTGAGGGAGATCGCTCCCCGGGGCGCGCTCCACTGCGACGCCTGACCGTGGACGAATACGATCAGAGCGTGCTTCAGCTTCTCGGCGACGACTCCCATCCCGCGCAGCGCCTCATCGACGACGAGCGTGACGCGAGCGCCGACACGCGTATCGTCTCCGCACTTTTGGCCGAGCAGTATATGGCGGCCGCCGAGGAAATCTCTGCACGTGCGACTGAGGGCGATGAACTCGCGAATACCCTGGGCTGCGAGTTGAACGATGATTGCGTCCACGACTTTATCGACCGTTTCACAAGCCGTGCGTTCAGGCGTCCGATTACCGAAGACGAACGAAACGAGCTTCGAGATTTGTATGCGATGGGGAAGTCGGAGCTGTCCGAACGCGAAGGCGTCATGCTCTTGATCGAGACCGTCTTGCAGTCGCCCGATTTCCTCTACCGCGTGGAACGAGGCGTCGGTTCGGGCGAAGTGCTTCGTCTGAGTGACTGGGAAATCGCCACACGACTATCGTTTTTCATCTTCGGTTCACCGCCCGACGAAGCACTCCAGGATGCCACCGCGGGCGGAGCCCTCTCCACCGACGAAGGCGTCGCCGAAATGGCGGCGACAATGCTCGAGAATCCGAATGCCGAGCGGATGATGCAGGGCTTCTTCGCGAAGCTACTCGAACTCGACCACACCGAGGGCCTTGAGAAGGACCCGGAGCTTTTCCCGGAATTCTCTCCAGAGGTAGCCGCGCTTTTTCGAGCCGAAACCCAAGCTTTTGTGCACGAGGTCATGATTGAGGGGGACGGGAGCTGGGAAACGTTGATGACCGCGCCATGGTCGATGATGAACCGCGATCTCGCGGAGTACTACGGAGTGAGCGGTCCCTCGGGAGATACATTCGAACGGGTCGATCTCGATCCGAACTACCATTCCGGCATGCTGACCCAAGGAAGCGTGCTTGCACCGCGCGCACGTTTCCACGAGACCTCCCCGATTCATCGCGGAATGTTTGTCCGAGGATCATTGCAGTGCGGTTCCGTTCCGGACGTCCCCGAAGGTCTCGATACAACCCCGCCCGATCCCGATCCCAACTTGACGACTCGTGAGCGATTGGCGGCGCATCGCTCCGACCCGAACTGCCAGGATTGCCACGCGCGTTTCGATCCTCTCGGGTTCGCATTCGAGCATTTCGATGCCGCCGGGGTGTACCGAGAAACCGAGCAGGGCCTCCCGATCGACGCCACGGGTGAATTCGCGCACTTCGATACCGAAGGCGAGTTCGACGGCGCTCCCGATTTGGCGCAGCAGCTGGTGGGTAGCCCCCAAGCGCAGACCTGTTTCGTAGAACACTGGTTCAACTACCTTCATGCCCGCCCGCTCTCGGAGCACGACCGCTGCTCACTCGCGCGTTCCTATGAACGTTTCCGAGATAGCAACTTCAACGTGCGGGAACTAATCGTCAGCTTGGTGCAGACCGACGCGTTCCTCTATCGAACCGCGGACCAAGACCGCGTGCCCCCCGAACCTACGGGTTCCTCATCGGAGGAAAGCGAATGAAGAAAAAGCTCAGCAGAAGAACCTTCCTTCGCGGTGCCTTGGGCACAGCGGTTTCACTCCCGTTCCTCGAAGCGATGCTAAAGCCATCGCGGAGCGTCGCTCAGGCCGTTGACCACCGAAAGGTGATCTTCTTCTTCACCGGATGCGGCCCGAATCCCGACACGTGGTGGCCAGATGGCACCGGCGCGGACTTTCGACTTCGCGCTTCGCTCGCTCCCCTCGAACCGATGCGTGATCGCCTCCTCTTGCTCGATGGAATCTCGATGAGGACAGCGATCGAACGGCGCGGCGATGGAGGCAACGGTCATGACGTTGGTACCGCCCATGCCCTCACAGCGCGTCCGATCGTCGAGGGACCGGACGGAGTCGGCCGCTTTGGGCACCTCTGGGACGGAACGGCCGGCGGTATCTCCATCGACCAGCACATGGCCAACGCGATCGGTGGGGATTCTACGTTCCGCTCGCTTGAGGTTGGCGTACGCGCTGAAGGAATCGAACAATCACTCCCAAGCCGGATCTCGTATCGCGGACGCGGTGAACCGGTGGTTCCGCTGCATAGTGCGGGGGCGACCTTCGATCGCGTGTTCGCACCTCTTTCGACAGAAGGAGAAGCGGCGGCCAGGCTGCAGCGACGACGTCAGATGATGCTCGGCAGCGTACAAGGCTCGCTCTCGCGGCTCCGACGCGATCTCGGCAGCGAAGACCGGCGACGCGTGGATGCACACGTGAGCGCGCTCCATGATATCGCCGGTCGTTTGGATTCATTCGAAGGACGTGCCTGCGACATCCCGGATCGAAGTGATTCCGGGGACTATCGAGAGCTCGGGGAGCTGCAACTCGACCTGGTCGCACGTGCGATGGCATGCGACCTCACCCGCGTCGCCTCGATCCAGTGGAGCACCGGCCAATCCGGCGTTCGATTCTCCGATCTCGGACACTCGAACAATCATCACTCGATCTCCCACAAGGGCATCAGCGATGCGGCGGGTCAAAGAGAGTCCACCGAGATCGACGCGTGGTACGCCACTCGCTTCCTTCATCTGCTCCAAGCGCTCGATAGTGTCGAGAACGGACGCGGCGGCACGGTCCTCGACGATACCTGCGTTGTGTGGGTGAATGAGCAGGAGCGCGGCATCGGCAACCAACACACATGGCGCCGCATGCCTTATATCCTCGCTGGAGGATTTGGCGGCGCGGTCCGTACGGGCCGTCATATGGACGCGGGAGGCCGTGGCCACGCGGATATCTTTGTCTCCCTGATGCAAGGTCTCGGGATGCCGGATACGACGTTCGGCGAAGCGGACCTTTGCGACGGACCGATCACGTTGACCTGAAAAGGCCCACGCCGCTTTTGGTTTCGACAACCCATCGAGGAAAGCCTCGCCGTTGACGACGAGGCTCTAACAGGCTGGTGAAAAACGTCCGAAACTGCTTCGCGGTATTTCACGCACTCAAACGCGATCCAATTCTCGCCACGTACGTACAATACGAGTCAAATCATCGGACGCATCTGGGCACACCAACATCCAACGAATCAAAATCGGCCCTTTTTCACCCGCCTGCTGGAACGCGCCTGAAGGCCTACTTCGTGCCGAGCTTCTCGCGGAGCTGTTTCGCCACTGGTCCCGGTACGAGGGCGTCGACGTCACCGCCGAGACGGGCTGCTTCTTTAATCAGGTTCGAAGAGACGTAGAAGTAGGCGTCATCGGCCATAATAAAGACGGTCTCAATATTCTCGTTCAGGTGGCGGTTCATATTCGCCATCTGAAGTTCGTACTCGAAATCCGCGACAGCGCGGAGGCCACGCAGAACAACGCGCGCATTCTTGTGGCGGCAATAGTCGACGAGCAGCCCCTCAAACGCATCGACCTCCACCCGCGAGGGGTCTTCCCCCATTTCCACGACCGACTCCCGAATTAGCTCTTTGCGCTCTTCCACGGTGAACAAAGGGTTCTTTCGTGGGTTGTGCAGGACCGCCATTACGATTCGGTCGAAGGCGACGAGGCCGCTCTTCAGGATCGAGGTATGACCACGAGTGATGGGATCAAAGGAGCCGGGATAAACAGCGACGCGCATAGACATTTTTTACCAAAGTTATGCGGCGGACGCGAGCTTCGAGGCGCTGGTCAGCGAAGATGGAGCGATTCCTCTCCCGCTAGTGCGGGGATCAAATCGATAGACGGGATAATCTTTCGTCAGGGGCACCGAGGCGAGCTTCGACAGGCGAACGACGTGCCGAGTCGTTCGAAGGAAAAGCGAAGCTCGGCTCAGCGCTCCTGGCGGAAGAGGGCCCTTCTAGCGATTTGAACCACGCACTCGAAGCGAGATGTCACGAGCGCTTCCAATCGCACGGATCCGGCGCACATCTTCGGAGCGGTGCTGCGCCCGATATCGCTCATGGAGGTCTTCGAGAAGCTCACGCAACACCGGCTCGGCCGCCCCGGTTTGCATTGCTTCTGCGAGCTCCCGCTCAAGACGCTCGGGAGTCCCGCCCGAACTATCTCCCCACTCCTCATAAAGCGCGGCGGCACGGGCCCGTGAGAACTCATCTCCCGCCCGCCGGAAGGTTGATGGGACCAGGAAGAGCAGGAGTGCGGCGGCACCCAAAACGCTGATTCGAAGCAGCTGAGTCGACGCCCCGCGCAAAACCCAAACCAGCCCCCCGAACATGAGCAGCGCGAGCGGTAGATAGGCGAAGAGGCCTTCGACCCCCCAGGGGGAGAGTAGATTTCGGGGTCCATAGCCCTGCGCGAGCATGCCGTGAAAGAGTTCCTCGACGGGCACCCGGAGTTCCGGCATCCGCGGAATCGCGGCGACGCAAAGCGTGAGCAATATGCCGGCGAGCGACGCACCGAGCGCTGCGGATTCCGCCAACCATTTCAGACGAAGTCGGTCGAGGCTAAGCCCAACTCCGGCGAGCAGAAACGGAACGAGGACAATCAGGTGACGTGGCCCATAGCCTCCGTCGCCTTCCCAGTTTTGGATCGACGCCGAAAACCAGAGCAGGACCAGCGCCGTCACAAGAGCAATTATCGCGCGCCAACCTCGGACCATTCGCAGCGCGAGGGGACTCAACACGAGCATCGGCGTCGTCACGAGAAGCCCAAGTCGTGGGTGCACGAGCTGATCGCGAATCGCCTCCATCGGCAAGTGAAGCAACGCAAAGAACGACCCTCGATACGCTCGCCGCGCAACATCCTCACGGAAGTAGTGGGGCAAGGTTAGAGGGGTTCCAAAAGCAGACCAGTGAAAGTGAAGCAAAAGCGTCAGCGGAAAGAGCGCGCCGAATAGGAACAGGAAGACGGAAGATCGCTTCGCTCGCGTAAGTCCGAGCATGTACGTGAATAGACCGATGCTCACGAACGCCGCGGGATAATCGAAACCTGCCGCGGCCGCGGCAAAAAGCCCGCTCCACCAAAGACGCGGCCGGGTTCCTGCCCCAAGCTCGCTGCGGTCGATGTCCGAAAGAAGCATGAACGAAGCAAACGCCGAGCACGCCGCGGGAACGTGTCCCCCGAGAACGAGAGCGCGACCAAAGAGCGCAGGTCCAAATGCCAGCGCGAACCAACTGAGGTCACGGAGCAACGCGCTCCGCATTCGCCGTCCGAACCACCGATGCGCAAAGAAAAGAAAGAACAGAAATGGGAGAAAGCTGCCCGTCCATCGCGAGAGCCAGGTCGCGAGCGCGAGGTTTCCCGGAGGGGCAGCGAAGACTCGGTGAAGCTGGTAGCCCGGGAGCGCGAGCCAGCTCGCAAAGGGCGCTTTGGCGGAAAAGTACGCACGGCTTAAACGTGGCCGGACACCGGTGCTGCTGCACCGATAGACACGTCCCCTTCGACTCCGCTCAACGCACGCGGTGTCGCTCGCTTGCCCCCAGCGGCGACGGATATCGCCGAGCGAGTAGCTCCCTGATTCCGCGAGTGACGCGGTCGTATGAATCCGAACTTCCTCGTCGGTCACCCCATTTCTCGGCGCGTAGGGGATCGCGTAGAGCAGCGCTACCCCGACGAGCGCAGTCAGACCGAGCGACCGTCGCAGGGAAGGCTGCGCTGGTTCGTTCTTTTTCGAAGCTTCGCTCATATTCGCTCAAAACGGTCGCCCGGAATCCGCCAGGCGCCATCATGATCTTTGCGCGCGAGCCATGCAATAAACGGGTCAAGAGCCCGGGTAACGGACCACGAATCGTTCCAGGAGAATCGGCATCTTCGGATGCGGCTCACGCCCGATCGATGCACAACTCTCGGCAAAGAAGCGCCAGTGCACCTCCCGCCAATACGCCAGCGTTCGGTCGCCCTCCCCTTCGAGAAAAGCGTGCTCGGCGCTCACTTCGTCGAAGGGTGCGACCCGCACTTCCGTATTCTGCAATATCGCGACGGGCGAACCGGTTTCGTCGAGAACCACAGAATAGACGTCCGCGCGAGGGATCGGCTCCTCGGGGTACGCATCATAAACCCAGCGCAGCGACGCCGTCGCTGTCTTCTTTCCACAAAGCACGAGCTCAGCGCATTCACGCTGGGTTTCCGGGTCGGCTCCGAAAGGGAATACGAGCACATCTTCGAAGACCGGAGCCTCTTCGAGTGTGGCGGCAAAGCTCTCCCAATAAGCGCGGGCCTGCTCGTTCATTGAGGCGGCGCGACTCGGCGGCTCGGGGTCGCAACACTCTCCGCGATCCGCTCCACTCGCCACTCTCCGCCCTCTCGCAGAAGATGGACGACGCGACCCGAACCGATGCGCACGCGCGCGTGATTGCCATCGATCTCGGCATGAAGCGATAGCGGATCGGCCGTGTCTTCGATGAAGCGTTCAAGTTCGGACTGCAGGTCGCTGCGAGGGCCTCGAGCGAGAACATCGAGCATCGCTTCAAACGAGCGCCTCTGAAGCGCGGCCCGGAGTGATCGCACAGCGTCTTCGGGGCTGGAAAGCACCGGCACAAAGACCCCACCGTGTACTCGCCATGCGCCGTCTTCTGAGCGCAGTTCGACGACCTCTCCTCTCGAGGTCTCCAATTGCATCACGGGAGTGAGCGACGCCTCGCCAAGCTCGCCCGCGAGCCCCTCGGCCTCTCCCTCAGACAGCTCAAGCGAAGCCCGCATCGCCTCGACCGTCACTTGTTCACGGAGCGCCGGTTGAAGGCGCGCGTGCAACGCCTCCGCGTCCGCGTTTCGAAGCGCGACAGCGATTTCCCGGAGAGTCTCCGAGGGAGGCGCGATGGCGGCCGAGCGCGAGCAGCCGATTAGCACGAATACGACAAGCCACTGCGCTAGGAATCGAGAGATATTGCCCACGCGAGGACCTTAACCGATTCATGCTCGAGATGCCTGCGGAAGTGCAGAAGCCGCGCCGAGGCGAGGAGGACTTCGCGCGAAACCTCTGTAAGGAGGCCGGACGCGGCCACCGCGTACGCTAAAAGAACACGCGAAGATTGACCTGAACGACGGAGAGCACCAAACTTCTAGGCCCCCATGACGGCCGCCGTTTTATCCATCGGTACCGAGCTCACCCGAGGTGAGCTGGTAAATACCAACGCAACTTGGCTCAGCGAACAGTTGATCGCGCTGGGGTTCACGGTGGGAGAGCACCTCACTGTGGCGGACGAAGAGGAATCGCTCGTGCGCGCGATCCAAGAGCTGCTCGGACGACACGAGGTCGTGATCGCGACGGGCGGGCTTGGCCCGACTGACGACGATCTTACGGCGGTGACGGCCGCACAGGCGCTGCGCGAAGAGGTAGTCCGTGACGATCAAGCGCTCGCGGAGCTTCGCCGCGCATATGAGAACAGAGGCCTGCCTTTCACCGAAGGTCGGATGAAGATGGCAGACCGACCAAAGTCGGCTTCTGTTATTCCGAACCCCACCGGAACTGCCCCCGGCTTCTGCGTGGAGCAAAGCGGAAAAGTCGCGTTCTTTCTTCCCGGCGTGCCCCGGGAGATGAAGCGCATGTTCGACGAGACGGTCGTTCCGGCAATCTCAGCCCGCTCCGAACGAAGTGCGAATCAGGTACACGTCCGCGTCTTCGGGATGGGCGAGGCGAGCATCGCCGATCGCATCCGAGACCTACATGAACGCCCAGACGTCACCATCGCGTACCGCGTCGAGTTTCCAGAAGTTGAATTGAAGATCCTCGCGACGAACGGCAGCCCCGCGGAGTGCGAGTCACGCGCACGAGACGTCGCACGGGAAATCAAGAACCGACTCGGTCAAGCCGCGTACGGCGAACGCGAAGATTCTTTCCCGGCGATCGTCGGGGAGCAGCTACGTTCGGCAGGCCTAACACTCGCGGTCGCAGAGTCGTGCACTGGCGGGATGGTCGGCTCGATGTTGACCGAGGCCCCTGGGGCTTCGGATTACTTCCTCGCGAGTCTCGTCACATACTCAAACGCGGCGAAAACCTCTCTCTTGAATGTTTCCACCGATACCCTGCGCGGCTTCGGAGCCGTCAGCGCAGAGACCGCTGGCGCGATGGCCAAAGGTGCAAAGCGCAGCGCGGGATCCGATATCGCGGTTGCCATTACGGGAATTGCCGGCCCCGGCGGGGGGACCGAAGCGAAGCCGGTCGGCACTGTCTGGTTTGGTCTCGCAAAAGGCGACGAGCTCTATACTGTGCGCCACCAGCTCCGCGGGGGACGGGAACGAATCCGATTGCACGCGGCGTACATCGCGCTCGACCTGGTCCGCCAAGCCGCCACGTCCCGTTCTCCTGCCCGCGGGTTCGGGGTCGGGCTATTTCGCTCGAAGTAGTGCGTCGAACAAAGATGCCGAGGCGGGGCGAGTGAGCTCTCACGCGGCGCGATAAGCGGGATCGAGCATCTGCTCTGCGTCGCCGATGAGTGCCGACTCATCGACGTCCCAGGGATGGAAGTCCTGCCCCATGAAACGGAGGGATTCACCCGCCAGGGCACGAAAGATCCCGCGCGGCTGAAGGAACTGACGCAAGGCCTCGATTCGGTGCTTCATCGTCGGCTGGTAATCGAGTTTTCCAAGCAGCTCGAACTGAATCGTCCGGGCCGTCGAAAAGAACGAGCGGTGCTGATGAAGCAAGGCGCGCCGCAGGCGCCATCGGTCGCCGATCACTTTCATATACACCTCGAACGCTACCGATTTGTGTTCGATCTCTTCGATCGCGTGCCACGCAAATGCCTGTCGAAGAGACTCGGGCATCGGCGCAAGCAATGCAGGGTTCTCGAGCGCAACTTTGGCCATCACGGCGGTGATGTGTTCCATCGCGACCGTCCGAGCGAGTGCATCTTCGTCGCTGGCATTCTCGGCCTCGATAATCTCATCCCAGCGCTGGCTGGCAGAATCCGCAGCGTATCCGACGCGCTCAAATGCCTTATTCATTTGCCGATGATGAAAGGAGTGAAGGCCCTCTTGGAGCGTGAACTCCCGGATATCCTGGCGCAGCTTCGGATCTTGAATCTCATCCTCGTAGCGCTTTACGGCGCGAATGAAGGCAGCTTCGCCCGGCGGAAACGCAGCTGAGACCGAGACAAAGAACGCGCTCAAAATGGGGTTGTCCCGGTAGAAGAATGGACGATCGATATCATCGAAGTCGAACTTCGGGCGACGTACGTGAATGGTCGGTCGCGCGCTTGCAGAGGACGACGGGGACAAAGAGGCTTCAGAAAAAGTGGGCTCCATACTATCGACAATAATGTCGATAAGGCATTCCGTCAAGACTCCCCGTGGCCATCCGTCGTGAAGAGCGTGTGGCGCGAACGACCAACGCAAGCACCCAAGCTACCGAATCCAAAGAGTTTTTGCGCATTTCGAACCGAAGCGGTCACGTTTTCTGGTAGGATGCAGAAATGCCACGGATCCGTAGAACACCGGAGGAAGCTCGCGCGGAGATCCTTCGGGCGGCGTCCGAAGTGGTGCGAGAGGTGGGTCCCGCTGGCCTTCGGATTCAGGAGGTCGCACGTCGCGCTGGCATGGGGCACTCCACGCTACTCCATCATTTTGGCAGCCGCGATGCGCTCCTGAAGGCGTTGACCACCCGTTCGCTCCACACGGCGCGAGAGTCACTATTGCGAGGGTTGGTGGAGCTCGCATCAGCTCAGAGCGAAGATCTCCCGGGGGCGATTCACGGGCTGTTTCAGCGCGTTCAATCGGATGATTTCGGTCGCCTCGTCGCGTGGCTAATGATGAGCGGCCACGTCGGAGAGCTTGAACTCCCGGACCTGAACGTCATCGTCGAAGCAATGAACCAGTGGCGAGACGTTCGCTTTGGTCTGCGAGACACAAGCGAAGATGGCTTCGACACTCGGGCCATGCTCTATCACCTCGCGGTCATCGCAGTCGGAGAATCGATCGCCGGCGAGGCGATCGCGAAGAGGCTTGGTATCGACTTCGAGGATGGAGGTAGCCCAAGCTATCACCGTTGGTTCGGCGAAAATATCGTGCGCGGTCTTGAACTCGAAACAGCGACTCGAGAGGACGGCGAATAGCCCGAAACGAAAACGCCCTCACCGTCGGTGAGGGCGTCTTCCGTTAGCCCGGCGTTACTGCTGGGCGCCGGGAGCGTCGACGGTTGGTGCGGGAACTTCCGCTCCGGGCGCGTCGTTCTTCACAAGCTTCCCGTGACGGTACTCGAGTGGGTGAGCTCGATTGCTGCCAAAGAGAGAATCCGGGTCGGAGAGAACGAGCGCCTCGGTCAGAACCTGATCCATATGTTCGACAAGTACGACCCGCATGACGTTGAGGACACGACGCGGGATCTCCCGTAGGTCCTTCCGGTTCTCGCGGGGAACCAGAATGGTATCGATCCCCGCACGGTGCGCCGCGAGCATCTTCTCCTTCAGGCCACCGATCGGCATAACGCGACCGCGAAGCGTAATTTCTCCGGTCATTGCAACGTTCTTTCGGACCGGGATCCTCAAGAACGTCGAGGCAATGCTGGTCGCCATCGTGATGCCTGCACTTGGACCGTCCTTCTGAACGAACTCGGGGAAATGAACGTGCACGTCGTACTTCTCGTGGAAGTCTTCTTCGAGCCCAAGCGCGCGATGGCGCGAACGGATGTAGCTCATCGCCGCTTGAGCCGACTCCTGCATTCCCTTCTCAAGCAGCCCGGTGATGACCAGCTTGCCCTTCCCGGGAAGGATGGCGGCTTCGCATTCGAGAACGCTGCCACCATAGCTCGACACACTTAGACCGTTTGTCATCCCGATCAGATCCGATTCGGTTGACTTGTTGGGACGGTAGCGCGGTACACCCAGCAGCTCGGGGATATTCTTGGCGGCGATGCGATAACTCGCGTCCTTGCCTTCCTTCAGCACACGGCGCGCGATCTTGCGGCAAACGCTGCCGATCTCACGCTCGAGGTTTCGCACGCCACTTTCGCGAGTGTAGTGATGAATGATCGTTCGGATCGCGTTCTCGGTGAGTTCCACATCCACGTCCTCGAGTCCTGCCGCCTTTAGCTGGCGCGGCACGAGGTAGCGAACCGAGATGTTGAGCTTCTCGAACTCGGTATATCCGGAGAGTTCCAGAATCTCCATGCGGTCCCGCAAGGGAAGCGGAATACCCGAGAGCGAGTTCGCCGTCGTAATGAACATCACGTCGGAGAGGTCGTAATCGAGGTCGAGGTAGTGGTCGTTAAAGTTGTGATTCTGTTCGGGGTCGAGAACCTCGAGCAGCGCGGCAGCGGGATCCCCACGGAAGTCGCTCGTCATCTTGTCGATCTCGTCGAGAAGCATCACGGGATTATTCGTTCCGACTTTCTTGAGCGATTGAATGAGTCGACCAGGAAGCGCACCGATATACGTTCGGCGATGACCACGAATCTCGGCTTCATCGCGAACGCCACCGAGGCTCAGCCGGACGAACTCGCGCCCTGTCGCGCGAGCGATGCTCTTCGCGAGTGAGGTCTTACCGACGCCGGGCGGGCCGACCAGGCAGATGACCGGGCCTTTGAGCTTCTTCACGAGCGCCTGGACCGCGAGATATTCGAGAATGCGTTCTTTCGGCTTCTTCAGACCATAGTGGTCTTCGTCGAGCACCGATTCCGCTTCATCGATATCGTAGTTCTCTTCTGACTTCTCAAACCAGGGGAGCGTGAGAATCCAATCGAGGTAGTTTCGGACGACCGTCGCCTCCGCACTCATCGGCTGCATCATCTTGAGCTTCTTCAGCTCCTTGCGGACACGCAGCGTTGCCTCCTCGGTGAGCTTCTTCTTGCCGAGACGGTCCTCCATCTCTTCCAGTTCGCTCTTGAACTCGTCGCGGCCGCCCAGCTCTTTCTGGATCGCCTGCATCTGCTCGTTGAGGTAATACTCCTTCTGGCTCTTCTCCATCTGCTTCTTCACGCGGGAACGGATCTTCTTCTCAACCTGAAGAATCTCGATCTCGGCGTTCATGAGCTTCAGAAGACGCTCAAGGCGCTTCGCAGGGTCGGTCGTCTCGAGGATCTCTTGGCGGTCGCCAAGCTTCACGCTCATGAGGTGGACCACGACGGTGTCGGCGAGACGAGAGGGTTCCTCGATCGCCTGAACGGTCACGAGCATCTCGGGCGGGATACGCTTGTTGAGCTTGACGTAGCTCTCGAACGCGGTCTTCACGCTTCGCATGAGCGCTTCGTACTCGACGCCTTCGGAGATCGTCTCGGCGAGCGTTTCAACTTCGCACGCGAAAAAATCATCGCTTGGAACGAAACGTTGAATCGTGACCCGGCGCTTTCCTTCGACAAGCACCTTCACGGTCCCATCCGGAAGTCGCAGAAGTTGAACGATCGTACCGACCGTTCCGACTTCGTAGATATCCTCCGGCGTCGGATCGTTGGTCTTCGCTTTCTTCTGCGCCGCCAAGAGAATCTCCTTCTCTTGACTCATCGCTTCCTCAAGCGCAGCGATCGAACGTTCGCGTCCTACGAAGAGCGGCACGACCATGTGCGGGAAAACGATAATATCGCGGAGCGGCAAGAGCGGAAGAACCTGGCGTGCCGTTCCTTCCGGCGTGTCCTCGCCGTTGTCGTTTCGATGAAAAAACATAAGTCTCGTTTGGTTGAATAGAAGCGCCCTCAGGACGCAGAAAACCCTCTCGGCCCAACCTGGACACGAGAGGGCGAGAGGCAAGCCGCCTTACGCGAGTTCGGCCTCTTTTTCGTATACAATCAAGGGCTTATCCCCCTTCGCAACCACGTCTTCGCTGATCACGACTTCCTTGATATTCGACTGCGATGGGATCTCGTACATGA
>JAHDCI010000021.1:0-3178 GCA_020629955.1 Myxococcota bacterium | reverse complement strand
TCTTCGCTGATCACGACTTCCTTGATATTCGACTGCGATGGGATCTCGTACATGATGTCGAGCATCGAGTGTTCCATGATGGCCCGGAGGCCTCGAGCACCCGCTTTGCGCCGAAGCGATTCTTGCGCGATCGCCTGAAGCGCGGGCTTCGCAAAGCTGAGCTTCACGCCATCGAGCTCAAAGAGCTTGGCGTACTGCTTCACCAGGGCATTCTTCGGCTTCGTGAGGATATCCACGAGGGCGTCCTCGTTAAGCTCGTGAAGCGTCGCAATGACCGGCAGGCGGCCAATGAACTCCGGAATAAGCCCGCCCTTGAGCAAGTCCTCAGGCTGTACCTGCTCGAGCAGCTCGCCGAGCTTACGCTCGCTCGTGGCCGCGATGTCCGCTCCGAAACCGAGTGACTTCTGGCCGATACGGCGTTCGATCACCTGGTCGAGGCCAACGAAGGCGCCGCCGCAGATGAACAGAATATTGGACGTGTCGATCTGCAAGAAGTCTTGCTGGGGATGCTTACGACCACCCTTCGGCGGAACGTTCGCGATGGTTCCCTCGATAATCTTGAGGAGCGCCTGCTGAACACCTTCGCCGCTGACATCTCGCGTAATCGACGGGTTGTCTCCCTTTCGAGCGACCTTGTCGATCTCGTCGATGTAGACGATACCGCGCTGCGCGCGTTCCAGGTCGTGGTCTGCATTCTGCAGCAGCTGCACGATGATATTCTCGACGTCTTCACCGACGTAGCCGGCTTCGGTAAGCGTCGTCGCGTCCGCGATGGCGAAGGGAACGTTCAGAATCTTCGCGAGGGTCTGAGCGAGCAGCGTTTTGCCACTGCCGGTCGGGCCGAGCAGAAGGATATTCGACTTCTGAAGCTCGACCTCACCCGCGCCCATCTTGCTATCGATGCGCTTGTAGTGATTGTGAACGGCAACCGAGAGAACTTTCTTCGCCCGGTCCTGCCCGATCACATACTCGTCGAGGATCGCTTTGATCTCCGCGGGCTTTGGTAGGGGCTGAGCGGACTCGTTCGAATCCGAACGGTCCACCTCTTCTGCGATGATGTCATTGCAGAGCTGGATGCACTCGTCACAGATGTAAACGGTGGGTCCCGCGATCAGCTTTTTGACTTCTTTTTGCGACTTTCCGCAAAAAGAACAGGTCAAGTGTTGGTTGTCGTCGCGCCTTCGGTCTACCACGGAAATCCTGAGTTGGTGGAGGGCAGAGACCCTTCGAAAAAGGGCCTCTGAGTTGGTTTTCGGATACTAGCGCTGCAAATCGAGGCGGGCAAGCTTGTGCCCATCTGCCAGGACAGCTCTCTCGTCGTATCCCCCACGAGAGAACGGCTCACCGTTCGACGACCTCGTCGATAATCCCGTAAGCCTTTGCTTCGCTCGCGCTCATATAGCGGTCACGTTCTGTATCTTTCGCAATCGTTTCAACATCTTGGCCCGTGTGAGATGCCATGATGTTGTTCATCCAGCCGCGAAGGCGGAGGATCTCGTTTGCGTGAATTTCAATATCGGTCGCCTGGCCACTAATTCCGCCAAGAGGCTGGTGAATCATGACGCGGCTGTTTGGAAGCGCGCGACGTCGTCCCGCGCTACCCGAGGCCAGAAGCCACGCCGCCATCGACGCTGCCTGCCCGACGCAGACGGTCGAAACCGGAGCGCGAACATGTTGCATGGTGTCGTAAATCGCGAGCCCCGCGGTAACGCTACCGCCTGGGCTGTTGATGTAGATGGTGATTTCTTTCTCGGGGTCCTGCGACTCGAGGAAGAGCATCTGCGCGACGATCGAGTTTGCCACCGGATCGCTGACCGGCGTTCCGAGCCAGATGATCCGATCTTTGAGGAGCCGATCGAAGAGCCTCCACCCACGCTCTCCGCGATGGGTGGATTCGATGATAATGGGGAGGGGCAGGTGGCGTTCGCTCATTCTTCTTCCGCGTCGGCCTTGGGCTCGACTTCGCGGATCTTGGCGCTCTCCTTGACCAACGTCAAAAGTTTCTCCTCAAGTAGCTCATTTTCCAGCTGCTCGCGGCGCTCGCCTTGGTAGTCGGCCTTGAGCTTCGCGATATGCTTGCCGGTCTTTTCCGCCATCTCGCCGAGCTTCGTATCGATGTCCGCATCGGTGACCTCGAGCTTCTCCTGACGCGCGAGCGCGGAGAGAAGAAGGCCGGCCTTCACACGACGTTCCGCACGCGGGCCGACGCTTTCGAGGTCTTCCGGTGTCACTTGCTGACCGAGCATTTGGGAGAAGGTCAGCATCTGCTGCAGCATTTCTTTCCGCTGGTCCTCAAGCATCGTCGGGGGAACGGGTACTTCGTTCTTCGCGATCAGCGAGTCGATGAGCGCGACCTTGAGGCGAGTCTCGCGCTCACGATTGGCCGCTTCGTCAAGCTCTCCGCGGATCGCTTCTTTCATCGCCGCGAGCGACTCGTACTCATGCTCATCGGCAAAGTCGTCATCGATCTCCGGGAGGATACGCTCCATGATTTTCGAGACCTTCACGGTGAACGTCGCGTGCTTGCCCTTCAGCGCCGGGTGGCCGGCGTCTTCCTCGAAGTCCACGCCGATCTCAACTTCATCACCGACGTTGACGCCTTGAAGGCCCGCATCGAACTCCGGCAGGAGGCCTTCGCCAAGAACAACTTCCTTCGCCTCCGACGTCAGCTCTTCGATGGTTTCGCCATCGACGCTGACGCTATAGTCGATCGTAAGCTCGTCACCGGCCTTTGAGGCGCGTGCTTTCTCCGGCTCCTGAATCGTAACGCTACGCTCGCGCAGCGCGTTGATTCGCTCGTCGATCTGCTCGTCGGTGACGTCGACACGTTCCACTTCGACATCGAGCTTCTTGAAGCTGACCTTTTCGATCTTCGGGCGAACCTCAAGCGTCGCCGTGAAAGCGCAAGGCGCGTTTTTCTTGATCGACGGCGGCTCAACATTTGGCTGCGCGACCACCAAAAGCTCGTGCTCCTCGACGGCGTGCACGAGACCATCTTCAATCACCAGCGAAGCCACTTCCTCGCGGACGCGGTCACCGTAGACCTTTTGAAGAATATGGCGGGGCACCTTCCCGCGTCGGAATCCACGAACCTGCGCATGCTTCGCGATCTCTTTGTACGTACGCTCGAGGTGAACGGAAACGCGATCCCAAGGCACCTCGACCTTAAGTTCGACGA
>JAHDCI010000192.1 GCA_020629955.1 Myxococcota bacterium | reverse complement strand
AAGTCGAGCTGCACGCGAGCAGCAGGCCGAGCAGAAGCGTCGTTCGAAGTCCCACTCCTTCATAGTGCCGACCAACTGAAACGAAAACAACGTTCTAGAGGCCGCACCGTTTTCGCTTTGCGGCTCACTCAGATTTGAGAGGTGAAGCAAACCAAACGTTCTAGCTCGACGTGGACCTGACCTGCTCCCCGAATTTCGGACCGCTGCAAATCTGACAAACTGGGCTCTCGAGATGGAGAGAGCAGATGAAGAAGAGTCGATTTAGCGAAGAGAAGAAGGTGAAGATTCTCCGCGAGGCGGAGGAGACGTCGGTCGCGGCGGCAGCGAAGAAGTACGGGTAACCCGTGAGACGGTCTATTCGTGCGCCGGAAGTACGCGGGCATGGATGTCGCGGAGGCGAAGCGTTTGAAGCAGCTGGAGATGGAGAATCGCCGGCTGAAGAAACTGTTGGCGGAGCGCGATTTGGAAATCGAGGTGATGAAAGAGGCGATGGTCTTCATCGAACTTTGGCGAAAACACGCCAACCAAGAGATGCCGGACTCGAGCCGACACGATTTGACCCCCGCCGAGTTTCAAGCGATGTCTCGGCAACCAACCCAACCCCTGAGGCCCTTGTCAGGTAGCAAGTAGTCCGAAGAAACGGGGGCAGGTCAGACCGCCCTTCTCACGCTTCCGGATATTCAGATCTCGGAACGACGTACGGGCGTTGACTTGGAGCGGATGAGCGAACTTGCTTACGAAGCGCGTCATGAAGTCACGCCCAATTCACCACACTTGTCTTAGTATCCTTCTCCTTGTCGGGGCATGCTCCGAACCCGTACTCGATCAAGACGCGGATCCAGTCGACGCAAGCCTCGACTCTATCGTCGTCGTAGATGCCGCACCCGACGCTTCTGCAGATGCTGGTATCGAGGACAGCGGCGCAGACATCTCCCCAGATGTATCAGAGAGTGCCGAGCTTTCTCCCCTGTACGGACCATGTGAGTCGGTAGATGATTGCGAAGAGTTGCCGGGGGTGTTTTGTCAGCCGCCGGACAGAGGTTTCGGTCGAGGGCTCTGCTCGATCCCGTGCCCGGACGGTGAATGCATGAATGGCGGTGCCTGCGTTCGCGGGAGCCTTTGTGTCCCCAGCTGCGAAAGAAACTCCGATTGTAGAGATGGATGGACGTGTGGGCCCTGGTACCGCCGACTTGGAGTCGAAGGTAGCACGTGTCTAACGCAGTGCGGATCGCAAGAAGAATGTGGTGACCCGTCGATCACGCAGTGCAACGAAGATTCCGGATACTGCGTGAATGTCGCTCCTCTCTCGAGCGGCGGCGCGGTTGGAGACCCATGCGTGCGAGGCGCCGGCGACACTTGCCACGGTTCCTGCATCGATACTGATTTCGCGGGTGGCTTCATTGGGGGTTATTGTTCTCGTCTGTGTGACCCTGAGTTTGGGTCGGGCCTGCGCGCAAACTGTGGTGAAGACCAAGTGTGCTACCCGACCGGAAGAGACGACCGTGAAGCGGGTCTCTGCCTCAAAGCGTGCACCTCAGATGAACAGTGTCGCGAGGGCTACGGCTGCGGCGCCGGTGCGTGCGTTCCGATGTGCGATGACGAGGAGCTGAAGTGCCCTTCTGGGTTTGAATGCTCCGCTCCTCCTGCCGATGGAACGCCGCGTATCTGCGAGGCAGTTTCGTGAGGACATGGGCTATCGCTCTTACTTTCTGTGGATTGATTGGCTGCGAAACCGTCGAGAAACCAATCGATGCGGGCGCTGCTGACGTCGGGATCAACGATGGCGCATTGACAGACACCACGACCGACGTTCCTGGCGACTCGAGTCTAGATGATGGCGCGTTGGCAGATGCTTCGCGCGACTCGGATAGTATCGACAGTTCTGGTCCCGATGGTTCGCTTGTCTGTCCACGTGTTTCCGATGCCCCGGAAGGGATTCGGATCGGCCGCGTGTTTCCTAGCGTATCGCTCAGAACATGTTCCGGAGATACCTTCATCTACCCAATGGAGGAGGGCTGCGAAGTCATCGTAATTCTCAAGGCGGCCGCTTGGTGTGCACCTTGTGTCGCCGAGGCGCGGGTGTTTCGAAACGAGCTAATGGAGCACTTTGCGTCTCGACCCGTTCGCTTTTTGCAAGTTCTTCTGGAAGACGATCGTCACGACCCAACGTCGGAAGAGTATTGTCAAAGGTGGTCTGACTCGTTTGATATACCACCAGAAAACATCGGTATTCCTGGTGGTGAAACGAGTGCACGGAGCCTCTTTCTCGCTGGAACGTTCCCAGCGACAATTATCGTCGGTAAGGAAGGACAGGTTGTCTTCAACGGACCTGAGTTGTCGATCGAAAATATTGTCGAACGCGTTGAGCAAGAGTTGCAGAATAGACATTGATAAGTGCGATGACGTGACCTTCGCTACAATGGATTCGCTTTGTTCGGTGGCTGGGCGACACTTTGAGACAATCCTCTTCTTCACAGGATCACGTTCGCGAACCCGAATGGCACAAAAGTGCGCCACACACGGTGCAGCGACCCCAGCACACCGCCCTGCAAGCGATATTTATTTAATAAAATCAATAAAACGGTAAATGGCACAGATTCTGCTCTCTTTGGCACATTCACATCCACGGAATGCTCATGAATCTGCGCCATCTCTCCCGTCAATTTCTCTCCGCAACTCTCATCACCCTCGGCCATCTCGCTCGCCGCACGAACTGGACGTTGGTTCTCGCACTTGGCGTGCTGGTCGGGTCCAGCGCATGCAGCTCTCGTATTATCATGCGGGATGGCTCCACGATCCGCGGAACCGCTTCCCCTGCAGGCCCGGATCGCGTCAATGTTGATACCAACGGAGACGAAGTGCCCGACCTGGTATTGATGCGCGAGGATGTTGAGCGGGTGCACTATCGAGGTCGTGCTCAAGCGGGTCTCGGAGGATCGCTGCTGGCGCTTGGCGTCATCGGCACTGGCCTGACCGCCGCGTTCACGACGGCTTGTTTCAACAGCGAAGACGATCCCTATTGCGGAATCGCCTCACTCATCATCGGACTGCCCGTCTCGACCGCGCTCGCCATCGCGGGCACAACCTTGCTTTCCATCGGTCTTCCGATGCGCGGACGCGCTCGAAATGTCTGGCAAGCACAGATCACCGGAACCGGTTTCCGCCTTCGCTACGAGTTCTGAGCGAAGTGCGGGGTCACATCGACGGAGGGGAAGATCTTTCGTCAGGGGACGCCGAGGCGAGCTTCGGAGCGCGAACGACATGCTGCGTATGTCGAAGGAAGAACGAAGCTCAGATCGGGGTTCCTGGCGGAAGAGGGCCCTTCTCGCGATGTGAACCACGCACTAGCTCGCAAACGCCGGAAAAATACCGTTCGCCAGGGCCGGCGGCTTGACGATCGGGGCGCAATGCGCTCCGTTTCCACCATGATGACTTCGCGACGCGGGATCTCTCTCGGAGGGTTGTGCCTTTTGGCCTTGGCTTGTGGGCCGACGGAGCAGCGAACGCTGCCGGATGAATCCGGTGACCTCGGGGTTGGTCTTGAGGCGCAGCGTACCCATCATCTCGAAGGCACGCTTCCCGTGGGGCCGGAAGTCGGCGGCACGCAGTGGCGCTTTGTCGAAGCGCATTGCACCGAAGGGCCCCTCGACCTTTCATCGCAACAGTTCCAGCGAGTGCTTGGTATTGAGTCGGGCCCCGATGGTCTCATGATGACCTACGACCATCGCTTCGGCGATGCGTGCACCGAAACGATCATCCAGCGCATGACGCCCGGAACGAGCGCTGACGATGCATGGCGCATGCGCGAAGAGAGTCGCGTGACCCTTGGTGAATGCCCGGTGCAGCCGGATTTCGAGCGCCCCGCGGATGTGCGCAAGCGCGGTGACTTCCTCGAGGTCTTTATCCAGCGCAGCCAGTGGTGCGGCGGATACGAAGTTCGCATGGTCTACGCTCCCGAAACCGCGCGCATGCGCGACCCGGAGCAGGTTGTTCGGCACTACGCAGCGCACTTCAATCGCCGCGACGCCCGCGCCGTGACGATGCTCTTTTCCGAGGCGGGCTCATTGGTGGAGCCCTTTAACCGAACGGCACTCGATCAGCCGACCCGTCACGATGGTCGCGAGTCGATCTTCGGATGGTACGAAGAAGCATTCTCAAATACCCCCTGGCTCGCCATCCGCGTCACGGACATTACGCCGGCAGAGACCGAGGGCTCCTTCGTGATGAACTGGCACTATATGGACCCGCGTCTTGATGTGCCCTTCGCGGGACGTAATCGCTTCACGATCGCGGCAGGGGAAATCTTCGAGGCCACGATGGAGATCACCGCCCAAGCGGTCGAAGTCGAAGCTGGCGAAGAGCCCCCGAGCGAAGCAGGGCCACAGGTGACCGAGGAAGAACTCGCGAGCGAGCCGGCCGAAGAAGAGGCTGAGAGTGCCGAAGAAACAACCGATGCCGCCGCCGAGAGTGCGGAAGAGGCGCCGGCTGAAACGGACGGCCAGAACTCTTGAGCGAAGGGTCAAAGCCCAAAGCCCGCGCAAGGCGCGCGAAAGAAGCCGCCGCTTCCTCCGAAGCGAGTGAGAACGCCGTTGATCCACCGCGAGCTCGTCGGAAAAAGACGACCCAAAAGCGCACGACCAAAAAGCGGACGGTCGAAAAGAACACGACCAAAAAGCGCACGACCAAAAAGCGCACGACCAAAAAGGCACGCGCAACATCGGCGCAGCAACCGTCGAAGACCACCGCAAAGTCCGCTCGGGCATCGAAACGAGCCGCGAAATCGCCGGTAGCCAAGCAGAAGCCCAAAGGCACACCGGTGATCGAGGGCGGAGATGCAGCCGACCAGCGTCTTCGCATCTTGGTAACGGGCGCCGTCGGCCGTCTCGGACAGCTCCTGGTGCGCCGGCTCCATCGCACGCATCACGTGATCGGCGTCGACCGCCGTCCATTCCCGAACCGCCCCAAAGACGTGGTGCATCACGCACTCGATATTCGTCGCAGCAAGACCCGTGATCTCTTCCGCGGAAGTGAGATCGACGCGGTCGTTCATCTCGGCGTGCTTCACGACCCGCGCGCAAGTGATCGCGACCGCCACAAATGGAATGTCGTCGCGTTCGATAAGCTCGTTCAATACGTCTCTGAATTCGGCGTAAAGAAACTCGTCGTGCTCTCGAGCGCCAACGTCTACGGCTCCCATCCGGACAATCCGCAGTTTCTCAGCGAAGAGGCCCCGCTACTCGGCTCGCAGGCCTTCCGCGCGATGCGCGATCTCGTGAACCTCGATATGGTCGCGCAGAGCTTCTTCTGGAAGCAACCGGAGACCGAAACGGTCATTCTAAGGCCCGTTCATATTCTCGGACGCGTACGCAACGCGCCGAGCAACTACCTGCGCCTTGAGCGCCCGTGGACTCTCCTCGGTTACGACCCGATGGTGCAGGTCATTCACGAGCGCGATGTCGTTCGCGCAATCGAGCTCGCGCTCAAGCCCGGCGCGCGCGGCGTCTTTAATCTCAAGGGCCCGGGGGAGCTTCCGCTCTCGCGTCTCCTCGAGATGCTCGGAAAGGAAGGACGCACCGTTCCTTCGTTTGCGGCACGTTCGCTTCTGCAGCGCGCGTGGCGTCTGCGCATGACCTCATTCCCAGCGCCCGAGCTCGATTTCATCCGTTACCTCTGCATGGTTGACGATTCCCGGGCACGCGGTGAACTCGGCTACGCACCTGCGTATTCGCTCGAGCGAACGCTATCCTCCATCAACAGCGAACGCTGAGCCATCTCGCCCCGTAGCGAAACGGCTCTTTCGGCGTATAGTTCCGCCTCGGGCTGACGCATCTATCAGTCCACACCCGACATCTATGCCCGCAGCACAAGCAGTCGAAACCACCCACGAGGCCGCGCATATCGCGCACGAAGTCGCGCATAGCGTGCTCGGTTTTGAGAGCCTTGGCGTCGGAAACCCCATGCTCACGCTCTCGATCGTGCTCATCGCTGGCATCGTCGGCGGCGCGCTCGCGAAGAAGCTCGGCGCGCCCTCGATCACGGGGCAAATCATCATTGGCGCCATCCTCGGACCGAGCGTGATCGGCGTATTGCATCCGGAAGCCCTTCACGGTCTACGCCCGCTGACGCTCTTCTCCCTCGGGCTCATCGCTGTCGCGGTCGGCAATCATCTGAATTTCCGAGCGCTCCGAAAAGACATGAAGCGCCTTGGGCTTCTCCTTCTTTTTGAGATGACGCTGACCCCTGCGCTCGTCTTTGGCGCGATGCAGATCTACGGGGTCGATGACCTCTCGCTCGGGCTCATGTTCGCCACCATGGCGGTTGCGACGGCACCCGCGACAGTCGTCGCGATCGTCTCCGAAACCGGCGCAAAGGGGAGCTTCGTGCGCACCCTCGTCGCCGGCGTCGCGCTGAACAATATGGCCTGCATTCTGCTCTTCGAAATCGCGCGCAGTTTCGCGCGAGAGCAGCGAAGCGAAGGCGGCGAGCTCGCCGATATGATCTTGGGCGTCGGCTTTCAGATCCTCGGCCCCGTGGTCGTCGGTCTCTTTGTCGGGCTTCTTCTGATCGGCGCGACCCGCAAGGTTGCCCGCTCCGATCATCTCGTGAGCGCCTCCGTGGTTGCCATTCTTTTCGCGACCGGCCTCGCTTCTTTCCTCGACGTCTCCCCGCTCCTCTCCTGTCTCTTCCTCGGCATCACGCTCGCGAATGTCACCCCCGACAAGGACGAGATCGGCCATCAGGTGTTCGACGACTTCGAGCATGCAATCTTCGCGGTCTTCTTCACGCTCGCGGGCATGGAGCTAAACTTCGCGTACCTCGTGCCGGCAGGGCTGCTCTCGCTCTGTTTTGTCGGCGCACGAATCCTCGGCAAGGTTGGCTCGGCGAAGTTCGCGATGAGCCTCGATGGTGCGCCGAAGACGCTGCAGAACTACCTCGGCATGGCGCTTATTCCGCAGGCGGGTGTTGCGGTTGGGCTCGTGTTTGCGGTGCAGGAAGATCCGCTCCTCACCGACGTCGCCGAGCTCTTCTTGGCGGTGGGCATTACCGCCGTCACGATGAACGAGATCATCGGTCCGATCACCACTCGCTTTGCGCTTCGAAAGAGCGGCGAGACCGAGAAGAACCGCGGCTTTGTCGACCTTCTCCAGGCCGAGCATATCGAGACGGGCCTGGGTGCGATCTCGCTCGCGGAAGCCGTTGGCAAGCTCACCGATCGCCTGGTCGAAAAGCATGCGCCCAATTTCGACCCATCAAGCTTCCGCGCTGACGCGCTCCTCAGCCTCGAAGAGTCCGCTTACGCGGGCGACGGCCTCTCGATCCCGCATGTCATTGTCGACGGGGAAGAGCGCCTCATGGCCGTCATGGGGACGAGCGAAAAAGGCCTCACGAGCGATTCGGGTGCGGATGCCGTACACGGCGTTGTCCTCCTGGCGATCCCCGATCGCCTCCGCGCCCGCTCCCTCGAAATCGTCACCGCCTTCTCCAAGGCCATCGCGCACGACCCAATTCTGGAGCAAGCGATCTTCCAAGCCGAGAGCCCGGAGCGCGTTCTCGAGCTTCTTCACTCGGCGACCGAAGCAACGGTGAGCGAGCTCTTCGAAGAGCTCGCTTCGGCGTAGTGCGTTAGCGCTTCCGCGGTGAGCGAGACAACTGTCGTAATCGACATCCTTTTGAACGAATCGTTTCACGGTCGGTGTCCTGGGCGCGCATCGTTGACTGCATCGCAAATCACCTCGGCGCTCTCCTTCAAAAGCGGAACCGGGATGTCCAACGTTCCTCTTGCGCGAAGGAACTGTTGATTCTCGACCGGCAGATCGCGGATCGCTTCCTCGAAATCCCGCACGCGGAATCGGATGGCAGGCAAGAACATCACCCGCTGGACTTCGGCGCGAAGGATATTCTCCCACGGGAGAGTGAAGCCAGAGGGGGCGGAGTGAACTCCCTCTTCGTCGATCACGAAGTCCGGCTTACCACCAGTCTTCCACATCGCGAAGATCGTTGCCGCGAAAACGAAGGCGCTCACCGCACCCCCGAAGCCAAGCAAAACGATCCCAAATCCCGCGAAGCCGCCTCGAGTCATTCCGAGGAAAGTGACCGTCATCAGCAGGAGAAGCGCGAAGACCACCAGGGCCTGCAGCGAGAAGAAGAGCGCGGTCTTTTTTGCGCTTCGATAAAACTCGACCCTCTCCATAGCGTGCCCCCCACTTCTTCTTCTTGCGGTCCCCCCATGGTGCCGAGGGCGGGAGTCGAACCCGCAAGTGTTGCCACGAGTGATTTTAAATCACCTGCGTTTACCATTTCGCCACCCCGGCAAGGGTTTGTCCAAACGGACAAGACGTAGAGTAACTGCACTTTCCCAGCTTTCAATGGGTTGTTCGGACAAAGGGTCGACAAAGTCGTCAGCGGGTTCCCTTCGGTAAGCGAGCGCAAAGGTTTGGCAAACGGGAGCGGGAGCGCTGCCTCGCTCAACAATCTCGCTGAGCAATCGCGGAATGCCTCAGAAGAAGGAGGAAAGGAATCGTCGCGGGTGGGTGTCTTGTTCTTTGAGCGCGTGTTGCACCAGGCCCTCATGAGAGAACTCCGCATGCTACTCCTCGACGACAGCGCCCGCGTGGGTCATAGCTAGCTCGATGCGGGATGCTGACGAAGAGATCCGCGAGATTAAGAAAGAGATCATCGAGTCTCGCGGCCTGACGATCAAGACGAACAATCTCGTCAACGCGCTCGGTGCCGATATCAAATCGATCGGCAAACGCCAGGCGGGTTATGAGCGCCGCTTTAAGTGGAATGGGGCGGTCTTTTTGGTCACCGTCGCAGTGATCTCCTTCGTGGGGCTAAAGCTCGCCTCCGACGCCCGGATCCGGGAAATTGACGCAGAAAAATCCGATCTCGAAGCCCAGGTGCAGGAGCTTGAATCCGAGCTGAATGCCGAAACGCAACGCTCCCGGGAACGCGAACAAGCGGAGCGCAGCGCCGAACGGTTCTACGCGCTGATTCGTGAGCAGCGACGAGAAGAAGTCGTCGAACAATACCCGGAAATCACGCAGCTCCAGCTATCGCGCGCCGAAGTGAACTTCTTCCGTGATACTTACGATCAGTTCCGCCTCGACCTCTCCATCGCCGCTTACCAAAGCGGCCTCGAGATGATGCGAAACGGCCGCTACGCCGAAGCCGCCGAGAAACTTCAGAGCGCCATTCGCCTCCGCGAGGAAGCGGCGCACATCCCCTCCGTTCGCTACCAGCTCGCCCGCGCACTCCGCCGTCTTGGCCGCCAACCCGAGGCGCTCATCTACGCCCGCCAGGTTGTCGAACAGGAGATCGACCGGGATCTACAAGCGGACGCAACCTATCTCGTCGCGCTCTGCGCAGAAGAAATCGACGACCTCGATACCGCGCGTGAAGCCCTCAGTACCCTCATTCGCCGTTGGCCACGCTCGCAGCTCTCCCGCGACGCGCGCCCGCTCATCCGAGAATATCGCCGCCGTGCACTCCGCGGACGTGGCGACCGAGACGTCCGCGAAGAGCCCAGCAATAGCGGCTAGGAGTTGCTTTGAAAGCAACGAGATCTGAAAACCCAATCGCTCGTTTTCGGGACTAGCAGCAACCGTCGCTGACGCATCGGCAGTCCACGCATTCCTTCGCGTTTGTCACT
>JAHDCI010000020.1:14436-48289 GCA_020629955.1 Myxococcota bacterium | reverse complement strand
GTTTACGAGTACTTGGAAATTAGCGATGCGAGGCGCGGAACCGCGGCCTCAACGTGCTTCTTCGCGGTGCCGCGGAGCTTTGAGTAGGTCCCTTTCACGACGCGGTTGGTGGAGCCTTCCGCTTTCGCATCCGTGATCGCAAGGAGCGCATCCGCGACGCGGCTCTTCTGGGTGCTGAAGTGCTGGCCGACGGGCGTTCCAGCGCTCTTCGCCTCCTCATGAATTGGGTCGAGCGCGTCCGCGAACTCCGGAAGAAGTCCGTCCACAACGTTCTCCACAAAGCCAGGCTTCACACCTTTGATGGTTTTGTAGCCAGCCTTGAGGGCCATGCCGGAAAGACCGGACTTGTCCGAGACTTCGTCATTAATAAGCGCGACCGTATCGGCGACGATCTGGCTTTTCTGGGATTCATCATTGAGGGCAGCTTTAAGCGACATACAGGGGATATGACGCTTTCGCCTCTACGAATCAAGTCTCGATCGTTCGTCGAGGCGAGCATCTCGCTTCAGCGCGCCACCGAGACGTAGTCGATCCTCAAAAGGATATCTTCAACGACGTTGAGGTTGAGACCTGGGCCACCATCTTCGCTGAGAACGCCCGCCGGCAGGAAGATCGCATACTCTCCATAAAGACCGCGACCGGCGAGCTCGGCGCTATCTCCGTTGGCGTACGCATCCTCCGAGAATTCATCCCGATCGACATTAAAGAAGGCTTGCATTCTGGCGCGGCTGAAGAGGTCGTTATTATTCCCGAGACCAAGTTCTCCGACCTGTCCTCCGCTCGGAGAGGCGAAGAGGTTTCGGGATGGCCTGACCGACGCTTGCTGAAAGTCGGTCTCCTGCCCGTCGTCACACCACTGGCTATAGAAGCTGTTGTTCTTCAGTAGCTGGATGTCGATAAACGAGGGATCGTCTCCAATGAAGAGGGATTCTTCGTCGCCGCTGATGGTTGCGTTGACGGACCAAACGCGCTCCGCGCAGGAGTTGGCCGCGAAGACCGAGATTCCTTGCGCTGTGCCCAGTCCTACGCTCTCCAAGGGCACAAGGTTAAACGGGATTCGTCGGCCGACGAACACCCCATCTTCGTCATAGACCTCGTAGCGTTCGTCCAAGAGTCGCAAGCGCAGGCGTTCCGTATCCGAAAGAGCGGCCCATCCCTCTGGCTGTTCGCTATTGTCGCCGAGCTGAAGCAAGTTGCGTTTCAGGCTCATAACGATCCGCAGCTCCGCGGGTGCGGCGCCGTTGATGCGGCGCGTGCCAGCTGTTTCCCAGAGCCGCTCAAGCACTGCTTGGAGTTCGTCCGGAAGCTCGGCCGCGAGCACATCGCCTCGCTCCGGTAGACTGCGCTGGAACTCGTATTCGACGGCTCGAACGGCGAGGTAGCTGGTTCGCGCGGCGAGCTCCATTTGCCGATTAAACGTCTGAACGCGTTCGTCGAGCCAGTAGTCGTGGCCAAGCGGCGCGTTGTTACGACCGCGCGCTGCAGCAAGGGCCGCGACCCCGTCTCCGTAGGCGGTTTCCGCGGCGATCTTCAGCTCATTCATTCGGAAAAGTGCCAGCTGGAGTTCGTTCGTGGCTTGGGTCACACGAAGTGCCGCGGTTCGAGCGCCCACAAGCTCAAGCTCCGCGTCGTTAAAGCACTGTTGCTCAACGATATCGCTCTGGATGCGCATCATATTTTCCTCGTGAGCGGCCTGGGCGTTGTCCATGGCGAACTGAAGAGCGTCCGATGCAATTTCGGCGGCGGTTTCGACCGCGGAGGCACCGCAACTGACGCCAACGCCGACCGGCGAGCCGCCCGCGTCGGCGCAATCCTTTACGCCCGAAGCGGCTTCCGCTGCGATATCGGTGACGAGTTTCGCCGTCCGGAGATCCCGCATGGCGTCGTTATGTCTCGAGGTAGCAGCTTCCAGGGCTTCGTTCCCGAGTTGCAGGATCATGCAGCTGCGCATGGCGATATCGTAGCGCTCTTGGAATTCCGCAAACTCGGAGCGTGCGATTTCAACGTCCTGAGAGACGGTCCGTGTGGTCAATACCGCTTCGCCGAGCGAGCCCCGATAGCAAGCCGTGTTGTCGAGAACGGCGAGGTTGCCGCCACCGATGCCGGATGGGTTCGCATTCGGATACTCGGCCGCACACTGCGCCTGCGCCTGTTCAACGAGGGGCGGCGGTGCGCCGGCGCTGATCGAGCGAAGGAGGTCGGGCGTGAACGCGAGCACTTCGCCGCCGACGGAAACACAATACGCGCCGCCCGCGCCGTCTGGGCATGTTGCCGTCTGCGTGACGCACGTGTCGACGTCTCGAAGACATGCATCCAGCGCCAGCTGAGAGGGGCCAAGCCTCTCCTGAAGTTTCGCGCCGACGCAGAGCTCGAAGCGGAGGTCGTCGTCCGAGAGGCTGCTCGCCCATTGGGCAAGCTGGAAGCCACATCCAGGCTCGTCGTAGTTGAAGTAGCAGTTGTTGGCCGAGAAGGGGGCGCCGTGCGCAGCTTCCCAGCCTTCGATGACGTCGACCGTATTCAGGCCCGTCGGTGCGCTGCAATACGCCGCGACTCGGTCACCGAACGTGAAACGGACTTCCTCAACGCGCGCTTCGAGTTCGTTCGCAGCGCGTCGCCGCTGTGTCTCTCGGTCTTGGAACGCAGTCCACGCTTCGCGGGCTCCATCGAGAGCTTCCCGTGCGTTTCGAATTGTCGTTGGCGCGAAGTTTGCGATCGCGCCAGGGCCATCGCCGAGCAAGAAGTCGGAGACCGCGGCGAAGCGTCCACCAGCCCCTGTCGTATCTGTCGAAAGATAGAGAGGAAGGTCCTCATCTTCGATCCCAAATGGGTTCTGTGCCTCGCGAAGCAGCTGCATATGAACCAAAACCCGCTGCACCGCGCGGTCGAGCTGGGCGCGCATGCTCGAGAAACGAGCGCCCCATTCGACAGCTCCCGCCTCTTCCGCGCGCGCGAAGAGCGCGTCGGCGAGTGGGCGTATGCGGTAGACGTTTTCGAGCGTGCTGCGGACGTCTTCGAGTGCGCTCTGGTCGCCGCGGCGATGGGCTTGCACGATGAGCCGGTCAGCCAGCGCAAGTTGGGTGACGAGCGTATCAACCATCGAGACGACGAGGCCGTCTTCCTGTTCTCGCCGGCCCGCCGCCGAATCTTCAAAATCTGGAGCGAACGCTGCTCGGTAGTCCGGCTGACGTAGCGTCTCCGGATCGACATTCAGGAGCGCGTCGACAATTCGCGGGTGGCTGAGTAGGTCCCAGCCGTCCACGGATCGCTCAAGGGCATCTTCGAGCGTGGGCGGGAGGTCACTATCTTCGCCAATCCGGCGGATGATCCCAGCGAGTGCGTCGGCTTGTTCGGTTTGGCGAGCCACAAAGCCGTGGAGCACCAACCAGCGCTGCAATAGCCGAAGACCAAGACGCTCGTCTTCGGGGCGAGATGGGAGGCGCTCGTTTTCCTGCCGAAGCCGGGTTTGCTCAAACGAAGCGAGCGCGGCCGCCAAAATACGGTTCGGTCTGGCGCATTCGGCGCCGCCGTCGACCACCGGAGAAGGTAAAAGCGTTGCGAGTACCCCGGCTTCGACATCGAAATCGCGGAAGGACTCAAGCTCATCGAGGCAGGTGCGCGCAAGCGTATTGGCGCCCATCGTTCCATTGAGATCGACGGGCTGATCGACGCCAAGTCCATCCACGATGACCGCCGGCATTTCGCAGCGAAGGTCGCCGGATGCCCGGTCGACCCGGTCGCCGAGGCGGCGCGATTCGCCGATGCCCGCTTCGGGGTCGGGAGCCGTTGCGAGCGTGTCAAAACAGAGCGTCATTTCGTTGCAACCCGGAATGGAAAAATGGGCCGCCGGCGCCGCCGGGAACTCGCATCGGCGGGTGACCTCCACCGGCAGATCGAAGGGGACACAATCCGCACCGGTTGCCGGGTTGCAGCGCGAGAAGAGCTCGGTGGTCTCATCGACGCCGTTGACTTGGAAATCGATATCGAGGGTGATGCGATCCCCCGCTGCGGACTCGGTGACTTCGCAACCGTACTGCTCGGCCATGTCCTCGCAGATATCCACGCTCGGACCGGGCATGATCGTCCCTCCCGGCCCTCGAAAGCCGCGGCTATCGCGCGTGACGAGTTCGTAAGGCTCGTCGAGGCCGAACGCGCAGGGTGGGGCGTCGCCTGCGCCGGAGCTTCCCAGGCGCGCCTGTACCGAGCTATCGACCCCCATCGCCGAAAAGCCGGAATCGGTCGCGTTGACGAGCAGCGACCAAAAGAACGTGACAAAGGGCGAACGTGTATCGCCAGTGAGGCGCTCGCTCCATCGCTCAACGCCCACGTTGGATTCGATCGCGCGATCGCTCGCGTGGTGTCGGAAATCGAGGCCGCGCAGGCTCTGCAACCACGCCGCTTCGTTTAACTCTGTCGATGGCGGGAGGCCGCAGAGGCTTAGGTTTGCATTTTCGCCGTGGAAGGTCTCAAAGAAGCGTCCGGGAAGGTTGGTCTCGGTTCGCAGGGTCGCGAGCCGCTCTTCAAGCCGTGACTCCCAAAGCGTCGGAGCGGCACTTGGCTCCGTCGCGACGTAGTCCGCCGGGACGGCAGGCGCCACGCCATCGACATCCCCCTGCCGGAAAAGAGCGACCGACCAGCGAGTGTTAATCGTCAAATCGGGGTGGACGCCGCCCACCTGCGTGACCAGATCGATGGATACTGTGCGGCCCGCGGCGGCTTGAACCACCATGGGCGCGCTCGGAGCGCTGAGCGCCAGATCGATGGGCATTCCGGGCACGGCCTCGGAGACCCGCCTCACGTTCGTAACAAAATCCGCCGTTCCGGACCCGTCTGCGTTGACGTCAATATTTGCGATCCATCGCTCGGTCCCGCCGAGTACGGCCGTATCGTCCTGTAGCACCAACACGCCAGCGCCGGTGTCCGCATCCGCATAGATCTGTGCACGAATCGGATAGCTCTCGTTCGCTCGAATCCCTTCCACCGAGCCGTCGTCAGACACCCCTGCTCCGAGCAACCTCGCGGTGCCCACATACTCGCCGGCGAGTGGGCCGCCGATGGCCCGAACTGCGGAGGAAGGGAGGAGCCGGTCGGTCATCGAGCTGAGCGTCGAGCGCCCGGTGACACTGATCAGCGCGCGCTCGTTCCCGCCGAAGACCCGCACCGTTCGAATTTCATCTTCGGAAAGCGGCGTCGTCAATCGAATCTGAACGGGCACGCGTGCGTCCACCTCGACCGTTTCAAAACGACACTCCTCACCAAAATCGCTGCCGTTGCAACTGACTTCAAGGCCTTCGTCGCCCGTTACGCGCATCTGCCGAAAGTTCCGAACCAGTGCGCCTACCATAAATGTCCGATCGACCGCCTCGTCAAACATGACGATTCGCTCAGCGCTCACCATCAGCTCACCCTCGGGCGCAGCGTGCGGGAGAAGTTCGGTGTCTTCCTCGTCACGACAGTACCCAAAGCGGTCGCAACGCTGGGCATCGCCGCAATCGCTCGCAGAAGTGCACTCCGACACGCATTCGCCGAGTTCGCAGTGAGAACTGCAGGGGCAATGTTCGTCGACAACGCAGGGGCGTAACTCCGCGATCAAATCGTCGTCCGGCGTGCACTGGCTTAGGCCATCCGGGTCGATTCCATCGTCCCCGCAACCGGCGAGACCGGAAAACAGTGCAATTAACGCGAAAGATGTGAAGAGTGCATACCGAGATGAGGATTGACGCATCGCCGGATTTTGACACGAACGGAACAATTTTCGTCGGTTTTTTTGCTCTGACTGGAATTCTCTTTTTGTTCTGGGGGTGTTCGCCGGGCTCCAGCCGTGAGGATCTTCGTGTTGAGAGCCTTGGTTCGGTTCCAATTCGCGAAGGGACGTCCGCTCCGCTCAATTTGGAGGTCCGCGAAGGAGAGTCGATCGCGGTCCAGTTGCGTGGCAATGCCGACGAAATCTTCTTTATCCGCGGGATGAGCGGCCCAGGCGGGGTATGGGTGAGCGACGAATACGGAGCGCACGTCTTGGAATCAACTCGACGCGTTCTTGACCGCTACGGCCCACTTCGAACGAGTAGAAACCCGGTCGTTCCGACCCTAGGACACCATCTCAGCGTTTTTCCGAATGGAGACGTTCCTTTGCCGCCCGGGCGATACTCCTTTGTGATCGGCGCAGCGGACGCCGTTGGACGTTCGATCGACACTCGAGCGTGCGTGCGGGTCAGCCGGCGTAGTCCCTCCGTACGTGGAAGGGTGGATTTGACGGTACACTTGAGCGGAGCGCTCGGTTGGACGGCGGAAAACGTCGAATCAAGCGTATTGCCCGCAGTTTTTGAAGATGTCCGAGAGATTTACCGCGCGGCGAATATTGAGATCGGAGAACCGACGTATGTTGACCTCGCAGCAGGTTACCAGCGACTCGAGAATATCGAAGGTCCTGGGGATTATCGGGAGATGCTCGCTCATGCTCGGCGGGGCTTAAACGTCTTCGTGATCGAGTCTTTTGTGGGCGGCACAACGTCGGAGCTTCGCGGGATCAGCGATGGGGTGCCTGGAGGAGCTTGGCTTTTTGAAGAGAGTGATCCGGATTGCTCGGAAGGAACCGCGTCAGGGTCCGGGGTCGTTGTCGCCCTCAACGCGCACCGTCCGAACGAGGACGGATTTCGTGAGCGAACCGCTCGAACGGTTGCGCACGAGTTGGCCCATTGGCTGGGCCTCTTTCACACCAGTGAGGGCGGCGTTTTGGAAGACCCACTCGAGGACACGCCCTCCGGTCCAGAGGCGATGAGAAATCTGCTCTACCCGGACATTGACGGAGGCATCGAGCTCACCGCCGGTCAGGCCCGGATTCTTCGTCAACATCCGGCCATCATCGCGATCGACTAGAAAGGTCTAAGGGGGCTCTGCCGCGGCGGCTTCTTCGCCGTCCTTGGGCGGCTTCTGCAGCGCGCCCAGGAGCGCGGCGAAGGCGAACGGAGAGGTGATGCATGCTAGCCAAGGGAGAGCGAAAGCGGGGGCACCGGCTGCGAGTGCGAAGGGGAGGGCGCAGGCCTTCTTTTTCCGGATTGCGAATCCGACGCCTCCGAGAAACAGCGCTGCCCCTAGCCCGAACGCGCCGTTGCGACGGTCGAACTGAACCTCGCGTGCGGCCTGTCCCTCGAAACGCTCGAAGCGATCGATCTGCGCGACCGTGCGGTCCATCGCCATACTGGAGCCTACGAAAAGACAGAGAGCGATCCCCGTCGAAGCGAGCCCGAGGAGGGCAAAAACCTTGGTCGCAAGCGTCACAGTATTCTGAGGTAGCAGTGTTCCCCGAAAAGTCTTGCCCGGGGTGTGCGTTTATCAACAAAAACACCGCACGATTTGCCTGGCGGAGAAAGAGGACCGGACCTATCCTACTTCCCATGATCACACTCACGCCAAACGCTGCGGAAAAGGTCCGTGAAATCCGCGAAGCCGAAGAGCTCGGTTCGCAGGGACTCCGCGTCTCCGTGCTCGGAGGCGGGTGCTCCGGTCTCTCCTACGATCTCTTCTTCGAGGATGAGGTTCGCGAGACTGACCAGACGTTCGAATCTCACGGCATCCCGATCCATATCGATTTCATGTCGATGCACTACCTTGAAGGAACCGAGATCGACTACGTCGAAGGGCTTCATGGAGCCGGCTTTAAGTTCCTCAATCCGCAGGCGACGGCGACCTGCGGCTGCGGATCGAGCTTCAGCGCCTGACGCACTCGATTTTCGCTCCGATGTCTCAACGTGATCCCTTTCGGGATCTGAAGAGAGCCGTTACAAAAAACGTTACTCGAAAGAGTAACGTTTTTTTTGTTTGCCTATTCTGAAGCTTAAACGTCTCGAAAGCGGCCGGTGCTGTCCACCACGTCTCGCAAAAATAGGGGCCAAAATGACTTATTCCGAACGTTAAAGGACCTACACAATTCTTAATATTGGCCCTAAAAAATAGGGTAAACACTTCTTTACATAAATCCGCGTAACGCTGGGGCACCTTGAAGCGTCTGAACATCAGACCAACGGAGGCATCCCATGAATGATTCGGAACTTGACCGCTACATCGAGCGGGTACGACAAATCCCAAAACTCTCACGCGAAGACGAGACGAAGCTCGCGAAGAAAGCCATCAAAGGCAATAAGCGCGCGGCAGATAAGCTCGTTGAGGCCAATCTTCGCTACGCGGTCGCGATCGCGCTCCAATATCGTCGCTACCCAATCCCGCTCGGGGATATCCTCGCAGAAGCGAACGTTGGCCTCGTGACGGCGGTTCGGAAGTTCGATCCCGACCGAGGCACGCGCTTTGTGACCTACGCGGGATACTGGATTCGCGCTTATGTCCTCGAGCTTGTCGTCCGTTCGGCGCGCGTCGTCGGCGGCGGAACCGGGGCGCTTCGTTCCAAACTCTTCTTTAAGCTCCGCCGCGAGCGCGCACGGGCCCGCTCCCTCGGACTGCTTGGAGAAGACGCGATCGCGGAAGTTGCAGACCGGATCGGTGAGCCGGTGCCGCGAACGCGTCGCTTGCTCGAGCAGCTTAGCGCGAGCGACGTCTCGCTCGATCAGCCGACGCATGACGATGGCCGCACCACCCTCGTTGAGACGATGGAAGGTAGCATGGAGGCGCCGGACGAGAGCGTCGCGAACAAGCGCTTCAACGAAATGCTCCAGTCGCGCGTTTCCGACGCCCTGGAGACTCTGGACGAGCGCGAGCAGTACATCGTCCGCCAGCGGATCCTCAAAGTCGACGACGCGATGACCCTCTCGCGGCTGGGTGAGAATCTCGGCGTTAGCCGGGAACGAGCGCGTCAGCTCGAAGCTCGGGCCAAGCGCAAGCTGCGCGCCCAGCTCTCGGATCTACAGCCCGCCTAGTTTTCACCGCGCCCGGCGCAAGATGCCCGCATCGAAGGAATCGCCTCCTCCTTCGATGGCGGGCATTTTTAATTGATCGAACGCTCCGCAACGCATGTTTTGATCAATGGGTTTTTCAGCGTCTAGATCTCGGAATTCGCAAAGCCTGTTTTCGAGTTGGGGCCGTCATGACCGTCCCGAATATCGGGGCAGGGCCTAAACCAGGTCGGCAAACGATACGATATGGTCGCCCGTGAGGATGCACTGCGCGTAATCACCGTCGACGTTCACGCCAGGCCAAACGATGACTTCTGCGAGTCGACTCCCGCCGGAAACGCTCGCTCCGTGACCGAGCAGCGAGCGTTCTACCCTCGCAGTCCCATAGGAAACATCCTGGCCAATGAGGTTGTCCCCTTTCACGAGTTCGAGATGGGCTCGGGCATATTCGCCGATGGTGCCGAGGTCTCGCCAAGGGTTCGGATCGTCGATGGCCGCAATCACTTTTCCTTCGCGAAGCCAGCGGCGGTAGCCTTGTTGTACGACGCATCCCTCGGCGGGAAGATCACGGATGGCTTCTCGGGAGAGAATATGGACCCCAGTGAACATCCGATCGACGAGCGCCCTGTCCTCGAGTGGGTTGATCATTGCCCGCACTCGTCCTTCCCCATCTCGCTGAATGACGCCGAGTTTTCGCGCGTTCGGAGCGGGGCGGACGACCATGGTCGCGTACGCGCCGTGCGCGCGATGATGAGCGAGAGCCGCTTCGAGATTCGGCCGAAAGAGAATATCTCCGTTGAGAATCAACGCGCATTCGGCGTCACAGAGAAAGTCCGAAACGTTTCGAATGCCTCCGCCGGTTCCAAGCAGTTCAGGTTCATGGACAAACTGCACATCGAGTTTTTGAGGCAGGGCATTTGAGAGCAGATTCGGCATTCGCTCGCCGAGGTGGTGCGTGTTCATCACGACCTCTTGGATGCCTGCCTCCGCGAGGGCTCGAAACGAGGCGCAGCTCATCGGATCGAGTCCGAAGGGAACGGCGGGCTTGGGTCGTTGTAGGGTTAGAGGACGAAGCCGGGTGCCTCTTCCGGCTCCCAGTACCATCGCGCGAATTTTGCTCATTCCAGGAACCTATCAGCTGTGTCGCACCCGCGTGAAAAGACTCGAAAGCCGCGGGGCAACCGTTCGGTTCCACGTTTTCATGGTTTCCTTTTGTGGAGCGACTCAGGTGCGTCAGAACTGGAACGGGTAGACGACTACGAAGCGCGCTTGCTGGAAGCGTGGCACTCGCGCGCGACGAACGGCCCGGGAGATGCAGCCACCGTAGGGCACGCGTGACCAAAGCGGGTCGAGGACTTCTGCGGAGGCGACGCGGCCGGAGCCGCTGAAGGTGACGCGTACTCGAACGTTACCGTGACCCTCGATGCACGCGGATACGGCGGGACGCACGGCAACGAGCGCGGTAGAGACATCGTCGCGCGATGGCGTTGCCTGCGATGGCGCTTCGTTCGAATCTGCCGGATCAGGCTCTCGCGGTGCAGGAGCCGGTGTCGCGGGGGCAGGGGAGACCCCGGCACGCTGCGTTTCATTTGGAGCGGGCTCTTGAGAAACGGGGGGGACTGGTTCCCTCGCGGCTTCCCGAGTCGGCTGCGCCCTCGGCGCTGGAGCGGGTGCGCTCGGAGATGGGCTCTCCGTCTCGGCGGGCTCGGGCGGAGCAGTCGTCGGGCGCGGCCTGGGAGAGGCGTTCATCCTCGTGGTACCGGAGCTTCGCCGTGGACGCCGGTCTCGCGCCGCGACCTCAACCGCGCCGATCTCAAGCTCTTGCGCTTCGACGTTGTCCTCTTCTCCGCGAACGTTTTCATCGTTGCCGGCGGGCGGCGCCTCGACTTCGATAGGTTGAACTTCACTAGGCATTGCCTGAGCGAGCTCTTCCGCGTCTGAGCCACCGCGGCCGAAGCGCATAAAAATACCTGCGCCCAGAATCAAGGCTGCCACGAGCGCGCCCGAAATCAGAAGGATACGGTCCCGGTTTGAGCTCGGCTCGGCGACGGGAGCTGGGGGAGGAGGGGCGTTTAGAGATACGCTCGGCGCCGAAGCCCTCGGCTCGGGCGTGCGCTGAACGGGGATCCGGTCGGTGGGGATGTCTCGCGAAGGAGCCGGTCGCCGTGGCGGCGCAGAACGCTGCGGTCCCAGAGGTGGCGGCGCGGAACGCTGAGGCGCAGGTTCGCTCGCAATGCGGTCGAAATCGACGAGCGATTCGCGCGGCAGCGGTGGCGACGGGGGGAGAGAGCGGTCGCTCAGAGGTCGCGTTTTCGGCCGGCGGCTTGGCACCGGCAGCGGCGCGCTTGGGATCGCTCCCCGAGGCGTTACCGCAGGCAGACGAGAACTCGGGACGACCGGCGGGCTGCTTGGATCCGCAGATCCGACGGACGCGGGGGTGAAGAGATCGTCTTGGACCTGTTCGATCCAATCGACGTCTGTCGCGTCTTCAATGTCGAACAGTTCGTCCGTATCGCTGAGGTCGTCGTGCACTTGATTGGGGTTGAAGCGAGCAATCGCTTCCGCGCTATGTATTACACAAGAATCCGCAGGTCTGCACCCAAACGCGGGCGATGTCGCGAACTATGTCGCAGGAACGATCTGGATGAATCGAGACGTACCCGCGCGGGGATGTTGAATGTCAGCTTTTGCAATCCGGGACAGTTTTTTCTCACCGGAGTCCTCTTTCACTCGACGGCCCTCTTCCACTCGGGATAAAACGTCGAGCATGAAAGCTCATGCTCCCGTTCTTTTTGCGGTAATCGCGGCGTTGCTCGGTGTGACGGCGTGGACGCTGGATTCCGCACCTGCCTCTGCGGACGCGCCCGCAAGCGAGACCCCCGCCGCGAACACAGAGGATAGTCCTCTCGCCGCGCTCCCGGTCCAGCGCCACACGCTAGAGAATGGTCTCCGGGTCGTGCTCTCGCCCGACCGCACGGTCCCGACCATCGCCGTTGCGGTCTACTACGACGTAGGCTCCCGCAACGAAGTGGAAGGCCGCAGCGGTTTCGCACATCTCTTTGAACATATGATGTTTCAGGGATCCGCGAACGTTGGCAAAGGCGAACACTTCCAGCTCGTGATGAACCGCGGCGGGAGCATGAACGGAACGACGTCTTCGGACCGTACAAACTATTTCGAGACACTGCCCTCCAACGAACTCGAGTTGGGTCTTTGGCTTGAAGCCGACCGCATGCGTTCGCTCGCTGTCACGGCCGAGAACTTCGAGAATCAGCGCGAGGTTGTGAAGGAAGAGCGCCGTCAGAGTTACGAGAACCGACCCTATGCGCTCAGTATGCTTCGGATTAATGAGCTCGCGTACGACTCGTACTGGCCCTACGCCCACTCCACGATCGGCGATATGGCGGACCTCGATGCGGCGCCCCTCGAAGCCGTGCAGGAGTTTTTCGATAGCTACTACCGCCCGAATAACGCGGTGCTGACGCTTGCAGGGGATTTCGATGCTGAGGAAGCGATGGGGCTAATTCGACGTCACTTTGGGGATATCGAACGTGCGGAGATTCCGCCGTACAACCCGCCCGCGCGTGAGCCGCAGACCGCTTCCCGCTACGAACGTATGGAAGATGCGAACGCGCAGCTTCCGGCGTTCCACATCAACTACCCGATCCCTCAGTCCCGTACGGAAGATCACTACGCACTTGAGATGCTCTCGCTTGTGCTCGGCGACGGTGATTCGTCACGTCTTTATCAGACGCTCGTGAAAGAGCGTGAAATCTGTCAGCAGATTTCGGTCGGTACGGACGATCGACGCGGACCGGATCTCTTCTCGGTGTTCGCGATCATGGCCTCCGGTCATCAGCCGGATGAGGCGCGGGATGTGATCTACGGCGCATTCGAAGAGATCGCCCAAAATGGGATTACGGAGCGCGAAATGGAGAAGGTTCGAAACCGCATTCGTGCGTATTTCGTGTTCGGGATGCAGTCGAATCTGGCGCGAGCGAAGCAGCTCGCGGAGTTTGAACTCTATTGGGGCGATGCCGAGCTGGTCCGTACCGAAATCGAGCACTACTTATCGGTCAGCCGTGAGGATATTCAGCGCGTCGCTGGCGAGTATTTCGGAGAACCGCGACGAACTGTCCTTGATGTTTTCCCGGCTGGAAACACGGGCGGCGAAGAAGCGAGAAACCAGGCATCCGCCATTGAAGCGATGAACGCGACCGAAACCGAACTTGGGGAGATGCTCCGATGAACCGCACCGCACTGATTCTGCTGATCCTTCTCTCCTTTGTTGGAGCCGTCGCCTGCGGCGCGTCGCAATCAAGCGACGACCAGGAAGAAACCATCGAAGCCACCGGTGATGAGGTGGTCGAGCAAGTCGTCGAAGCCACCGAAGAAGAGCGACCTCGGGTCCCGCCACCGGAGAGCGGACCCGCGCGCGATATTGCGTTTCCGCCCATCACTCGCTCAGAACTCTCGAACGGCCTCGAACTCAACGTTGTTCGCTACGAGCAGCTGCCCGTTGTCTACCTTCGGCTAGTGATTCGCTCGGGAGCAGAGACCGATCCCGAGTCGCTTCAGGGGCTTTCCAATCTCGTTGCCCAAATGCTGCAGGAAGGAACGCGGCGCCGTTCAAGCGCGGAACTCGCAGAAGCGATCGAGTTCCTTGGTGCGGATATGGGCACCGCCGCCGATGAGGAGAACGTTCATCTCGTCTTCCGAGCGCTCTCCGAGCATCTTGATGAAGCGATGAATATCCTCGCTGAAGTGGCGACGATGCCCGCGTTCGACCCCGAAGAACTTCAGAAGCTGAAGCGTCGCGAGCGCGACCGGCTTTCGCTGATGTCGAAGCGACCGAACTTCTTGGCTCGCCGAGCGTTTTACCGAGCCGCGTATGGGGAGAACCATCCCTACGGCCGCGTGGATACGACCGAAGAAGTGCTTCAGCGCGTTTCTCGACGCGACCTCCAGCGTTGGCACCGACGTCACTTTGTCCCTGCGAATGCATTCCTTGTGGCGGTGGGTGATGTGACCCCCGAACAGGTGCGTGAATCCGCCGGCCGTGCATTCCGTCGATGGAGCGGCAGCGCCGCGCCGGCGCGCCGTGAGTTCCCAGCACTCCCGGCAGCAAGCGACCGACGCGTAATCGTGGTCGACCGTCCTGGCGCCGTGCAATCGGTCATCGTCATCGGCAACCTCGCCATCGCGCGCGAGCACGAGGACTGGGTCTCATTGATGGTCGCGAATCAGGTACTCGGGGGGAGCGCGGCCTCGCGGCTCTTTATGGATCTTCGTGAGAGGCGCAGCCTGACCTACGGCGCGTATAGCCAAGTCGGTGAGCGCATCGGAGTGGGGCCCTTCTTAGCCTTCGCCCAGGTGCGAACGGACGTTACGGCGCAGGCGGTTTCCGCATTCTTTGAGAACTTCGAGGCGATCGTCACGGAGGCGCCTCCAGCCGACGAGCTCAGGAATGCCCAACGCTACCTTTCGGATTCATTCCCGCTTGATATCGACACGCCCGGAAAGATCGCGAAGCTCGTCGCAGACCTTCGGATCTTTGGGCTTTCCGACGACTATTGGGATTCGTTCCGGACCCGCATTGGGGAGACGACGTCCGAGCAGGCACTTGCTGCTGCGCAGGCGCATATCCACCCCGAGCAGAGTATCGTGCTTGTTGTTGGCGAAGCCGGCGCGATCGCGGAATCACTTCGTCCGTGGGGACCGTTGACGGTGCTTAATGAGTCGGGTGAAGTACAGGCAGAACTTTCAGCTCAACCTGCGGAAGAGAACAGCGAAGCCGCTGCTGCGGAATGAACGCTCAGCCCTCAACACGAAACTCGACAAAGCGTCGAACCAAGCTGTCCGGGCGCGGAGCCCGAAGGAAATAGATTATGTGCGGAATCGTAGGATATGTGGGGGCCGAGAACTCGGCGGATGTGTTGCTGGACGGCCTGAAGCGCCTTGAGTACCGCGGGTACGACTCGGCGGGAGTAGCTGTCCATGTGGGCGGAAACATTCAAATCCGCCGGGCGGTCGGAAAGCTCCGAAACCTGGAAAAGTCGCTGCGCGAATCACCTCTCGTTGGAGGGGTGGGCATCGGGCACACCCGCTGGGCGACCCACGGACGTCCGACGGAGGTAAATGCGCACCCGCATATCGCCGGCCCGGTGGCGGTCGTGCACAACGGGATCATCGAGAACCACCTCGCACTTCGAAAGGAGCTTGTCGCCAAGGGCTGCACGATCTCCAGCGATACAGATACGGAGCTGGTGGCGCACTTGGTCCATCTTGAGGTCGATGCCGGGAAGGATCTCGAATCCGCCGTTCGCGCGACGCTCGAGCGACTCGAAGGCGCGTATGCGATCGCGGTGCTGAGCGAAAAAGAGCCCGGCAAGATCGTCGTCGCTAAGCACTCCTCTCCACTTGTGCTGGGCGTCGGTGAGGGCGCGACCTATTGCGCGAGCGACATCCCGGCGCTGCTCCCTTACACCAACGAAATGATTTTCCTCGAGGATGGCGAGATGGCCGTGCTCGACGAAACGGTTCGAATCACGGACCGTGAAGGAAAGACGATCGAGCGTGAGGCACAGCGGATCGATTGGTCCCCCGTGATGGCCGAAAAAGCCGGCTACAAGCATTTTATGCTGAAGGAGATCTTCGAGCAGCCTCGCGCTCTCGAAGATACGCTTCGAGGCCGCCTCGATCGCGAAAATGGCGATATCAATAGTGACGAGATTGGACTCACTGACGAGGATGCCAAGGCGATTAAACGTGTCATCTTCCTCGCGTGCGGAACCAGCAACCACGCCGCGATGACCGGGCGCTACTTAGTGGAATCCCTCGCCAGGGTTCCGACCCTTCTTGAACTCGCGAGTGAGTTCCGCGGCAGAGATGCCGTTGTGGGGGAGGGCGACCTGGTGGTTGCCGTGAGCCAATCGGGAGAGACTCTCGACACGCTCATTGCGGCGAAGGAAGCCAAAGCCAAGGGCGCAAAGGTCCTTTCGATTGCGAATGTGATTGGAAGCGCGATTCCGCGTATGGCGGATGCGGTCTTCTACACGCATGCCGGCCCCGAGATCGGCGTAGCTTCGACGAAGTGCTTCTCGACGCAGTGCGCGAATATCCTGATGTTCTCGATCTGGCTCGGACGACGTCGCGGCACGCTCGATGAAAATCGCGCCAAGGAGCTCGTCGAAGGACTCGCGCGTATTCCGCAGCTCATGGGTGATGTTCTCCAAGGAACGCGCCAGCTCTGTGCGAACCTCGCGCGCCGATACGTGAACGCGCGGGATGTGCTCTTTCTCGGGCGTGGGCTTAGCTATCCCATCGCTCTCGAAGGCGCGCTGAAGCTCAAAGAGATCAGCTATATTCACGCAGAAGGGTACGCGGCGGGCGAGATGAAGCACGGACCGATCGCGCTCATCGACTCCAGTGTTCCAGTCATTGTGCTGGCGCCCCATGACAGCTCTTACGAGCGAAGTCTCTCGAACCTTCAGGAGGCGAAGGCGCGTGAAGCACAGGTGATTGCGATTGCGACAGAAGGCGATGAGGAAGCGCGCGAAGTCAGCCACGATATGATCGAGATCCCGAGAGTGCTTGAGGAACTGACTCCATTCCTGACGGTTGTCCCTTGTCAGCTCTACTCCTACTACGTCGCGGACTTTAAGGGCACCGACGTAGACCAGCCGAGAAACCTCGCGAAGACTGTCACGGTCGAGTAGCGACGTCCCAAGGCAATAGAAGCGCCTGCGACTTCGTCGTGGGCGCTTTTATTCTTTCGGGGGTGGAGCGCCGAACATCGCCCTTAAGGTCTCGCCGAGGTTCTTCCGAAGAGCTTCATCTTTGCGGAGGAAACGTTGCATCCCGATCTCGTGGAGAAGCTGAATATCGTCCGATTGCGCACCTGCACTGACGCCGATGATTCGGCAACGTCCAAGAAGCCTTTCGCCACGCGCTTGCATGGCAAACTCGATACCATTCATTTTTGGCATCTGCAGGTCGAGGAGGATTAGGTCGAAGCGTCGCGTTCGAAGTTGTTCGATGGCCTCGAGGCCATCGCGAGCGCGGATGATATCTGCCTTCGGCAGCGTGTCGGTGACGTAGAAACCGAGGACCTTCGCGATCGTATCGCTGTCCTCCACGACGAGAACCCTCTCTGCGACAGGGCGCTCAAACTCGTGCGAGATACGCTCTTTCGCCCGTTCCCGTAGGCTCCCGGCTCTCCAAGCGACCTCTTCGATGGTCTGAGGGCGCTGCGCCGGATCGATCGACAGCATTTGTGCGATGAGGTCGTTGAGCGCTTGGGGGGTGTTGGGTCGCATTGCCTTGAGGCTCGGCGCGGCAATCCGGTGGGCCTCGCGAACGGTCACCATTTCGGTACCCGGGAATGGTCGGGTCAGGGTGAGCAGCTCGAAGGCCATCACTCCGAGCGCGAAGATATCGATGAGGTGCTCCTGACCGGATTGTACCGTTCCCGCCAGAGACTCCGGCGCCATATAAGGCGGAGAGCCGGCGACAAACGCTTCGCGTTCCGCGTGGAGCGTCGCTGCCAGTCCGAAGTCCATTAGGACCACTCGCTCATCGGCCGTGAGCATGACGTTGCCCGGCTTCACATCGCGATGAACGAGCCCGGCTCGATGCACGACCGCGAGCCCCTCGGCGAGAAGTTCGATGATGCGAAGGGTCTCGCGGACGCCGAAGGGGCGCTGGCGCTCTTTACGACCGGAGAGGTCCTTGGCGAGGCTCACACCGAAGATGCGCTCCAGAACCAAATACTCCAGGCCTACATGCTCGCCCATGGAGTGCAGGGTGACGAGGCTGGGGTGGCGGAAGCGCGCGAGTGATCTTGCCTCTCGGCTTAGACTGGTGTGACCACCCGGGAGCGCGACTTTTACGGCGACACGACGATCGAGACGAAGGTCCCGCGCTTCGTATACTTGGGACATCCCACCCTCCCCGAGGAGGGTGAGCACTTCGAACTGGCCGTCGATGACATCCGACGGCTGAAATATCTGGGTGGGAGCGACGATTCCCTCAATCGTTTCACGCTGCGTCTTCCGTCGAGGGCGGGGAATTCGTGAAGGACTGATCTCGGATTCAGACGGGCGACGTTTCCCAGGGCGCATCGTCGGCCGAAGTTCCGTATTGACCGCATGCTTCACGCTTATCTTGGCTGGCCCCGGCTTTTTACGTTCGTCCATGATATTCGACCCAACATCAGCTTAAGCGATTCTTTGGACAAAGAACATAGTGAATGTCACCAAAACGGGGTGCTTTCGCCCAAGCAACCAAACGATAGGATTCACGAAAGTCGTTGAAATGGTGTCTGGCAACTCCTAGTTTGCGTCTCAACACATCGTCTCATAGGGGACCCGTTCGATTTCGAAGCGTTTGATTTCATTAGTGAAAAATGTCGTGGCCGAACTCGAAGAATCGAGGTCGCTGTACTGGGAGAAACAAGTGCGCTTATGACCGAAACTGCAGATTCCGAATCAACCGAGCTGGCGAACGAACTTGCGAAAGTTGCAACGGATGCGGCGATCGAACGCTTTCCGAAACTCGAATTTCTCTCCAAACTGCTCGACCGATATCACCTGGACGGCCTGATCGGTTTGATCCCAGGGTGGGGTGATGCGGCCACAGGCGTCGGCTCTCTCGCCATTTTGGGGGTGGCGTTTGCGCGGAAGGTCCCGACGATCGTCTTGGCGAGGATGCTCTTGAACATCGCGGTCGATGTCGGTCTCGGCTTGATTCCGGTCCTCGGCGATGTCTTCGACTTCTTTCATGGTGCGAATCGCAAAAACCTGGCGATGCTGAAGGAACATCTCGCTCCGGTTGAGCCGAGAACGTCGGGAGAGGAAACGACGACGGCCATCGAACCCGCACGCAAAGGGTCGATGAAGGACTACGCGATCGTCTTCGCCGCGTTGACCTTGGTGGCGGTTTCGATCGCTGCGCCCTTTGTTTTTGCCGGCGTCGCGATCGACTACTTGATGACTCTCTTTCAAGGCTCTTAGCTCGCTCCACCAGTTTTCGCGCTTTGGGACTGGACGCTCGGCTGGTCGGTGTTATGGTCCCGTTTCTGCGGCCAAGTGGCGGAATTGGCAGACGCGACGGATTCAAAATCCGTTGTCCTTTGGGCGTGTGGGTTCGAGTCCCACCTTGGCTACCACTAAGTTCAACAGCGAGAGCGGCTTTCTCAGAGAGCCGCTCTTTTTCGCTTTCTCGACGACGCTTTCGCCGGAGCCCTCACGAGGATCGTTTCATCGGTGGCGAGAGAACTGCGATTGGGGCGTTGATCCTGTTGAGGGAGCCGCATTCCATGCTCGGGCAAAAAAAAAGGGCCCCCAGCGGAGGCCCTTTTTCGACGGAGTCGCGCTGGCTACTCTGGGCACGCCACGGCTTCACCCGCGGTGTTCGTCAGCTGGAGAGTTGCTTCCGCATCGCAATAGCGGACGCCCCAGTATTCGATCGTTCCCGTTGTCTCCTCCGTATCCGGATCGTAGTCGAGATCACCCGAAGCGCCCGCGATGTTGAGCTGTCGACCCGCGGTTCGGAACGCCGACCGGGCGGTGGGCCACGAAGAGCCGACGAGACGCGTCTCGCTTACCCCGTCGCCGCTTAGCTGCCGCATACCGCGTGCGATCGTCGTACCGGTGATCGCTTCTTCCTGCGCGCTCGCATAGGCCGCTCCATAAAGAAGCATCCATGCCGCGTCGTAGGCGTGTGCGGTGAACGTGAAATCCGCCGGGCTCTGGCCTGCGTATTCGGAGGCGTAGGCTCCAAGGAAGGTGTCGTAGATTGCACCCGAGGCCGGTGCCGGTCGGGTTCCGCGAACGCGGTTGTCGAAGTCGGACGGCACCGCCATGATGACTTCGCTCGAAGCTCCGCCGTCGGGGAGGAGGATCGACTTGTCATCGAAGTTCGAGTCGACTGCAATAGCGGACATGAGCGCGACCGTATCTGCCGCCTGAGATGAGATGAAGAGGACCTCGCTGGTGGTCTCTGCACCGGCGAGCGCGATCTGCTCGGACCGGCTGCTGCCTGATTCTGCGGTGAAGATGTGCGCGGTTCCCGCGAGGTCTCCACCGCGTTCTCGATACGCGGCCAGGAATACATTCAAGAGGCTCTCGCCGTACGCGCCCGATTCGACGACCGCCGCGACGCTCATCACTCCGCGGGCAATCAAATCGTCCGCCAAGGCAATGCCCTGCGCTGAATCCGGGGGACAGGTGCGCCACAACAGCTCGGGGTTTTCATCGGATGGGCTGACGCCATCGAGCTCAACCAGGGTAACGCTGGTCGCGCTCGGCGAGATGATCACAGTGTCCGCATCGGCATCCTGAAGCGCGGTGAACACGGCCTGCGTATCGCTCGATGCGGCGGGACCGACAATCCCCGGCACGCCGACTTCTTGGCTCAACCAAATCGCCGCTGCCTGCGCCGCATCACGTCGCGCGAGGTCGTCGAAGTCCGAGTTCTCTTCGATTGTGCAGAGGATTAGCCCGACATCTTCTCCGGCGAGACCATCACTCTCGTTGGCCTGCACAAAAGCGAGTCGCGCGGAGCGTTCGCGAGCCTGATGGGTCTCCAAGTTTCGACTCATCAGGTTCCCCATGATGACCGAAAACTCATCCATGCGATCGTAAAGGTCATCGGGGTAGGTGAGCTGGCATCGAGGATGGGCCTCGACCGTGGCGCACAGGCCATCGTCACCGCAGACCGAACCGAAGCCGTTTTCCGCGCGGCAATCCGCGTTTGTGGAGCAGCCCTCACCTGTGTCCGGAGCGACATCCTCCGCCACATCGGGGGTGGCATCTTCGGTCATTGTGTCGGTGGCAGCGTCATCCGGAACGCTGCCATCGCGCCGGTCGTCTTCCGGCTTCAAGCCGGTGCACGCGAGGGAGAGAATAAGTCCAAGTAGTAGAAGAAAACGCATCTTAGAACTCCATGCGGCAATCAAGAGAAGCAAGGCCTGGTGTGCAGGAAAGATTGGCAGATTCGTCTTCATCATCGCCATCGCCCGCTGCCCACAAAACGATTCCGGTGAGAGCAAGCGCGCCACCCGCCGCAGCGAGTACGCCGCCGATAACCCTGGACCGTTCTGCTCGAGTCTGGAACTCCCCGCAGGTCTCTCCGCGAGTCGCGTTGCCGACCAGGCATTGCTCATCGTCATTCCAGGTCGATGCGGCGTTTTCGCCAATCAGGAGCGCGGCCACCGCGCCACCGATCGTTGCCACACCAACGCCCAGCAAAATGGGCCCGACAGGAGAGGCCGAACTCTCTTCCGGCTCTGGCGTCACGGGGAGGGGGCCAGTCGGATTCGGTGTCTCGGTCGCTGCAGCGGCTTCGGCCGGGGTGGGCGCCAAAGGCACAAGTCGAACCGTTTCTCGTGCCGCATCTCCGGGGGAGAGCGTCAGTTCCATAATCGCAGGGCGGTAGCCTTCCTGACGAATCTCAACGGTGTGCGCGCCGGGACGAACAACGAGGGGATTCTCAAGAGGAAGGTTTCCGCTCGGAATCCCGTCGACCAACACTTCGGCACCTGCGCTGCCGCCGCGAAGCTCAAGCGTTGCGATTCGCTGTCCGGCGGTCTCGCGTGCGGATTCCAGCGCCGATCGATTTTCCTCAATCCATGGGTCATTCGCGGCGAGGGCTTCTCCGAGAAGCGTGTACGAGCGCGGCCACATTCCGAGCGCCTGGGCGGCGAGCCCGAGTTGCGCAGCTGCCCGTGGGGTCGCTTCGAGGTCGTATGCCTGTTGGAAATAGCCTAAGGCTTCCTCGTCTTGTCCCGCACGACGGAGCTCAATGCCACGTTGGATCAGCTGTTCGTGCTCGTCTTGGGCGAGCGCTCCGGGGGTCGCAAACGATGAGATTCCCAAAGCGAGGGCGAGGGTCAAAATTCGAAGGAAGTTGTTTCGCATAAGAGTTCCAGGGTGGTTCGCGCGCATCTAAACACACTTGGGAAGCTTGGGAAAGTCTCGTGGTGACGCGTCACGAGCGGTTAAAAGGGCGGGCGATATGTGGATGGCGTTTGAGTGTGTGAAAAACGGCCGGACCCTTCTTCACCCGCCTGTTAGTCCAGCACCGGAGCGTTGTTGACGACCCGCCGCATGCGCGAGGGACGAGCGACCGGTGTTTCGGTCGTTTCCGTGGAGGCGCTCTCTGTACGGGACGGGGAAGAAGCCATCGCAGTCGTATTATTGGTCGCCATGGGAGTCGGCCGCCGGGTGGGAGTGGCCGCAGCTCGAGCGGGAGTGACCGCTGCCGCCGGGGCACTTGGCGCTTGAGGTGCCGTCTCTTCGACCGATGACTCGTTCGACGCGGAATCCTGGACATTCTCTTCTTCGATTTCGTCGACTTCGACCTGCGTTTCGGCGGCTGTTTCCTGAACCTGGGGTTGCGAAGGAAGAGGCGTCAAACGAATCCACGCCGGTGGTGCACTGTCGCGGAAGGAGATTTGCTGGCGTTCATGACCTGGAGCGGAGATCACAAGATTGTGGGGGCTCCCGTTCGTCGCGAGTTCGAGATCGAGCGGCAGGGTTTGCTCTTCGCCGTCAAGCTCGACGGTCGCGGAGCTCGGGGTTACCTGCAACTGCACTCGGAACGTCGCGGGCCGCGTCGCGGTCTCCGCCGTGGGCTGCCTCATCATCACGGCGATACCCACACCGATCGCGCCCGCAAGCAAAAGCGCAAGCAGGGCCCAGAGCCACCCCTTGCTCTTTTGCTCGGGCGTCACGGAGGTCATTTCCGCCGCGTGGGGAATCGGGACACTTCCGGTCAAATCGAGGCTCGTTGAGCTGCTACGAAGAGCGTCGCGCAGATCTTCGTCGCTCATCGTTGCAGCGCCGATGATGCCGGAGGTCGGACGTTCGCTTGGGCGCAACTCTTCGATCGACCGGGGAGGGGCGATATCGTTTTCGCCGCGATCGATGCCGAGCTCGTGCTCCCAAAACACGCGTACGCGCCGCCGGGCAAACGGAAGTAGCGAAAGCGCGAGCCCCAAGACGCTCTCGAAGCGCTCGGATTCGTCGTCGGCGATGGCGCGCATGATCAACGTTTCAAACGCTGGGTCGAGATCGGGGCGGCGCGCTCGCGGCGGTACGTAGTCGTTGGTTTTGATCGCGCTCAGTGTGGGCTCGACCTCGCCCCTATCGAAGGGGCTGATCCCGGTCACCATTTCGTAGAGGATCGCGCCCAGTGCGAATTGGTCGCACGCCGCTCCAGAGCGTCCCGTGAGCACGCGCTCTGGCGACATATAGCAGGGAGTACCGAATCGAATACCCTGGACGCTGCCGGTGACTGGCTCACCCTCGTTGATTTCGCTAACGCCGAAGTCGAGCACCACCGGGTGAAACTCGTCATCGCTTTTGCCCTTCGTGAGCATGATATTTTCGGGCTTCAGGTCACGATGGAGAACGCCCTTTTCGTGTGCCGCAAAAACAGCGCTGATGACAGGGAGCATGAGCTCCGCCGTCGTTCGCTCATCGAGTACCGGGTTTCGATACAGATATTCGCCGAGGTCCTCTCCATCGAGATACTCCATGACGAGATAGGGAATGCCTTCGTGCGTTCCCACGTCCGTGATATCGACGACGTGCGGGTGGCGGATTCTGCTGGCGGCCTCACCCTCTTGGAGGAATCGGCGCATCAGCTCCTCGTGCTTCGTATAAGAGCGATTGAGGAACTTGATGGCGACCCGTTTCTTCAGCGAAACATGGACCCCCTCGAACACGGTCGCGAAACCGCCCTCACCAATCTTGCGAGTGATGGTGTAGTTCCCGACTCTGGCGGCCGGATTCTCTGACGTTCGCGCGGGGGAATTCATGACCATTTAAATATCACTATTCACCCATTTGGGCTAGATCTCTTTCTGGAAAAGATTGAGGGTTCTTATTCCTGGGGCCTCTGATCGCATTTTTCCTCCTGCGGAGTAGTATCTCCCCATGATTCGTCCGATCCTCAAACTAGGTGATCCAAAGCTTCGAGAACCCGCCCACGAGGTTCCGCGCGCGCAAGTCGCAAGCGAGAAGATTCGTACGCTGATCGATGACCTGATCGACACGATGCGAGATGCCTGCGGCGCGGGTATCGCAGCCACCCAAATCGGTGAGCCGCATCGGGTTTGCGTCATCGAAGTAGGCGAGAATCCTCGGTATCCCTACAAACCCAAAATCCCTTTGACGGTGCTAATCAATCCACGCTTAACACCACTCACGGAGGAGACTTTTGCGAACTACGAGGGATGTTTGAGCGTGCCGAACCTTCGTGGCGTTGTGAATCGGTTTGTTGGCGTTCGACTTGAGGCACTCGACGGCAACGGGATGGAGATCGACAGGGAGCTTTGGGGCTTATCCGCGGGAACATTCCAACACGAACTCGATCATTTGGACGGTCTTTTGTTCACCGACCGGGTCGTGGATCCTGCTTCGTTTACGACCTGGGAGAACTTCGACCTCCATCACAAAGCGGCATTTGTGCAGCGTGTTGAGGCCTTGGTTTCGCGTTTTGGTGCATAGCTGGAGGGCGCTAGTGCGTGGTTCACATCGCTAGAAGGGCCCTCTTCCGCGAGGAACGCCGATCCGAGCTTCGCTCTTCCTTCGATATACACGGGCATGTCGTCCGCTCTCCGAAGCTCGCCTCGGCGCCCCTGACGAATATCTTCCCTTCCATCCCCACGACGCATTTTCTTGAATCTCGGGTTTTCCGAACTCACATTGCTCGCTATGTCCGCCGAAACCTCTCACGACCCATCGTTTCGCGAACTCCTGAGCAGCGTCAAAAAGAGCGCGTTTCTCTTACTCGGATTTGTCGCGACGTTATGGGTTTTGGAGATCATCGATCAGATCCTGCTTTTTGAAGGGCTGGACCGTTTTGGTATTCTTCCTCGCCGAGAATCTGGGTTGCTCGGAATCCTCTTCTGGCCCTTCCTGCACGGCGGGTTCCCGCACTTGATCGCCAACTCCGGCGCGTTGATTCCTCTCGGAATCATGCTTTTGCTACGCGGTCGCGGTGACTTTTTCTGGGCGACGTTTTTCCCGTGGGTGGTCGGCGGAGCACTCGTGTGGTGCTTCGGGTCGCTCTTTGGCCCCCTCGCCGTCCATATCGGAGCGAGTGGTGTCATCTTCGGTTGGCTCGGCTTTTTGCTCTCGCGTGGGCTTTTCGACAAGTCCCTCAAAGGGATTCTGATCTCCGTGGCAGTGGGAGTTCTTTATGGCGGATCGGTCGCAGGCGTACTGCCCGGTCAGGAAGGAATCAGCTGGGAAGCGCACCTCTTTGGCTTTGTCTCGGGCGTGCTCGGTGCTCTCGTCGCAGCGAAGATCGACCGTCGTCGTGCGGAGGGAACGGAACCGACCGCGTTGTGAAGCCAGCTTACGCGGGAAGCGCGGCGACAACCGCGGCCGTGTTGTGCCACCCCTGGAGCTTTCCGCGATAGCGAGCGATTTCCCCGTACGTGAGGAACCCCGCGATAGGGATATCGGAGCCAAAGACAGAACGTACGGCCTCGATTTCTCGATCGAAACTATCGCCGAGCATCATACCGCGGCAAATACAGTCAAAGACGAGCACGCCGGCAGGCTTTGCGCCCCGGAGGTTTTCCTTCGCTTCGAGCGCGGCGTCACGGGCAGCGCTGATCATCTTGTTTTCTTCGCCATCGAGCAGACAAATCGCAGAGCCCTCTTTGACCCGCGCGGCGAGCGTGATTGCGCCGTTTGCATCCACTCCGAGAGGCGCACGCGCGTGGCGCAGCTCATCAAAGAAGTACACGCCCACCTCGTGTTCGATCATAAAGCGACCCGCGTTTTCGTGCGTGAGTTCGACCCCTCGCTCGCGAGCAAACGCCCGGTAGGTTTCAAATGCAGGCTTATTGTCGATCTCGTGGATGACGTTCGCACTGGCTTTGGTGACGCGTCTCCGTGGTCCGCCGGGCTCGAGGCCGTGTCCCAGACCGATCCCGATGGGTTCATTTCCTCCTTGTAGGATCACGCTCGCTCCCGAAGTTGTCGTTCGCGAACCAAGCGCGACCCGCGTGACTTCGAATGCGCCATCATCACCAGCAGCTCCGCCCACGATTTGATGATGTGGTCGCATTTCGGCTCGCAGCGCCGCGACGAAGTCTTCGCCGTTTCCGCTGAGGCCATCCACCAAAGAGAACGCAGTGGTGTGACGTAGATCCGAGAAGTCCGCTTGGTAGGTCGCCGCGACGGAGGAGATATCTTTCCCGGGCAGCAAAGCCGACGCGACCTTTGCATCGTCGTTCCGGTACCCGAAAATCACGGCGCCATCGGTACGGCCACGGTGCGTAAACTGACCCGCGGTGGTCGTCCCTGCGACGGGCCCACCAAGTTCCGCTTCGACAACGCCAACCATTTCGCCGAGCGAGTAGCCGGGTGGGCTGAAGACGCCGGCCCAGGAAACCTCACCAAGACGGGCCTTCAGTTCGGCGGCGGCGCCGCGATAGGCGGAGGCTCCGTGACCCGGGACATGGACCGTTTCGAATTGCGTCATAGTAAAAAATATAACCCAAATGGGTGACGGTGTCGAGTCGAGAGCAAAAATGATTGATGTATCGTTATCTAGGATAGTTTATAAAAAACAGTGGTTTACGCTCGTGGTATCCGTTGGGCTCTCAATCTTCACTAAATATTTATATAAGTTGCGAAGAGAAGATTACCGATCTCACGGAGCGATGAGGTATCGCGCAGGTCCTGAAAATGGTGAACGTTTCCTCTGCTGGGAGGGCAGCCCGGTGATGTACTCCCACTGCGTCCGATTTGACGGCGCACATGCGCGGCGAGAGTTGGACGGCGTTTGAATAGGTGAAAATGGCCGCGAAGCGGGACTCGGAGTGAATCGACGGACTGCTAGTGCGGGGATCAGATCGATGGAAGGGATGATCTTTCGTCAGGGGCGACGAGGCGAGCTTCGGAGAGCGCACGACATGCCGACTATATCGAAGAAAGAGCGAAGCTCGGATCGCGTTCCTGGGGGGAAGTGGGCCCTTCTAGCGATTTTGAACCACGCGCTAGAGAGGCGAGCGTAGGCTCGCGCGCAAGAGCTGGCCCCAATTCTCATCGTAGGGATGGACTTGCGATGCGGCTTCCCACGCTCGGCCATCCCGTCGTGCGAGAGGCCGGCCTTCATTTGCCCACGTGAAGATTCCCCCGCGAAGATTCTGGACTCGGCTTGCGCCCGCATCGAGCAGGCGTCGACCGAGCTCTCCGCTTCGATATCCGACCGAACAAAACACCACAATGGGCCGTCCGGGCTGAATGTAGCGTTGGAGATCCGTCGCATCTGGATTCACCCGCCGCGCGCCCTGAATGGTCGAGATTTCAAACTCAGCGTGCTCTCGCACATCGAGGAGAACGAGCTCCTCTTGAGACTGAAGTCGCTGCGCAAGCGTTGCCGTCGAAATCCATGGTACGTCGAAGCGGGCGACAATCGTCCGCTCGATGGCGGGGAGACTCGCGCCTTGCGCCGCAGCCCAACCGATCGACGAGAGCAACACCGCGCTTAAAGCGAACAACGACTTCGTTCGTGTGGAGAGACTTCGAAACACGTTTCTAATCTAAGGCGCATGGTTCGCGGTTCGCAAGCTCGGCGCTGTCGAGCCGGGTTCTGGTACGCGGAGTTGTTATTCGCCGGAGTACCGAAGTGCCGCGAGCAGAACGCACACCCAACCCGCGAGGAGGCCTAGGCCTCCGATCGGAGTGATCGCCCCGAAAAGTTTCGTCCCAGTGAGCGAATAGAGATAGAGCGAACCACTAAAGATGAGGGCGCCCAACGAGAACGCGCCCGCTGCGTAGCTGGGCAGCGCGGAGTCGACTCGTGTCGCCAACCAAAGCGCTGCGAAAATCGCGAGGGCGTGAGTCAGCTGATAGTGAGCGGCGGTTTCCCAGTTTGCGAGGCGTTTCGCGCCATCCTCAAGTGGCTCAAGTTTGGAGCGCAACCCATGTGCTCCGAACGCACCGAGCGCGACGGCGAGGAATCCGTGGAGGGCGCCTGCAATGAGCCATATCTTCGTCATGGGCGGAGCATAGCCCGAAAAGGTTCGCGTCAGCCGCGTTACGAGCTTTGATCCAGCGCCTTTTTGACGCGCCGGAGCCCGAAGGTTTCGAAAAAGACCCGGTCGAGCACGCTCCGCGGCGCAAGCGGTAGCGCCTTGCTGATCACCTCGAGTCGGCCGGCGACACTCACGTAGGGAGGAGGCTCTGTGGCCACCGCGACACGCGCGATGGTTTTGCCGACTTGGCGCGCACTCCCGCCGGCTCTGCGCAGGCGATCGACCACCGAATCCGCTTGAGCGAAGAGCTCCGACCAACCTCCTGGTTCCATGGTTTCGAGCGACTCTCTCGCAGCTTCGATAAGGCCCGTGGCTACAAAGCCCGGAGATACAAGCGTCACTCCTACGCCAAAGTGCCCGAGTTCTTGGCGCAGCGCCGCGGTCAGTGCGCGCGTCGCAAACTCGCTTGCGTGGTAGGCACCAAAAAACGGCGCCGAGACCGAACCGGCGATCGACGAGAGCGCGATAATCCGGCCTTGGCGTTGGTCGCACATTCTCGGCACGACAGCTCGGATGACTCGGAGAAGACCGACAACGTTGACGTTTAGCTGTTCGCGGATGGCTTCCCGCGAGAGTAGGTCGAGCGGGCCGGCGGTCGCGATTCCTGCGGTGTGAACCAGCGCTTCGAAGGTGCGCTCCTCGGAAGCACCGAGGGCCTCCCCGATACTGGCAGGGGATGTCACATCCATCACCTTCGTCCGGACAAGATGCCCGAGCTGCGCACGCTCGCACCGGGCTGAGAGTGCCTCCAGGGCATGCGGATCCACATCTGTCGCGAGAACGTTAAGGCCGCGATTGGCAAGCGCCATCGTGGCCGCGCTGCCCATTCCACCGGCCGCACCTGTCACGAGGACAGTGCCTCCCGCAGCCGGGGCTTTGGTGAGGATCGCCTTCGGCAGCGCCACCGTTCGGCGAACCAAAGCATCGAAAGCCTCGACTGGCAGCAAACGGTTCGCAAGGAGCTGCACGGTGCCGAAAGGCCCCGTGATACGGCGGCTCGCGGGCGGGGAAGGGTCGGAGACAAGTTCAGCGAGCTCTTCCGCGACCTCGCTCGCGTTGACCCCGACGCGCGCCGCGATCGGTCGAAGGGTTTCCAGCCGGTCGAGAACTTCGTTCCAGCGGGAGCCGCTCCATCGCTTTGCGTCGAGGCCGTCGAAGGCGTCTTCGACAAAGGGGGTCCGGATGGAGCCGGTCTCGACCAACAGCACGTCCACTCCGAAGACACTGAGTTCCTGCCGAAGCGTCCCCGTGATTGCACGGAGGGCGTGCATGCTGGTTCCATAAGCGCCGTGCATCGCCAGTGTCAGCCGGTCGACGATCCCCCCGACGTGAAGAAGCATTCCGCGCTTCCGCGCTCGCATCTGGGGCAAGAACGCAAGGTCAAGGGCGACTGGACCGGTCACGTTCGTTTCGAAGTGACGTGTCAACGCCGCTGGCGTGATCGTCATCATGGGTCCGACCTCGGCCATCCCAGCGGCGTGAACGATCGCGTCGAGGCCGTAGCCGCCTGTCCGCTCCAGAACCTCAACGCGGGCTTCCTCAAGACTCTCCGGGTCACATAGGTCGAGCTGGATCAAATCGAGTGGCGCGCCCGCAGGGGCCTTTCGCTGCACCTCAAATAGCGAGCTAGGTCGGCGCCCCGCTGCAAAGACTCGGTGGCCATGTTCGAGCAATCGCAAAACAAGTGCGGAACCAACGCCGCCCGTCGCACCGGTGACCAAGATATTCATACGAACGTTCTTGCACCACGCGTTGAGACGCGCACGTGGTCCGTGCTCACGAAAGAAGAACTCCTCACGTTTCGCGATCGCATCGGAAGCAGGGTTTCGAACAAGATGAGAGCGTGGCTCACCCAATCCGACTTCGAGCACGCTCGGCGAACCAAAGAAAAAGAAAAAGGCCCACCTTGCGGCGGGCCTTTTCCTGAGTTCAGGTCGAACTACTCGGCAGCGGCGGCCGCTCCGATGTTGAACTCCACGCGACGGTTCTGCGCGCGGTGCTCACGGGTGTCGTTCTCGACGACCGGGCGGGTCTCACCGAAGCCCTGGGCGTGGAGGCGACCCTCGTCGACGCCGTGGGATGCGAGATAAGCCTTCACAGCTTCCGCGCGGCGGGTGGAGAGGTCCATGTTGTGGTCGTCGTCACCACGGTCATCGGTGTGTCCTTCGATGCGAAGGTGCGTGATTTCCGGGTGGTTGTTGAGAACTGCCACGACGTTGTCGAGGAGCGCGTGGCTACGACGCTGGATCTGGTCGCTGTCCGTGCGGAAGTAGACCTTCTCGAGGATCTCAATGTTGTTCGCGGTGATGCGAACCCGCTGGCGCTGGGCCTCGGGGCAACCACCGTTGTCTACGGGGCCGGCTTCGTTCGGGCAGTTGTCGACCGGGTCATTGAGCGTGTCCTGGTCGTTGTCCGCTTCCGGGCAACCGTTCTCGTCTTCGAATCCGTCACGGTCCTCGGCCTCAAGCGGGCACTGGTCGTCGGTATCCGCGATGCCGTCTTCGTCGTTGTCGAGGTCGGGGCAACCGTCCTCGTCCTGGAACTCGTCGCGGTCTTCCGCCTGGTCGGCGCACTGGTCAGCGCTATCCGGCACTCCGTCACCGTCCTGGTCGCCATCGACGGCTTCGTCGGGGCAGCCATCTTCGTCGGCGTTACCGTTCATGGTCTCGGCGTCGTTCGGGCACTGGTCGTCGGAGTCGGCGATGCCGTCTTCGTCGTTGTCGAGGTCGGGGCAGCCGTCGTCGTCGTTGAAGTCGTCGGCGTCCTCTGCCTCATCGGGGCAGGAGTCGTCTTCGTCGGCGATGCCGTCTTCGTCGCGGTCCGAGGAGGCAACCTCTTCAGCAACCGTCTCACGCGGGGTGGCGAAACCGAGCTGAAGGATCGCGCGGCCGTCGGGGCTACCGAAGCCGCGGCGAATGCCGGCGCCACCGGCAAGACCGATGGTGAAGCCGCTGACGGTGTGAATCTTAAATCCACCGAGCGCCTCGAGCGGCGTCTCTTCACGTCCGAAGAAGTCAGCGAAGGAGGACTGGCCCCAGATCTGCGCGTGGAGGTCAACACGGATTTCGTTCGTGTTGCGGTAGTCACCGAAGAGAGGCGCCGTAAGACCGAGACCGAAGGTGAGGGCGTTGCCCGTGGTCACGTTCCCGGCAAAGACGTTCTCTTCCGTGAAGCGCGCGCCCACGTTCAGCGTGAAGCGAAGGGAGCCCGGGCGAACCGCGAGGAGCAGTTCCGGGTGCACGGTGAGGAAAGATTCACCGGCGTAGTTGCCCGTGTTCGTTGGGAAGGTACCGGTGACCTGGAGACCAAGACCGATAATGTCGTCGTATTCGCCGAGAATGCGAAGACGAGCACCGAGGTACGCATCGCCCAGCGCGAAGCCTTCGGCGACGGGGATTCCGACCGGAACCTGGCCCGCGTCAGCGCCCTGATCCGCACCGCTCATGACGAAGTTCACCGGGAGTCCGGCGTAGATCACAAGACGATCGGCGAGACCGAGCGAGAGACCGAGCGTTCCGGTCAGCTGGTGCTCCACGACCGAGACCCGCTCAGAGGCGCGATCGCCGAGGCGATTTTCCACAACAAGTGGATCGTTGGCATAGTCGAGATGGAGCTGAGCTCCGAATCGCATATGTCCCTGGTCTTCCGGACGGCTAATCGCGAATCCGTCCTCGACGGTTTCCGAGGCCCGGAAATGGTTAACGGTGGATTGAGCATCCTGCGCCAGAGCGGTGGTCGCTCCTAGCGCGAGCAAGCAAGCCCACACCACTGCTTTCGGTGTGTATGTCATCGACTCATCCCTTTCAATCGGCGGCTCTTAACCCGCCTGAACTTCGTGGTTAGTCTTAAGGGACCTGGCGTGCCGGTCCCGAAAACGTTCCCTTTGATAAACCTATTGGTGAATCCGTGCGCGTCTTTCGCACTTCTCGTCTGTGGCCGGTGGAGCAACAAGCATGCCGGCGTTCTTCTGTCTATCTCCCGTATTCTGGTCCATCGGACGGGGCCGATTTCCCACGGTTGTAGGCTCTCGACTACGACTTTCCCCACGAAAGGTCAATTCTTTTCGACGGTGTAGAAATGTACCTGTCGGTGATACGCTCTTGAAGTGGTGAGCCTAGAGGAGAAGGTCGAACGCTTGGAGCTGTTGCATCGCGTGGGGGTTGCCCTCACTGGCGAACGCAATCGCGATCGTTTGATGGAGATGATTCTCTTGGAAGCGAAGCGTCTTTGTCATGCGGAGGGCGGAACGCTTTACGTCCGCACCAAAGACGATCACTTACGCTTTGAGATCATGCACAACGAGCGCCTCGGAATCGCGCTCGGGGGGACCACCGGCAGTCCGGTCGAGATCCAGCCGATCCCCATGTTCGACCGTCTGACGGGCGCGCCGAATCGGTCGAACGTGGCGACGTGTGCGGCAAACCTCCAGCAATCGGTCATCGTCGAAGATGCGTACGACGCGACGGGGTACGATTTCTCCGGGACGCAGGCGTTTGATGCGCGAACGGGGTACCGCTCCCAGTCCTTTCTCACCATTCCCTTGATCAACACGTCCGAGCGCGTGATCGGCGTCTTGCAACTCATCAACGCTCGGCGAGGGGAAGAAGTGATTCCTTTCGGCGAAGAAGATCTGCGGATCGTTGAGGCCCTGGCTTCTTTGGCGGCGGTCGCGCTTGAAAACCAGATGCTCCTCGACGAGCAGAAGGATCTCCTCGAGAGCTTCATTCGGATGATCGCGGCCGCGATCGATTCCAAGTCTCCCTACACGGGAGGACATTGCGAACGCGTTCCCGTGCTGACGATGATGCTCGCCCGCGCGGCGATCGCGGACACCGAAGGCCCGATGGCAGAGTTTTCGATGTCGGATGAGGAGTTTTACGAGCTTCGGATCGCCGCGTGGCTGCACGACTGCGGCAAAGTCACCACGCCGGTTCATATCATGGACAAGGCGACGAAACTCGAGACGATCTGGGATCGTATTCAAGCGGTGCGAACGCGTTTTGAAGTGCTCGAACGCGATCTCGAAATTCAGGCACTGCAAGCGCTTCTGCGAGGCGAAGAGGACGTCGCGGATGCGCTTCGCGAAGAGAAGGCGAACCGGCGCGAGGATTTGGCCTTCCTCGAACGCGTGAACCTCGGCGCGGAATTCCTGTCGGACGAGGACAAACGCCGCATCGAGGAGATCGGGGCCCATCGCTATCACGAGCGTGGTGTGCCGAGGGCTCTTCTGAGCCTCGAAGAGATCCAGAATCTTCAAATCAGTCGCGGGACCCTCACCGAGGATGAACGGTTGATCATCAACGGTCATATGGTTCAGACGATCACGATGCTGGAATCCTTGCCGTTTCCTGACTCGCTGAAACGCGTGCCGGAATATGCCGGAGGACATCACGAAAAGATCGATGGGAAAGGGTATCCGCGGGGCATTTACGCCGGAGATATGTCGATTCCGGCGCGGATGATGGCGATCGCGGATGTCTTTGAAGCCCTTACGGCACAGGACCGGCCCTATAAGCGCGGGAAAACACTCTCCGAGACGATGCGCATCATGGGGTTCATGAAGCGTGACAATCATCTCGATCCGGAACTGCTCGATTTCTTCGTCACGAGCGGGGTCTACCGGCGCTATGCGGAGCGTTTTCTACCGCCCGAGCTCATCGATGAGGTCGACGAGCAATCGATCTTGGAGATCGAGCCGACCGAAGTTGTCTTGCCAAAGAAGGCGATTCGAGATCTTCGAAAAGAAGGGTTTCTGCCTGCCTACGAACCGCTTGTTCGCTCGGTGATGGGCGATCCACGGACGAGTTTTGTCCCCGCAGATCTTTTGGCCGAGGACTGAGCGTTCACATGCGGCGCGTCGATATCGGTTCCGCTCCGCGTTTCGCTCCTGTACTTCTCTACGAATGCACCTCGCGCGCTTTCTGATACTTCTCCTCGGCGTTTCTTTTCT
>JAHDCI010000020.1:0-14336 GCA_020629955.1 Myxococcota bacterium | reverse complement strand
CTCTACGAATGCACCTCGCGCGCTTTCTGATACTTCTCCTCGGCGTTTCTTTTCTCAGCGTCCCGTTTTCCGGATGCGGAGACGAACCTCCCGCCCGTGAACCTGACCCCGAACCCGAACCCGTTGAACAGGCGCCGGTTTCCGAGACGGTGGCGTCCGCACCCGAGCCCGAAGTTGAAGCTCCCCAAGCGGTGGAACGCCGCACGGCGCCCCGGAGTGCTGAAGTTCGCGCCACCGTACGATCCGCGCTTCGTGAAGGACGCCGACTGGCTCAGGCGGATCAACACGCGCAGGCGCTCGCTCGCTTCGAAGTAGGCCTCGAAGCCGATCCCGATTCCGCGCCCTTGCTTTGCGAAGCCGGGTTTGCAGCGTTCCGTGCGCGTGATTCCAAAGCGCTCTCGCTTCTCGCGAGGGGAGCGCGCCTCCAGCGAACGCCGAATGGACGCGGAGCGTGTTATTACAACCTTGGCCGGGTGTATGAGCGCCTCGCTGAGGCTGCGAGCGGCGGAGACCGGAACGAGCGCCGAAACCAAGCGATCGAAGCGTATAGCCGTTCGCTCCTGGCTCGGCCCGAGAACCCGACGGTCCTTGCGCGGTATGAAGCGTTGACTGGCGGTAGCTTTGAGTCGCACTGCGATGCGCTGGGTGCCTTCAGTTCTCCTGAGCTCCTCTGCCGAAACCTCGCGCCCGCGCAGAACGAAGAGAACGCGGAATGCGAAGTGCTCGAGTTGGAGACCGAGGCGATTCGCGTCGACGATGTTCCGCCGGTTGGACAGCTCCGCCTATTGGTGGTTCGACGTCCTGCGTTTGAACATACGAGCACCTACCTTGCCGTGGAGGTGGGCGGCATGTGGCAGAACCTCGGCATCATTGGCGGGAGCTTCGATCGAGGATGTTCCTTTAGTCAGTACCAACTCCAGACAGCTCGGTGGCTCCCCAACGAAGGTCGTCGCGCCTCGCTCTTCATCGAAGGACGTGCGGGTGGTGAATATTCGTGCGGGTTCTCACCGCTCGACGATTGTCTGAACGAGCACGAGGACAACGCGGCGGAGTGTGAGGGACTCTCGGGGGACGTGGAAGTTCTGACTCACGACCTTCCGGCGAACTTCGCCTGCGTGGACAACGGGGAAGGGCGCTATCGCTGTTCTTATGGACTTCACGCGTTCGACGTCACCGAGAGCGATGCGATCCCGCCGAGCACTGAAGCGGATCTCGCGCGCTACGCCGTCTGCACCCGGGCGGTCCTGCTATGAAACGCGGCTTTCCGCCGTTTACCGTTCGAAGAACTCGAGGCGCTCACCCTGGAGTGCAAGCGCGATCTCTCCGGCGAGCAGCCGCTGCATCCGTGCCCCCACGAGTTCCCTTCGCCATCCTTCACTGAGCGGTCCCGACCCGTCGCGGAGAAAGCTTTCGACGTCCGCTCGCTTCGCGACCAGTGCCGGGTCGAGCTTTTCTTCGTCGGAGACTTGTTGAAGGAAGACGTTGATCAAGGCGAGCGGGCCTTTCGGCAGCTTCTCTTTTGGCTTTTGGGGCGGGAGGTCGAGTTCGTCTGCGGACATCGCTGCTCCCTTTTCGATCACCGCAAAGAGCGCGTTTGCGTCGGCGTTGCTCAGTTGCGCACCTCGGACGCGACCAAGGTCTTTCTTGTTCCGAGGCGGGCGACCCGCGATCGAGAGCACGGCGAGGTCAGAGAGGATTCGCTTGATCGGCTTATCTCGGCGTTCTGCTTCCGCTTCACGCCACGACGCGACCGCTTGCGCCACCCCGCGCTGCTTTCCGCGAAACTTGGAGGCGCCTTTCAGCTTCCACCATGCGCGTGAGCGAGGTCTTCGGGGCGCTGCTGCGCGCGCCTGTTCAGCTGCTCGTTCCTCGGCGACCCACGCACTTCTCCCGCTCGCGTCGATTCGCTTTTCGAGTTCTTCGTAAAGGTCGAGGAGATGGGCAACGTCTTGAGCCGCATAGTCGAGCGCGTCTTGTCGCAGCGGGCGCCGAGCCCAATCGAGGAGCTGAGCGCCTTTGCTGGTTTGAACGTTGAGTAAGCTCTGCAGCGCACCCGCGAGGCCGATCTGGACATAGCCGAGAAAACGTAGGTCGGATTGCGTATCCACAAATCGCGTCGGGATACTGCCTACGCGCGAACGGAACGCGTCCATATCCTGGGAGCCCGCATGAAGAACGGCGAGAGTGTTCGACGCAAAAAGAGGCTGCAACACCGTCGCTTCGACTTTGGTCATGTCGAGAAGCGCGATCTCCGTTTTTCCGTTTTCCTCCCATCCGAGCTGCACCAGGCATAGCTCGGGCGCGAAGGAGTTTTCCCGTTTAAACTCGGTATCGATCGCGTAGCGCTCGAGCTCGCAAAGTCGCTCGATAAGGCTCGCCGCCTCGCCCGTGGATTCGATCCACGTTGCTGGGTACTTCATGACACGAGCATAGGCGATGCAGCCGTTGGCTCAACACGAGCTTCTCGCTCGCTATCGGCTTGTGCTTCACGGTCTTATGCAGAGCGAGGTTCATTCGTCCCTAGCCCAGTTTTGACAAAGGCTTCGTCGACTTCCTGATATCCTCTTCGGCACCGGCGCTGCGCACAGAATGTGGGCAGCGCTGCCGAAGCGAAATTACGCCTATGACCTTGTTCCAGAAATCCAGCACTTCCGCACACATCGCGAGCCTTTTTTCGCTGCTGACAATTGGCGCCTGTGCCACCGAAAATCCTGGGACGGCCGTCGAGGCGGCCACCGCTCCGGTCGTGTACGGCGAAGATGGGCGGCGCGAACCGTACGAGGAGCCATCGGCGATTCATCGGCGGATCGCGGAGCAGCAGGTCGCGATGGAGATGAGCCGCTCCTGGCTCGATGAATCGAACCCTTCGAATGTGATCATGCAGTACGAGCGCACGCTTGGAGAGTCGAAAGATCTTTGCCTTGGCGAGCGCTACGCAAACCAGATCGAACCCGGAAGTTGCTCGGGAACGTTGATCGATTCTCAACATATCCTGACCGCGGCGCACTGCGTCGACGAGGGGAGCGACTGCGATGGTTCGAAGGCTTGGGTTTTCGGCGTCTACTTTCAGGAGGATGGCACCCTCGCGCCGCTCGATACGAACGATGTCTACACGTGCGCCGGCTTGAGCGTGTTTAACGACCCGGACGACTACGCGATTGTCGAACTTGACCGTCCGGTCGTTGGCCGCGAACCGGTGGAGGTTCATATCGCCGAGGGAGGTCTTGCGATCGGAACTCGCCTTTCCTTGATCGGTTTCCCAAACGGTATCCCGGTGAAGATCGATCGGAGCGGGACCGTCAGCGAGTCGGATCCCGGCGGGCGTATTCAAGCGAGCGTGGACGCGTTCAGTGGTAACTCCGGCTCCGGGGTATTCGACGATGACGGGCGCCTGGTGGCCATCCTTCAAGGTGGCGAAACCGACTATGTTGACGTCGGCGGCTGTCAGGTGGTCAACGTCGTGCCGGACGACGGCACCGATGGCGAACTCCTCTGGCACGTTCAGCCGGCCGTGGAAGACTACTGCGCGATCCCCGGGATCCGTTCCGAGCTGTGCGGATGTGATGGCCCGTGCGTCGAAGCTCTCGAAGGCGACCGCTGCGAGACGGCGGAGCCCATCGGCGCGGTGAATGCGACTCTTACCGGTGATCTTGGTCGGTATGCGCCGGACGAAGCGGGAACCTGCGGCGGCGCCGGGCCAGACCGCTTCTATCGATTTGAGGTCGAGGTGCCGACGCGGGTCACCGCACGGGCGCGAGGCTTTGATACCGTGCTCTATCTTCGCGATGGTGCGTGCTCGTCGGAGATCACATGCAATGACGATGTCTCCGCGGACGAACGCGATTCCTTCATCGAAGCGATGGTTCAACCTGGAACCTATACGCTCGTCATGGACGCCTATCAGAACGCCGGCAGCTATACCCTCGAGCTCACCTTCGATCCTCCCGGGAACGCGGTCCCAGAGCCCGTCGATGCGGGCCCTGGAATCGATGCGGGCGGTTTCGATGCCGGTGGTGGTCTCGATAGCGGCATCACGGTCACACCGGGCGGCGGAGATGACCTTGCGTGTGAGTGTGGCGTAGCCTCGCCGCACTCGATTCCGAGCGCGATTTCATTGCTCGCACTGATCGGATTCCTCGGCCGACGAAATCGCCGCTGGTCGTAGAACCATCTGGCGAGGAACACGAACGATCTTGCAATCGCTCCCCCTCGCAAACTACGGTGAAGCGATGCGGTGGTTGGGAATCGTAGGCGGGGGCGTGCGGCCTCAGAACATTTCTTGTGCAGTCGCTTGTGGACTGGTCTTGCTCCTCGCAGCTTGCGGCGGAAGCTCGCCGAATGTCGCTGCACCGGCGACGGTAGGGCAGGCCGCCATCGAGCAGGTGCAAGAGCGCGTGCGACGAAGTTATCTTCCGGCGGATGTCTCCGCGATCATTCGCCTGCGACCGGCCCGCTTCGTCGGATCGGGCGTCTGGAATCAGCATGCTCGTCCGCTTTTTCTTGAGCAGATTTCCGACGAGCCCGGGGAGAATCGCGCGGAAGCGAGACTGGCCATTGCTCTGATTCAGACCGTCCTCGGCCGAATCGAAGAGATTGAGTTTGGCATGCGCGTGGAAGGGGAAGCGGAGCCCGAGCTTTCGCCCTTTTTGCTCCGGACGGATATGTCCCGCGATGAACTGTCGGCGCTGATCGGCGAAATGGAGCAGTCCGATTCGATTTCGGAGATCATCGAGGAAATCGAAGAACAGCCGCTCCTTCTGGAGGTCACGCCCGGAGTCTTTCTCTATGGCGAAACCGACCGAGTACGTGCCGCGGCGGAGATCAGCCGACCTCCGGACCTACTGATCGACCCCGCGCTCGCTCACGCGCGAGAGGTCTTTGACGAAGACTACGTCGTCGCCGGGATCGGCAGGGTGCCCCCAGGAGCGCTCGATGGCGAGCTCGAAATCAATGCGCCCTATCTCGCGGACCTGCTCTCTGTCTCCGGATTCATCGATGTGACGGACGCGGTACGCATCGAAGGCGTCGCGGGTTATGCGAACCCTCAGCTGGCGCAGCGCTATGCGCAGCAGGGACGGGAACTCATCGGCCAAGTCGCGCTGTTTGCGGAGATGCTCGGCGTCGGCGAGATCGTCCGCCGGACGACGATTCAGGCTTCAAGCGGCGATGTGGTCGTAAGCACCGGGATCTCGCCTGCGGAAGTCACCCGGCTCTTTGAGTTCTTCCGTACGTCGATGCGCGAACGCCGCCAGGCAGCGGCAGCGGCGGCGGCAAACGGGACGGTGCCTGGCGCAGTTCCCAACGCGGGTGCAACACAGCACGTCGACGAGGTTCCTCCGGCACTTCGTCCGAACGACCCCGCGGACTCACCCGCGGGAACTCCGCAAAATGACAATGCGCCCAACCCGAATCCGGGGGCGGCGCCTGACGAGGGCTCGCCGGGAGCTGCTTCGGGCGCTCTCCCGAGGCAGCCGACCGAAGACGCCGTGCGAGCGGAGCTTCGCAGGCTCAACAACTTGGTCTCCGCGTGCGGAAACGGACAAGACGGAATCATCCGAGCGAATTTTCGATTTGAGAGCTCCGGGACACTCGCAGATCTTGACCTGAGCGGCCCTTCGGCGGCACGTCTGTGCGCTCGCCAACACCTTCAGACTGCGACGATGCCCCCGTTTACACGTTCTGACTTCAATATGCAGTTCGATTTTCGAGTTCAGTGAGCGCTGAGTGCTGAGTGCTGAGCGCTGGCGAATCTGGAGGCCCCATCCTGCGTTTGGCCCGAACGGGAACCTAAGCGCCCTTTTTCATGATCCTGAGACGTGGGATCTTGTGCTGCGGCTTCGCGATTGGCGAGAGGAGGACACGCTCGAACTCCGCTTCGATCATCAAATCGCGTATCGAAATTCCGACGAGTCCTTCCGCAATTGGCCAACCAATCGAGATTGGGGAGTCTCGAGTTTCTGGCGCATCGAAGGATCGCGCTGGATCCGTTCCCTACGGCACGAAGCGCTGGGGCGATTGGATCATGTCTCGTTGATTCACTACGCCATCTTTACCGATACCGACTGTCTCGATATCGCCGCCGCTTGGAAGCCTTTCGTTCGAATCAATCCACCGAGCGAAGCCTCCCGCGGGGCGCGTGTTCCTTCATCGGTAGGGTCAGCAGAAAGTGGGCACCCCGCTCGCTCTCGAGGAGCCGGATATCGCCGCCATGCTCGAGGGCGATCTTTTTGACGATCGGTAGACCAAGCCCGGTGCCATCTGATTTCGTCGTGAAGTAAGGATCGAAGACGCGCGCGCGTTTCGACTCCGGGATGCCGGGGCCGTCGTCCATAATCTCGATTCCGTATCGCTCTTCGGGAGGGGCGCCCTCGCGGATCGAAAAGCGTAGCCGCACGAAACTCCCGTTCGCGTCGCGAATCGCCTGAAGTCCGTTCCGGACGAGGTTCACCAGCGCACGCTTTAACATCGCGGTGTCGATTCGAAGTTCTGCCGCACGCGCCGCTTCGCTCGCTTCGATATGAAGCGAAGGTGCTTCTCCGGCTTCCGAAAAGAGGTCTGCGATGAGCCCCGCTTCGAGGCGCTGCATCTCTTCCACGAGGCTGCCGAGCCGTTGCTCGCTTAGCTCCGCGATGGGCAGGCGCGCGAACTCACTGAACTCGCTCACCAAGCGGCGAAGGGTCTCTACCTCTTCTTCGATGATCTCTTTGGCGTCTTGGAGTCGGCGCTGAAACCGTTTGTCGTCGCCGGGATACGATCGATAGACCTCTTGCGCCGCGAGTTGAATGGGCGTTAGCGGGTTTTTGATCTCATGCGCTAAGCGGCGCGCAAACTCCTGCCAGGCGCCGATACGCTGGAGGTATTCGACTCGCTGTCGCGAATCGCGGAGGTCGCGAACCATCGCGTTAAAGGCGTGGGTCAGCTCGTGTACTTCGTCGTAGCTTCCGGTTGGAAGCGTCACCGTAAGGTCGCCGGCGCCGACTCTCTGAGTCGCTTTCGCAAGGCTCGTCACGCGCCGGGTGACACGCCGGGACATCCAAAACCCGATGCCGAGCGCGAGCAGCATAAAGAAGGCGAGCCAGCCCACGTAGATCCAAAGGTAGGCTTGGCGAACGTAGGGCGAATCCTCTTCAAGGCGCGCATAGACCGCGGCGCGCTCGGCACTTCGAGTCCGAGCCGTTTCGATCTCTGCAGGTCGCGCGAGCCATCCGATGAGCTGCACGCCGGTTTCGGAATGGTTCTCAAACGCGAGGCGAACGTCGCCGTCTTGGGGGCGGCCAGCGCGGCTCATGACTCCCCGAGGACCTTCGAGTTCAAGTGCGCGAAGATGTGGCGTTGCTGCGTTTAACGCCGCGAGCCGATCCGAGATGGTGCTTTCGTCTCGGTTGGTGGTCGCGCGTGAGAGTTCAGGATCACTCATCGCATAACGGAGCTCGGCCTCTCCAAGCTCCCGAATCGTGACCAGATGCGCCTCGTGCGCGTCCACCGCAGATTCGAGGTCTGAGAGGGTATCTGCGTTAACCCCGGTCTCATACGTTTCGCTAACGATCGCCCCGCCCAGTAAGAGCGCGCCGATCGTTGGCGCAAGCGCCGTAACCGTTAGTGCGACCATGAGTTTCCGCTCAAGACCGGAGACGTTCGGCGTCATTGGCGAGCTTCCTCGCCGACCAAGGTTTCGATCGTCGCTGGAGGATTGGGGACGCGCGCCGTGATCGAACGAAACGCAACGCGCGAGGAAGGACCGCAAAGACGCGATCGAGTGATGCGCCGAACCAGGGGCGCGATGAAGGTATCGCTCCCCGGATGGGCGATGTCTTCGCAACGGTTTGGCGAGACACGAAATAGAGAAGCTTCGACCGAAAAGAAAACGGGCACCCCGCGATGCGCATCGTAGTCGCTCGCTTCCCCGACCTCGAACTGCGTGACCATCGCGCACTCGTTTAGTGCCTGCATGAGCGATTCAAACACTTGCTCGTCGTTTGGGCGGACCGCTCGGTAGAGGCCGGCGAGCGAGTCTCTCTCCACCCGGCAATGATAGTAGGACTCGGCGACAGCTCGCGTCGAACCGGTGCGGAACGCTTGCACTCTCCCGACGAAGCGAAAGGGCAACGTTTCGTCGGTGTCTTCGCCTGGGAGTAGGGTGGTCAGCGCAAAGGAAACGCGCGCCCCGCCGCGTTGCCACCGGACCGCAATATCGGAACGCTCGAAGTGATGCTGTGATAGCGACACGCCCACGCAGGTGAACATCGCGATGCAGACGATCGCGCCGCGTCTGCGAGAGTCGTTCCGCGGACGCATTTAGAACATCTGGTGGGCGACCTGGCGGAGCACTTTCGCGGCCTCCGGATCCACATCGCTCGGCGCGAATGAGAAGGTTTGAATGTCGCCGAGACCGAGCGTTTCTGCGAGTACACATGCGGCGAGATAGGAGCCGAGCGGCGAGGCATGTTGGTTGTCTTCGTCGTGAAGTCGGAGCTCCGGATACTCGCGGAGTGCACGTAGCCAGGCGGCGCCGACCGGCGCGACGTTTGCGCCGTGTCGAGCGGCAATGCTGGCGTAAGCCTTCTCGACCTTCGCGTGCCATCCTTCCTTGCTTCGGCCAGACCACCCGTCCTGGTAGCAGGGGTGTTCTTCGTGCCATGCCCACGTCTGGTAGAACACGGGTTGCGCGTCGAGCTCTCTTACGGCCTTGGCAAGGATGTCACCGTCGCGATGAAACGCTTCTTCTTCGAGGAGCGCGCTGTGGCTCCGGTTTTGAAGAACGACATGACTAAAAACCCCGCGCTCCATCGCTTCGAGCGCGCCAAGACGACCGATGTGGTCTGTCCAGCTCGCGCCTCCTTCGACCACCCTCGCTTCGCTGATTCGTCGTTTGGCTTCGGTCCCGAACGCAACGACCTGTGCGGGCACTTCGTTGTAGAACGTGTAGCTATTGCCGATAAAGAGGATGTGCATGAACTGCAGCATGCCGAATGGCGCGGTAGAACTCCAGCGTCTCCACGTGCGCCAGTGCCGGGATCAAATCGCGAGTGCGTGGATCAAACCGCCGGGAGGGCACCGTTCCGCCAGGAACCCCGATCCGAGCTTCGCTCTTCCTTCGATATACTGGGGCATGTCGCTCGCCGGTCGAAGCTCGCCTCCCCCTGCTGAAAGATCTTCCCTTCCATCGATTTGATCCCCGCACGGGCGGCCGATTCCTCGCGGATGTCGGATCTGGTTGGAGCTGAGCTACGAACGCTCGCGACATAGCCGGTCGAGCATCTCGGCGAGCGGTGCACCAGGGCCGAGACGCCACTCGCCATTCCACATCGCGACGTAGCGACTGAAGGGATCGCCGAGCGCGAGTTGCAGTTCAAGCGTGGGGCGCGGTTCGTCGGGAAGCGCGATTTCTCGGAGTGGCCGCAAAAGCCAAACGCAGCCGTAGAGCAGCATCTCGCAAAGCGCTTGCATCTCCATGGGCGCCAGTCGGGAGCGTCGGCTGATCGGCACATCTTGTGTCGGCGGACGAATCGTGACGATCGTATCTCCATCTCCAAGAACCTGGATTTTGCGAAGGCCGTGAATCGCAGAGTCTGTGGAGGTCCACGTCATCAGGAAGTTTCCGCGGTGTCCTGGTTCGTCGATAACGCGCTTGAGGGTTTGCAGGAAGGGGAGGTGGTGCTGAGGCGCGGGGTGGTTCAGCCGATGGGCGAGCCACTCTTCGGCAAATGCCATCGCGAGCGCCGCATGAGGGAGATGTTCTCGGGCCTGGCGGATGGCCTGAAGACCGGATTCGCCCATGAGCGAAAGCGCATCGAGTGCGCGCCAGCCGATGGTCGATTCGGAGCTTGGAGCCAGAAGTCGCGCCACTCGTCTCGCCGCAAACGCCGCGCCAGCTTCGCCGCGTCCTTCAAGCGCTTCGAGGAGGCGATCCGATCCGCGAAGCAGCGCTTCGTCGAGGCCTTGCTCATCGTCCGCTGCGATCCCAACCTCATCGAGTGCGTGGGGATGCGCGACATCGAGCGTGATGATCGGCGTCGGCACGGGAGCGTTCGGTAGGTAGGGTCTGAAACGACCCATCGCGCGAACGGGGTCATACGCGAAGGCGAGTTGCCAACGTCCGGCGCCCCGTCGGTCGAAGGCGAAGGAGAGGTCGAGGCTCGTTTCGATTCGTTCGCCCGGCGCAATCGTCATAAACGCGTCGAGCGAATGCAGGACCCGGGTATCCCCAAAGCTAATCCGAATCCAGTCGCGGTCTCGTTTCGGTGGAGAAACTCGAAGGCTTCGGGGGTACGCGGGCTGAAACCCAAAGACCATCTGCTTGGCTTCGCCGACGTTTTCCACGTGCAACGTCAAAACGACACTCCCGCCCGCCTCGGGTTCCTTCGGCGCCGATAGGCCGAAGCGCAGACCGTGCGAGGGCTCTCCCCATTCGATCATCGTTGCTCGCTCCGATCAGTTGCGGCGAACGCTGAGGCGGTAGCTCCCGGTCTCGCCGGGCTGATAGCTCGTCGCCGTGATCTGATACGTTCCCGTCTCGGCGACGTTCAGCACAATACGAGCGTTTCGATTGCTGGCGCTGATGTCGTCGTTATCCCGCTGTTGCCCGCTCGGAGAACGCACGATCAGATAGGCATCGAACTGACTCGAGTTGAGGCTAATCGTGACCGTTTCGCCCGCGGTAAAGCGTCGTCGATAGACGTCGCTGAACTCTCCAGACTGAAGCCGTCGGTCGCCCGCTGCGAGACGCCCGCCGCGCCGCCACGCGCCGCCCATTTCGCTGCCCATGCCGCCCGTCATCGGAGAATCCATATTCGCGACCGGGTTTGTCATCGGAGTTGGCTGTGGCTGTGGTTGCGGCTGCGGCTGCGGCTGCGGTGTGGCCACGCCACCAAGGTTCACCGTCAGACTTCCGCCTGCGGCAACATTCACCTGCTGTTGACCTCGAATCGCTCCGCTCACGCGGAGCGCCAGTGTGTGGGCGCCGGCGGGAAGCGAGACATTGCTGCCGGATGCGACCGGCCCTTGGGAGACGCCATCAACGAGCAGCTCGCCTCCTCCCGCAGGAACGATCAATGTAATCGAGCCCGTCCCGGCGGTCGCGGGAGGGATATTGGTTTGTTGTTGGGTCTGAGCAACCGGCGGCGGCGTGTCATCGCCGGAGGTCGCGACCACTGCGCCGCCAACTCCGAGTACCGCCACGAGGCCCAGCACTCCGCCGATGACGAGCTTCTTCGAGCCGCCTCCTTGTGCGGGCTGAGCATATGCCTGGTTGGGGCCCGTCTGGCCGCTGTATCCCGAAGGGGCGCCGAAGCCCCCCGCGGTTTGCTGACCAAATCCTGCGGGGGAGGGAGTTGGGGTGTAGCCGCCGGAATGTTGGGAAGGTTGGCCGAAGCCTCCCGCTTGCGAGGGAGCGCCGAAACCCGCCTGAGAAGGCGCACCGAATCCCGCTTGGGACGGGGCACCAAACCCGGGCTGCGAAGGGGTCGGTTGACCGAATCCGCCCGGCGCGGGAGTGGCGCCGCCGAATCCTGGCTGAGAGGGGGTGGGAGGATTGTAGCCGGGTGCGGATTGTCCGGCATAGCCGGACGGGCTTGGCGTTCCGAATCCGCCAGGTTGCGGGCTGAAGCTCCCGCTCGGGGGCGCACCCGCGCCGAACGTTCCGGGCGCTGCTGCCGCCAGGGGACCCGTGGGGTTGGCGTAGGGGCCGTTCGGTCCGTTCGCGACCTGCATTGCCGGCATGCCCATGGTTGGCGAGACAACCCGGCCGGGCCGGAGCGACTTCACTGCGCCGAGCAGCTCGGCGGCGTTACCGGGTCGCGCGTTCGGGTCCTTCGCGAGGCACCGGTCGACGAGTTCCGAAAGCGGCCCCTGCGCGTCGGGGACGAGCTCGGCCAGTTGGGTGTGTGGCTGAGAGACGGCGTGGACAACAATGGCGCTCGGCGTCTCGCCATCGAAGGGCGGCCGACCTGCAATCGCTTCGTAGAGCATCGCGCCGATCGCCCAAACGTCGGCAGCGGGCTGAACGCCCCGCGCGCTCATCGCCTGCTCCGGCGCCATATAGTGCGGCGTCCCCATCGCGATACCGGTCTGCGTCACGTTGCTCGCGCTCGTGTCGAGGTCTCGCGCGATCCCGAAATCGAGGATCTTCACAACCACTTGGTTATCTTTGCGCCGGTTCGCGAGGAAAATATTTTCCGGCTTTAGGTCGCGGTGCACGATGCCGCGCGCATGAGCGGCGCTCAGCGGTTCGAGGATCCGGACAAAGATGTCGAGCAAGTCGTCGCGAGAGTGCCCGCCACGGTCGAGCCATTCGCGCATGGTCTCCCCCTCCAGGAGCTCCATCGCGACATAGAGCGAGCCATCGGAAGCGTTGGTCCCGGAATCGATAACTTCAACAATTCCCTCGTGTCCGATTTCTGCGGGCGCGCTGACCTCGCGCATAAATCGCTGTTTCGCAGCCTCGTCGCGACCGATATGCGGAAAGAGGATCTTCAAGGCGACCCTCCGCTTCGTCATGTGGTGCTGGGCCTCGTACACGGCTCCCATGCCACCTTCCGCGATTTTCGAAATAACGCGGAAGCGTCCGCCAACCAACTCTTCGCTCATATCGCGCTCATCCTACACTTTTCCGGAGCTCTTCGGGCTTCATTTCACCGCAAAGCGCAACATTGAGACAGACCCCGGACGCAATGCATTCCTTGGGTCACCCGAATGGGGTGGAGATTGAATCACCTACGAACGGCCCTTGGAATGGCCGGAGTGCAGAAGTCGTCGCGCGGATTCGGATTGAGCGGTATAAGGGCTACGCACGACCGCAGGAGGACCGATGCGCTGGCAAGGTGGACGACGTAGCAGCAATATCGAAGATCGACGGGGACGCCCCGCGCGACGTGGCGGTGGTGGCGCCGGTATGCGGGTCGGTGGCGCAGGCGGAGCGATCGTTCTCATCGTGGCGGTCGTGATGGTGGCGATGGGCAAAGACCCGTCTGCCCTTCTCGATGCCGCGGCGGCGGGAGGTGTCGGGGGCGGGCCAAGCGCATCCGCAAACGGGGGCGCGGTTGCGCCGAGACCGGGCGAAGATGCTCAGGCGGATTTTGTATCGGTTATTTTGGCCGATACCGAAGATGTCTGGACTCAGATCTTTGCGCAGCGCGGACAGCGGTACCCTGCACCGAGACTGGTTCTCTTCCGAGAAGGGGTGCGTTCCGCTTGCGGATTTACGAGTTCGGCGGTGGGGCCCTTCTACTGCCCGGGCGACAACCAGGTCTATATCGACCTCCAGTTCTTTGACCAGCTCGATCGCCAGTTCGGCGCTCCGGGTGATTTCGCCCAGGCATACGTGATCGCGCACGAGGTTGGGCATCATCTTCAGAGCGTCCTCGGTATTTCAGATCGCGTCCGCGCGCATCGTCGCCGAGTTTCGGAGGCGGAAGCGAATGGCCTTTCGGTCAGGCAGGAACTTCAAGCGGACTGCTTCGCTGGCGTCTGGGCACACCATGCGCACCGTCAACGGCAGCTGCTTGAAGCGGGGGATATTGAAGAGGGGCTCCGCGCCGCAGCTGCAATCGGAGACGACACCCTCCAGCGTCGTTCCGGTGGCCGGATTGCACCGGAGTCGTGGACCCACGGAAGTTCGGACCAACGCGTTCGTTGGTTCCGAATCGGTCTCGACGGCGGAGATATGAACCGCTGCGATACGTTTAGCGTTAGCCGGTTGTAGTCGAGTCTCACGCCATCCACCACGAGGGGATCGGGGGGACGTGATTGCGAGCTCTCGGGGGCTCGCCGGAGATGCATCGCGGCCGGCGGCGTTTGTCGCAGGTTGAAGGTAGGGTGCAAACGTAAGCACCATCGAGCGCATCGACCGCTCGCACCGAAGAGAGAAGCGATGACCCTGACCTTGGTCCAATATCCACCTGCGCTCGGGACGCGCAGCGCGAGCCCTTTTTGCATCAAGATGCACGCGCTCCTCAAGTTGAGTGGGCTGCCGTTCGAGGTCGAAAACTGGGATGATCCGCGTCGCGCTCCAAAGAAAAAGCTCCCGGCGGTCCGTGACGGTGATGCGCTCGTGGGTGACTCGAGCTTCATCCGAAAGCACCTTGAAGAACGGCACGGGGTGGCGTTTGACGCGCACCTTTCCGCGAGCGAAAAAGCGATTGGCCAGGCCTTTGCGAGGATGTGCGACGAGCATCTCTACTGGGCGATTGTCCATACCCGCTGGTGGATGCCCGAGCATTGGCCCGCGACCCGCGACGCGTATTTCGCGAACATTCCGGCGCTCGTAAAGCCGATCGCGCTCATCGCGATTCGAAAGGAAGCGCGGAAACAGATCGATGGCCATGGGATGGGGCGCCATA
>JAHDCI010000019.1:47016-48968 GCA_020629955.1 Myxococcota bacterium | reverse complement strand
GCTATTTCGCGAGCAATGCCCGCAGGCCAAGCGCGTAGCTCTCCTTGCCAAAGCCGCAGATGCTTCCCTTCGCGATTGGCGCGATAAACGATCGATGCCGGAAGGGCTCCCGCGCGAAAACATTGGAAAGGTGCACTTCAACCGCGGGGATACCTACGGCAGAGATCGCGTCCGCAATGGCCACCGAGGTATGTGTATAGGCCGCTGGATTGATCAACAGAGCGTCGAAATCCTTGCGCTGAATTCGATCGATGATCGCGCCCTCGTGATTGCTCTGAAAGGTCTCGACGCTCGCGCCAAGCTCGTTTCCAAGCTCCGCCAACATCTGATCGATTTCCGCGAGAGTTGTCGTTCCGTAGACTTCGGGTTCGCGCGTCCCGAGCAGGTTTAGGTTCGGCCCATGAACGACCAGAACCCGCATTAACTCAGGCTGTTCAGAAGGCGCGGCGTGCGCGTGCGAAGCAGGAAGCGGGCCTTGCCGAGATTTCCGGAAGGCTTGATCGTCACGGCGACAAAGTACTCATCGTTAATGAGACGAATCAGCGTCGTGAGGCGCTCCGATTTGATCGAGACTTCTTCGGCACTGCCGGAATCGAGTAGCTGCGCGGCGTCGCGGATGCCCTTCAAGATGACCGAAAACTCCATGCCGACCGTCGCAACATCGACGGGAGATTGCTCCGTGCTCACGTACTGATCGACCGCGATGCCGTCAAAGCCCATGATCAGGCCTGCAACTCCGCCATCTGTATTGTCGACCACTTCCTGGAGAATCTCTTTAAACATAGGACCATAGGGTCGGTCAGAGAGCGGCCTGTCGTCAAGTTCGAGTCGAACTCGGAGTTGTGCGATGCGCAGGTCTTCAGTGCCTCAAGGCGCCGTCGATATCCGGGCGGTCGCAGCACTTGGAATCATCGCTCATCCTGCTAGACCCCCGCATGCACGAATTTCCCTCTGAGAGCTGGACCGCCGCTTTTGCTGATGCGGTGAACAACAACGAAGTCTACCGTACGCATGGAAAGCCCTGGACCTTTGGCGGCGTCGCGATGGTCATTTCCGCGGATCCCGCTGTTGGCATCGAGGACGACACGGGCATGTTCCTTGATGTGCACGAAGGGGAGTGTCGCTCGGCAACGTTGAAGACCGGCATGGATTCCTTCGCGGATGCGCCCTTCGTGATCGTCGCGACGTACGAGCGTTGGAAGAAGGTCATCAATGGCGATATCGACCCGATCAAGGGCATGATGGAGGGCAAGCTGAAGATGACCAAAGGGCATCTGCCGACAATGCTCCGCTTCGTTCAGTCTTCACGGGCGTTGGTGACGAGTGCGACCAGTGTCCCCACGAAGTTTCGCGACGAATGAGCGCGCCGATTTGCAGCGTATCGCTCGCGCCCGGAGCGGACGACAATGGTTTCGCGCTGATGCTTTCGCAGCTCATTCGACAGAACGTCGATGAGCGACCCGAGAAGGCGGTCGCGCTTTCGAAGATGTGGGGCCGCGTCGCGATTCAGGTAATGGACCTTGGTATGTCCGTCACGCTCCGTTTCGCCGACGGACGTTTGACGGTTTACGATGGTGTCGCGGGGATCCCCGATATTACCGTTCGCGCTGACGCCGAGTGGGTCACAAAAATGTCGCTCGTGGAGATTCATCCCAGGTTCGGCCTGCCCGACCCACGCGGCGAGGTGTTTCAGGAGATCCAGCGCGCGGAGAAGGCGGGTGAGATCGAAACCATTGGAGCGCTGTCCAGCCCGCTACTGCTGCTCCGGCTGAATCAGGTCATGAGCGTCGCCCAGGCCTAAAGGGAGCGCGTCCGCTGAAACGCTCACCCTTGGGTGGGCGTTTTCCAATTGGGGTGCGCAACAAAGTAGAAAAGGACACCCACGTTTCGCGGTCCGGCAACACGACCCAGCCACAAAAGGACACCCATCTTTCGCCGTCCAGCGAACACCA
>JAHDCI010000019.1:45194-46916 GCA_020629955.1 Myxococcota bacterium | reverse complement strand
CCAGCCACAAAAGGACACCCACGTTTCGCGGTCCGGAAAACACCAGGCAAAACAAAGGGATACCCACTTTTCGTATCCAATGGTCGTCGTAACTCCGGGCAAACACGACGGGACATCCACGTTTTGCCGACCGAAGTTCCTCTTGCCAAAACAAACCACTTGCGCCCGGCGAATCGCGTGCGCCCGGGCACATTCCGTTTTGAGCAGCTGATGTTCCCGGTCGACGACCAACCCAATGGGACACATTTTTTGAGCAACTGAAGTTTGCGGTGGTCGATAACCGAACATGCGACCCCGGAGCGAACTCGTCGATTTAGATTCCACACGTTGGTACCACTGCACGCAGCGATGCGTCCGTCGGGCCTTCCTCTGCGGACGCGATCCTTATACCGGCAAATCCTACGAGCATCGCCGCGGCTGGCTTGAAGCGCGGATCAAGCTCGTTTCGTCGGTGTTCTCGATCGACTTGGGAAGTAAGGCGGTGCAGGCGAATCATTTTCATCTGGTGATTCGAATCGACCGTGATCGGGCAACAACCTGGTCCGACGAAGAAGTCATGCGGCGCTGGTTTACGCTCTATCCAGGCACGAAGAGCGAACTGAAGGTCAATCCGAAGTCGAAGAAAGATAGAGACTCGAACGCGAAACTCATTGCCGAATGGCGACATCGTCTCTGGGATATCAGCTGGTATATGAAGGCGATTTCCGAGCCGATCGCGCGCCGAGCGAACAAGGAAGACGGTTGCACTGGTCGATTCTGGGAAGGTCGGTTCAAATCACAACCCTTGCTCGACGATGGTGCGCTCATCGGTTGCATGGCGTATGTCGACCTCAACCCAATCCGCGCAGGCGAGGCCAAGTCGCTGGAGGAATGCGATTTCACTTCGGTGAAGGCCCGACTCTCGGCTTATCGAAAAGAGAAACGTCGTGCCGCTCTCGATGGCCGCCGGGTAATGGTGGCGAAAGCCACACCAGAGCACCTCATCCCGATGCCGTTGCGATGCGCCACCGACGTAGAGCGGGGAGTCAAGGATACTGAGGATGGGTTCCTTCCAATAAGCCTCGAATCCTATGTCGAGCTTCTTCAATGGACGGCCGAAATGACTGGCGACAACGTGAGCGTGATGCGGCGTCCTAAGCGGGGACTTGCGATGAAGCTCCGGAGCCTCGGCCTCAACCCGAACCACTTTGCTCAAAGTGTTATCTCATTTCATCAGCTAACTCTCCAAGTCGTAGGGTCGCCTGAGAACATCCGCGCGGAAGCGAAGCGCCGAGGTATGCGTCACCTGATGGGAGCGAGAAAGCTCGCCGATTTCTACTGCGCCGCCTAAATCCGAAAGAGTTCTCGGACCCACAAATGCGCGCGTGTAGCCTCTAATAGACCAACCAGTCCGGACGTCGTGGATGACGGAGAGAGTGGTCCGCACGACTCGAAGCGTGGCAGGAGTCCGTGCGTTCTATGCGGGCGGCGAGGAACGAACGTTCTCGAGACGCGCGTAAATCGACAGCTGCCGTTCTTGAACGAGGCGATTGAGTGTATCTCGACCGTTTTGACCGATGAAACTTCGGACTACCGATCGTTGATTCGCCGTCGCGAGACTTTCGAATCACTGGACGAAATGTGGATGTCCATTTGCGGCGGAAACACTGAACGAAACGTGGGGGTTTCCTTTGTGGGGGAAAGTGGGTGTCCCTTTGTGGGGGAAAGTGGGTGTCCCTTTGT
>JAHDCI010000019.1:43367-45094 GCA_020629955.1 Myxococcota bacterium | reverse complement strand
GGGGAAAGTGGGTGTCCCTTTGTGGGGGAAAGTGGGTGTCCCTTTGTGGGGGAAAGTGGGTGTCCCTTTGTGGGGGAAAATGAAAAGGCCGCGGAAACCGCGGCCTTTTCATTCATTCGCGTTCTCGACTAGAGACGTCGTCGGCGGCGACCGAAAAGGGTCACCATTCCCAGAAGGCTGAGGAGGGTCAGTCCGCCTTGGGTGTTGCCGGTCGAGCAGCCGAAGGCGCCGCCGGAGTAGCCTCCCTCGGTGCTTCCGCCGTCCACGTCGAGGTAGTCCGGCGTCCCGTCCTCGTCGCTGTCGAGGGCGTCGTCGGGGTTGCCGTCGCCGTTCGCGTCCGGGCTCTCATCGATGGTATCGATGCCGTCGCCGTCGTCGTCGACGTCCAGGTAGTCCGGCGTGCCGTCGGCATCCGTATCCTGCGCCGTCGGGCCTTCGTACTCGGTCAGGACGCCGTCGTTGTCGTCGTCCGTATCGCGCCAATCGACCATGCCATCCTCGTCCGTATCCGGGAGGGCGGGCGCTTCAGCGTCGTAGGCATCGTCCACGCCATTGCCGTCTTCATCGGTCCCAAGTGGTAGAACATCCGCGACGCCGTTGTGGTCACCATCCCAACCTTCGGTCGCGTCGGGCGCGCCGTCGGCATCCGAGTCGACGTCTTGGAAGTCCATGGCGCCATCGTCGTCGGTATCCGGGACGCCCCATGGGGTTCCTCCGTTGTCGGGATCGACGAGGTCCGCCAATCCATCACCGTCCATGTCGGAGATATCGTCGACAATCCCGTCGCCGTCAGCGTCGGTCCCGTCCGCCTCGTAGATGTCGAGGAGACCGTCGCCATCCGCGTCAAGGTCGAGCATGTCCGGGACGCTGTCGCCGTCGGTGTTCGTCGGCGATTCCGGCTCTCCGTACACGTCGAAGAGTCCATTGCCCGAACTGTCGGTGTCGTCATCGGCAATCCCATCTTCATCCAAGTCGAGCGGCTTGCCGCCGTTCTCCCAGAGATCCGGGATACCGTCGTTGTCGGCGTCGATATCGATGCGGTTTGGGAGACCGTCGCCGTCGCTATCGTTGTTGCCTTCGTCGAGCGTTAGGACGCCGTCGTTGTCGTCGTCCACGTCGTTGTAGTCCGGGCTGCCGTCGCCGTCCGAATCTTCACAACTGTCTAGGTCGGGGAGAGTGGTGCATTCGATCGAATCTGGAACGCCGTCCATATCCGTATCCATCGGCGTGAAATCGGGCTCCAGGTAGTCGAGAACGCCATTGTCGTTCAGGTCTCCATCGCCACCCGAGTCGCGCGAATCTTCGACATCGTCCTCCGCGCCATCATCGTCTGCATCCACATCGTACCAGTTGCGCGGTCCATCGCCGTCAACGTCGGAGCCATCGGGCGCCTCGCCGATACCGTCTGCATCGTAGTCGAGCGCATCCTGGACCTCCGTGGCCGTATCGAGACCATCGTCATCGTCGTCAATGTCGCGGTAGTTATCCGCTCCATCTTCGTCGAAGTCTGGGGTCGGGGCGATCACGCCGACAATCCCTGCGCACACGGCGTCCACGCAGTCCGGATCGAACGCGTCGTCGATTCCGTCACCGTCGGTGTCCGCGCCCACGGCTTCGTTCTCCGGGGTGCCGTCGTGGTCATTGTCATGCCCCTCGGTGGCGTCCGGAAGCGTATCGTCGTCCGAGTCGAGATCGAGGAAGTCCGGGCCCTCTTCGCCGTCGGTGTT
>JAHDCI010000019.1:37407-43267 GCA_020629955.1 Myxococcota bacterium | reverse complement strand
CCGTTTGCATCACTGTCCTCACAGGTCACGGAATCCGGATCCTGGAAGTCGAGTACTCCGTCGTTGTCCGAATCACCCTCTAGACCTTCTTCGATCTCCGAGGTGTCTGGGATTCCATCGTTATCGTCGTCGATATCATCGTTGTCCGGAACGCCGTCGCCATCCGAATCCGGCTGATCGCAAGAGTTGGAGGCAAGGTTGCAGCTTTCGGTACCGAGGCAGTCCGAATCCATCAGACACTCGACGCACTCTCGCGCGGCCGTGTCGCAGATCGGAGTTTCTGGGGTTGGAGCACAGTCGGTGTTGTCGTCGCAGCCAGGGACACAGGAATTCGCAGCGCCACAGACAAACCCTGCAGCAGTGCAATCTGCATCCACTTCACATTCGACGCATGACGGCGCGCCGCCCGCGGGGTCGAGACAGATGATTTCGTCTCCCATGCAGCCGTTGTCCATCATCGCGGCAGCCGCGACATTGTCCTCACAAGCGACGCACGTATTGGTGGCGCCGGTGGTGTTGCAAACCGGGCCTGCGGCACCATCGAGTTCGCAGCCGACATCGGTCATGCCGGTGGTATCATCGAGGCAGGGCTGGCAGCTCGTTCCGACCGTGCCGCTGCCGGAGGCACCCGCGCAGATGGGCGCCGATGCAGGGCAGCCTTGGTCAAGGCCTGAGCCGGTCATCGTATCCACGCAGACGACGCAGGTGTTGTCGTCCGAGCAGACCGAGTCACCGCCGCAATCGGCGTCTACCTCACACTCGACGCACGTGTTTGTCGCGCCGGAGGTGTCACAAGCGGGCAATGTTGCATTGCAGCCAGCATCGGTCATGCCTGGCCCTGCGTTGTCGACGCAGGGGTCGCACATGCTCATGCCGTCACAAACGCCACCCGTGCAGCTCGTTCCCACGGGATGGGCCGGATTTTCGCACCGGTTCAGGGTGCATAGGTCACGCGTGCATTGATTGCCGTCGTCGCACTGGGCGGCCGAGATACATTCTTCGCACTTCGGGTCACCGGCGACGCCGTCGCAGACCCCGATGGAGCAAACCGTTCCAGCGGGAAGCGCCGTGTTGATACATGCGCCAGCGACACATGCATCGCTCGAGCATTCTTCGCCGTCGTCACAGTGCCGGGCGTCTTCGCACGCGACGCAGACGGGCACCGCGCCGCTGTCGTCGCAGAACGGGGTTGCGCCGCCACAACCGGTGTCGGTTCCATCGCGGCTGTCGTTGATGCACGGCACGCACATCGAAACGGCGCTGCCGTCGCAAACGCCGCCGGCGCATCGCGTGCCCACTGCGACGTTCGTGTTCGTGCAGCCCGCGTCGGTGCAGGCGTCGGTGGTGCAGTCGTTGCTATCATCGCAATCCGACGCATCGGTACACGCTGGGGTGCATTCGGCGGGCGCATGAAGGCAACCGCCTCCGCGATAGACTTCGACGTCGCCCTGCACGGTCTTATCCTGCGTCGTCAGCTCGACGTCGTAGTCGATGACGTATGAGGTGCGCACGTCGCCGCTACGAAGCGAGCTCATTACCTGAAGTCCATACGCGAACACAGGAGGAGTCGCGCGGCTATCGAAGAGGAGCGCGTCGCCCGTGAGGTACGCGTGGGGGCCGTCGTTGCATGCATCGTCCGGCGCGCAGTCGTAGTCCACTCCGCCGGCGCTATTGCGTCCGCCGAAACCAATCTCGCCGATTCCGAACGTGCGCGGGCTCGCCGCCCAGCTATCGAAGCCGCCGACGATCTCGAGCGCAGGGGATTGATGCGCGAGAGTCTGGTTGTCGTTGGTCATCGTGCGCACGCCAAGAAGCATATTTCCGTCGCCCGAGATCGAGATGTCCGCGATGGGGTGCAGGATGGTCGAAGGAAGCGTGAACTGACGGGTCTCCGTGCCGGAGATGCTCCCGTCGGCGTCAATATCAAGCGCCCAGAGGCTGTTCGTTTCAGTGCCTACGGTGGTTCCCGTATTCGTTCGGTATTGCGACCAGACGCTGAAATAAAGGTGGCATCCATCTGGCTGGATCGCCCAGAGGCGCTCCCCGAGAGGGGCGTATCCTGCCGCACCATCATCATCTCCAAACGGATCAACCGTTTGCACGATCGTTCCCGCCATATCGAGACGGTAAATTCGGCCGTCTGCGTGGTTCGTTACGTAGAACTGGCGATGCACGCGGTCGAAGGCGATGTTACCGAGACCCGGGCCGTCGTTCGGGAGCGTCGCAAAGACGCTGACAGCGCCGGTCGTCCCGTCAATGCGGAAGACCTGGCCGGTCGCGGTGCCACCGTAGACCGTCGAGGCGGTGACGTAGATATTCGGGTTTGCAGCGTCGTCGAGAGCGAGACCGAAGAGTTCCTGGTTGTTGAAGTTCGATCGGGTCCAGGCGCCGGTCGGCAGGCCCTCCCCATGGAACATGGGAGGCGCCCAGTTATCGGTTGCTTCCTCCGTCGGTCCGACAACCCCCGGGGCTTCGCACACGGGATCCCGGGTATCAATAATGCCGATCCCGAAGCTTCCACCCGAGCGGCACGTGACAACGGCTTCGCCAGGGTCGAGCGGGAGTAGATTGGTTTGAGCCGCCGCGTTGGATGTCAGCAGAGCCAACATCAGCGCAAAAAGCTGTACTAAGTTTCGAGCGTTCATGGTCCTCACTCATTTGGGGGAAAGCGTAAACGCGGTTCGCTTAACACGACGCCCGTTCTAACGCTACCCAAATGGGGGATGGCACGCTGTTTTTCTAAAGAAAGTTAGGAGTTTTAGTCCTGCTGGAACTCCCCGAACGAGACTTCAGCCATCGACCTTCAGAATCGCGTGGAAAGCCGCCTGCGGGATGTCGACTTTGCCCACGGATTTCATGCGCTTTTTGCCTTCCTTCTGCTTTTGAAGGAGCTTTCGCTTTCGGCTGATATCGCCGCCATAACACTTGGCCGTCACGTCCTTGCGCATTGCGCGGACGGTCTCGCGGGCGATGATCTTGTTCCCGATCGCCGCTTGAATCGCGACTTCGTACATTTGACGCGGCACGATCTCTTTCAGTTTCTTCGCGAGCTCCCGCCCGATGTAGAAACTGTTTTCTTTGTGAACGATCGAGCTGAGGGCGTCGACTCGGTCGCCGTTGATCAGCATGTCGAGCTTCACCAGCTTGTTCTGTCGATAGCCTTCAAGCTCGTAATCCATCGAGGCGTATCCCCGCGTCGAGCTCTTGAGTTTGTCGAAGAAGTCAAAAAGCACCTCTGCGAGTGGCAGCGAATAGGTGATCATCACGCGATCGGTGCTGGAATAGGAGATGCCCTTTTGCTCTCCGCGCCGGTCTTGGCAGAGCTTGATGACCTGGCCGACGTATTGACTCGGCACGTGAATCGAGACCGTGAAATACGGCTCCTCAATCGATGCGACGAGCGACGTGTCGGGAAGACGCGAGGGGTTCTCAACGTCCATTTGAGTCCCGTCGGTGAGGTTGACCTTGTACACAACGCTCGGCGCCGTGGTGATGAGATCCAGGTTGTACTCACGCTCAAGTCGCTCCTGAACGATTTCCATGTGCAGCAATCCGAGGAAACCGCAGCGATACCCGAAGCCAAGGGCGTCCGAGCTCTCCGGTTCAAAGAAGAGCGCGGCGTCGTTTAGCTGGAGCTTTTCAAGCGCGTCGCGAAGGTCCTTGTATTGGTCGCCGTCGGTCGGGAAGACCCCGCAGAAGACCATCGGCTTCACTTCCTGGAAACCGGGTAGCGCAACCTCCGCCGGGTTGTGCCGGTCCGTGATCGTATCGCCGACCTTGGTGTCTTGAACCGACTTGATGCTTGCCGCGAAAAAACCAACTTGACCCGGCAACAGCGATTTCACGCTCTTTGGATGCGGGTCGTACACCCCGAGCTCCGTAACCTCGTACTCCGCTTTGGTCGCCAGCATTCGGATCTTTTGACCCTTCTTGATTTCGCCATCGACCACTCGAATCATGCCCATCGCGCCGCGGTAGGAGTCGTACCAGCTATCGAATAGGAGGGCGCGCAGGGGAGCATCCGGCTCGGTCTTGGGCGCCGGGACTCGCTTCACGAGCTCCTCAAGTACCTCTTTGACGCCTTCGCCGGTCTTCCCGGAGCAAGCGAGAGGTGTCTCGCCAACCTCGAGCCCGATCACCTCTTCGACTTCACGAACCACGCGCTCGACATCCGCGCCAGGGAGGTCGATCTTGTTAAAGACAGGGATGATTTCGAGGTCGTTCTCGAGCGCGAGGTAAACGTTCGCGAGCGTCTGCGCTTCCACGCCCTGCGTCGCGTCCACGACGAGAAGCGCACCTTCGCAGGCGGAGAGAGAGCGCGAGACCTCGTAGCTGAAGTCGACATGTCCCGGGGTGTCGATGAGATTCAGCTGGTAGTCGAGGCCATCTTCGGCGGTGAACGAAAGCTGAACGCCCTGCGCTTTGATCGTGATACCGCGCTCTTGTTCGAGCTCCATGCGATCGAGAAGCTGTTCTTTTTGTTCTCGCTTGGAGATGGCCTCGGTGACATCGAGGATACGATCCGCGAGCGTGCTCTTCCCGTGATCGATGTGGGCGATGATCGAGAAGTTTCGGATGCGTTCGAGCGGGACGGTCATGGGTCGCCGGTCTTAGCACGGTATCAGAGTGGGATCACACGACTTCTGGGGGAGTTGTATGCGCTTGCTCAACTCCCTCGATCAAAATCGTGCGCGGTCAGCCTTGGGAGGTTCGTCGTACTTTGATCTGGTAGAGAAACTCAGCGAGCTGGTCGCCGACGTAGATGGCGAGATCTTGGTCTGCGCGAGAAAATCCTGGTGCGTGCTCGCGGTTGTGAAGCTGAACCACGCCATAGAGCTGCCCTTGTCGCGAGATCGGCATGTAGAGCAAGTTGCGGATGGGCAAACCTGGATGCCCATCGATCGCGGCGTCGAATCGCAGGTCTTCGCCCGGGGCGTCGATCACCGTGGCGGCCCCTACCAAATCGGATGCGGCCGCGAAGATGCCGGAGCCGGAGTGGATGCTATGACCGCGGCGGTCGTCGGCGTTGTCCCCAAGCGCGCATGCGCATCGGAACACGTTCGCGTTGATATCATAGAGGTAGGCCGCGTACGCCTCGCTGGGCAGAAGTTGACCGAAGAGTTTTCCGACGAACTCAAGGCCCTCCACCGGAGAGTTGAGGAAGAGTAGATCTTGGCAGGCTTCGAACGCATCTGCGATCCGTGAGTTGTCGTCAGGAGCCTCGGGGGCTTCGCTTAGCGTCGGACGCTCGATGATGAGGTCCTGTTGCCAGTCCTTGAACGAAAGGATGACAAGCGGCGCCCGATCCGGGGTTCCTTTCCACTCGTGATCAAATACGGCGAGACGTACGAAGGTTCCGGCCGCGGGGCCGACCAGGGCTCCCTTTACATCTTCGAGGCGAGCTCGTGCGATCGATTCCGCAACATCATTGGAGGTGCCGGCTTCCACCGAATAGGCTCGCTCCCGGTAGCGGAGCGGGTTCTTCGCGGAAGGCTCTTCGTCGCGTTTCGAGAGAAGTGTCCATCGCGTGCCCTCGTGTGCGCCGTGGGATGCTTCGGAGGGAATCGGGGCCTGGCTTGGAGAAACAGGCGCTTGACTCGCGGGAGGAGCTTGGCTCGCGGACGCTCCATTTGCGCTTGGCGCTGGATTGCCGCCGGATGGACTCGGTTGGGAACCTTGCGCCGCCTGAGTTGGCGTTGCTTTGGGAGCGGGACTCGGCGAAGCCGCCGAAACATGGCTCGGCGTCGCTTCCGGCGGCTGGCTTGGAGTCGCTTTCGGGGTCTGGCTTGGCGCGGCTTTGGGAGCCTGGCTTGGCGCGGCTTTGGGAGCCTGGCTTGGCGCGGCTTTGGGAGCCTGGCTT
>JAHDCI010000019.1:30711-37161 GCA_020629955.1 Myxococcota bacterium | reverse complement strand
GGGGGCCTGGCTTGGCGCTGCTTTGGGCGGCTGGCTCGGTGACGGGGGCACGTAGCTCGCTCGCTTCGCGTCACTGCCGACCACGATCTCCTTTTTGGGGATCGCGCTCGGTGGGATGTACGCCATCGTTTGCTTGCCGACGCCAGCCGGTGCAGGGCGAGACGGCCGCTCCGAGGGGACCCGCGGCGCACCCGCCTTCGGCTTCACGAACGAGGTATTGTCGGCGGTGAGGATAAAGCGGCGCTGTTCGGCTGGATCGAGCACCGTCACTCGGCCATCTGGGGCCACGGCGCAGCTCGCTCCCTTCGGAACGCCGCCCGTCTCTCCAAGTTCGGCGCGCCCCTTTCGAAGCGCCGTCATCCAGTTTTCAGCCTCGACCGTCACCTCGGAGAGAACGCTCTCTCCGGTGAGTTCCGAGACCACCATTTTCCAACTCTTTTTTGCCACGAGATTCTCGCCGTCTTTCGCACGCCGTCTCCCCCGACCACGCACAACTCCCCGAATCGGGTAATGGCGGCGACTCTAGCGCGTTTCGCCCCAGGATGCCTCGGACTTTTCGCTTCCTTTTGCCGGATTTTTGCAATTTTCGCTGCGAAGACGCTTGTGAAGCTCTTCCGCAAGGACGTTGCCGGCCAATTTCACACCATCCTCTCCGCGGGCTTCGCACACGACGACCACCCCTTTGCCGCACTGGATGTGCCAAGCGTCTTCGTGGAAAAATGCCTCACCCGGCCGTAATCCGCGCACGCTTTCGGGCTGCGGTCTATCGTCCACCCGGATGATCTCGAGGAATCCAGAGCCAATGATCGCTCCGGCACCCGGATAGGGCGCTGCCGCGCGTACCTCCGCTGAGATTTGTACAGCACTCTTCTTAAAGTCGAGTTCGAGATCTTCTTCCCGCGGACGGGGTGCGTTCGACGTTGCCTCGGAAAACGCACGCTGCGCTAAGCCGGGTGGAAGGCGAGGGCAAAGCGCTGCCCACGAGAGCATGCGCAGCGCGATCGGGTCGAGTCGCTTGGCCAAAGACCAGGCTGTCTCAGAGGGGGAGATTGCGAGGCTCGTCCGCGCGAGGACCGCGCCGGTATCGTATTCCGCTTCGAGCGCGTGGAGCGTCACGCCGGTGCGCGAATGTCCTTTTCGAATTGCCCAATAATAGGGATCGGGCCCGCGCAGTGAAGGAAGGAGGCTCGGATGCGTTCCGAACGCGGGCGCCAGCGCGAGGACCTCCGGAGGGATCTTTTTCGGCCAGAAAAACGACAAGATTCTGTCTGGCGAAAGGGCCTTGAGCTCCCGCACAACGTTGGGATCTCGAAGATTCGGCCGGATCCAACAAGGAATCTCCGCGTTCCGCACTCGCCGTGCCCCGGGTGCGTCGAGATGCCAGAGGCCGATGCCAATCAAATCCGCGCCAGCCCGGCGTAGGACCTCCGCTCCAAGAGGAAGCCCCAAAAATAGAATTCGAGGACGCGCTGACGTCATCTTGTCGTCGTGCGTCTCAGAAGTGCTCTGGGCAACCCGTTGCTGGCGAAAACGGGCTGGCTCGTGCGCATGAAAAGGCCGCGGCCGTTGCGAGAATGGGACGGGCGAAAAAGGTGAGGAATGGGGCTTTTCTCGGGTCGGCTCACGCGAGAAGTGTTATAACCCCTCTCCGTGTCGGAAGAACCACGAAAGACGATTCGAGTTGTAGCTGCTGTTGTCGAACGCGACGGTCGTTACTTGATTACGCAGCGGCGGAAGACCGCGGTTCTCCCGTCTCTTTGGGAGTTTCCTGGGGGACGCGTCGAAGAGCGCGAGTCGGATGCTGAAGCCCTGGGCCGCGAGGTGCTAGAGCGCCTCGAGGCATCGGTCGAGGTGGGAGAACTCATCTCCTTCGTGTCGCATCCCTATGAGAAGTACACGGTCGATCTCTATCTCTACCAGTGCCGCCTTCTGTCGGATGGCTTGACCTGTAAAGCTGTCCAGGATTTCCGATGGGTCACGTCCGACGAGTTTGACCGTTACGATTTCACGCCCGCAGACGAGGCGTCGATGAACGAGCTCCTCGGCGAAGGCTGAGGGGTAGACAGGAAGACGCCGTGAGCAACTGCTCCGTCTGTTCGACAGCGATCCCGGCAGGCGCCAATCGGTGCCCAGGCTGCGGGGCGGTCCAGGGCGAAGACAATCGCTGTCCGCACTGCCACGCGCTCGCCGCGGTCCGCGTTGGCAAGGGCGGCGGCTATGTTTGCATGGCGTGCTCGAAGCCTCGAGATCCCGGACCGGGGACGGTGATTCAACAAGGCGGCGGCGGACGAGGGGTGCCGGCGCGAGCGAAATCGACGGGCATGCGAGGCTTGGGGATCGGGCTGATCTCGGTCGGAGTCCTTGCGGCAATCGGTGCCGCCGCGATTCTTCCAGGGGCCATCGGTGTTGTCTCGGCGCTCGCACTTGGCGGCCTCGGTATTGGCCTCGGCGCCATGTCGATGCGATCTGGATCACGAGCCTCCGTCGACGCCCAAAGCTCAGAAGTCCGCGCTCGAGAGCTGCGTATTTTTAAGCTCGCGGAGCAGCATCAAGGACGATTGACGGCGACGGATGTCGCGCGCGAACTTCATATGAGCGCTCAAGAAGCGGACGATGCGCTGACGGCAATGTGTGATGGCTCTCGCGTGAACGCGGAGGTCACCCCGCAAGGCATCGTCGAGTACGTCTTCCGTGAGCTTCGTTTGCAGCCCAAACAGGCTTCTCAGGTGAAGGTGCGAGTTGCGGAAATGGGGCAGGGCGCAAGCGCCGAACCGGTCGACGCCGAGATGGCGGACGCGATGAAAGAAGTCGAGCAGTTTTTAGATAACTAGGGGCTGTCCCTATATTCGGCGCCGCCATAGCGCAGCCCTTGAAATCACAGAGCTTTCCGAGGCTCGTCGAAAGAGTGCCACTCTTCCTTCTCACTTCTAAAAGCTCTGTGAATCCAATCATCTACGCTCTGACAACCCCGAATATTAGGGACAGCCCCTAGAGGCTGGGAAATGCTCACGCTACACGAGAGGGCGTTGACGGAGCTGTTTCAACGGGCCGATATGGAGGGGCGCGGCGAATCTTCGTTCAAATGGCTTCGAGAAGCCCGCGCCTGCGCTCGCCTTCGACTTAAGCCCAGTAGCGGTCGTGTAGGTGCCAGCCGCTTCGGCGGGGAGCCGGATCTTCCGGCGGGAGTGCCTTGGCCGAGTGTGGATGGCGAGGGACTTGTGTTTCTCCAGCAGCTGAACTTGGCGGAGATTCGCGGACACGAGGCTCTGAGTGAATCGCCGTCTCCGTTGCCCGGGCGAGGATTGCTCAGCATGTTTCTGAGGCACGACGATATGGCGGGGCCGGGTGGCGGCGAGTTTCATCTGCTCTATCACGACGCTCCGGTGAAGGAGTTCCGTCGTGTCTCAGCGCCGGAAAAAATGGTCCCGTCCGCAGAAGACTACGGAGGCGCGAAGCCCTTCGACCTTGAAGCCGTGTGGGCCGTCGACTTGCCAATGAGTGGGCCCGGCTTTGAGCATGCGATTGAAGAAGGCGATGACGAATTCGACCTTTGGGATTTCCGAAGGCTAGAGCGCGACCTTGCGTGTTATGGCGACCGCGAGGCGTATGGGGGCAGCCTTTTCGGCCATCCGTACGGAGTGCAAAGTGATCAGGTCGCGTCCGCCGTTCAGGTGCGGCGCGGTTTGTCGCCGAAGTATCTCCATCAGCTCGATGACGAACTGCGGACTCTGATCAAAGCCGAACGCGAGGATTGGGTTCCGCTCTGGTTGATCGAATCGAACTTTCGCGTCGGACTCTCATTCTGGGATGCAGGGTCCTTTGGAACCTATATCCATCGCGATGACCTCTCGGCCCAAGACTTCGCTAGAGCCTACACAGAGCTCGAGTCGAGCTGACCCGAATCGGTCACCAGGAATCGCGCCCTCGCACAACCCTTCACAATCGTAAGAGAAGTTCTCTTCACTCAAATACGTACTGTATCCCTCACTCCGACAACTTCCCTTACGATTGCGAAATCTTGCACGATCATCACGAGCCTGGTGACCGATGCCGGATAACCGGATTTGTGGGGCGCCCAAGCAAAAAGGCGCCCCGTTGGGGACGCCTTTGCGATTCCGCGTGTGTGCGTTTAGTCGCTCGATCGGCCTCGGCGAACCAGCGCGGCGACGCCGCGAGCGATCTCGTTTCGCTCGGCGAGGGTGAAGCCTTCACGCTCGTGCACGATACGACCGCTGCGGTCGATCCAGACCGTGAACGGTGCGCCGCGGCGGGGGTTCAGGCGACTGCTGACCGCGGTGTCGACATCGCTTACCACCGGGTAGGTGAGGCCGAGGCGGCGAACCACGGCGCCGCTCTGAGAGATGGTCTCTGGGCCGTCCATGGAGATGGCGACAACCTGGAGCCCCTGCTCCCGATAGCGCTCGTAGAGGCGCTGGTAGAGCGGCATCTGCTGCTTGCAGGGCTCACACCATGTCGCCCAGAAGATGAGCACGACGGGGTTCGTCCCGAGGTGATCGTCGAGGTCGAAACCCTCGCTCACGGGGCCGCCGGGGACCGACGGGAGATCGAATGCTTGGGGCCTTGCTCCCACGCGTGCCTGCGCGGGCGGGTTTGCCACCGCGACGGAGGTCAGAACGATGAGGGAGGAGAGGAGAAAGTTTCGAAGTCGCTTCATGGTGCCTTGGAGTTGAGTTGGAGACGGGAGAAGGGGCCCGCGGATTCAAAGTTGGTGGGGAGAAGTGCTCAAAGTCGAAGAACGAGCTCTGCGAGCACTCCCTCGAAGGGAGGGACTTCGCGGCAGACGCCGCCGGAACAAAGTAGGCCGCCCGGCGTTCTTCCCCCGAAAACACGAAGGAAACTACCTTCAAGGAAGTCGACCCGCGCTTCGATCCCGGGGTAAAGGCTCGGGGCGCTTGCACGCTCGTTGTTCCAGTTCAGTGCGGGCGAGATCCGGATCTTGCCGCGGTAAGACCACGTCAAAGAGGCTCCTCCACGCTGGAAATCGACGAGGTCGAAGAGCCGCCGACGTTCGCTGCGGTGGATCACGTTGAGTTCGAGCGAATGCGATCCGATCACGATGCCCGCCTCGACCTGAAAGTGAAGTACGCGCCAGTCGAGGTCCCACTGTTCGATATCGGCGAAGGGAGAGTCGAGGTACGATTCGCGCCGTGCGCCGGCCAAAATATCGAGCGTCCAGCCGATTTCGTCTTCACCGACCGCATCGTTGATTTTCTGGATCTTCGCGAACCCATGCGTGACGAGAATTCCGTCGAAAGGATCGACCTCAATATTCTCGGCGTGCGCATATCCAAGTGCTGTCGCAGAGATGCTCCAGGGACCAGGTCGGAACGCATAGTCGAGCTGAAGCCGGCCGCCACGCGCGTTGTGAAGGCCACGCAGGCGCTCCTCGCCACGCTCCAACGTTGGCGCCGCGCTGTAGATGCGGTGTGCCTCGCCCGTCAGGTTCTCCTCGGCGACCAGGTAGTTCGAGTAGTCTTTCCACTCGAGGAGGAGATTGATGCGGTCGAGCGAAAGCTGGGCCATCCCGTAAAATGCGTGACCGGTCGAGCCACTTACCTCGCCGCTGTCGCGTGTGTTGGTTCGCCCGAGAACATTCATCTCTCCATAAAGAGAGACGCGGCCATCCGCGAGGCCGGATGCTCCAAGGTGCCAGCCGCCAACACTGATGGCGGTGCGTCGCTCGAAGACTTCGTTCCGCGCGAACCAGACGCGCTGGCCATGGAGACCAATGTCGATATTGTTGCTGCGTCCTAGCCGGACTCCGACTTCCGCGCCCGCGACCCAGTCCCGGGTTTCCGGATTGGTGAAGAGGTCGCCGCGGAGCTGATCTCGCGGAGTATCGCGAATGGTGAGCAGCTGCGGGTCGAGGTTCTGCGGGTTCACGGCCCCGCCAAGTGCTCTCGCGTAAAAGCCGCGGTTATTGTAGGCGATGTGTCCGCCGCGGAGGCTATTGTCCACGCCGAGGAGGTCGACGCGTCGAAGGCTTAGGGCGATGCCGCGCCCGAGCACGGCGTACGAGTCCACGGCGTCAAGCGTGAGACCGTCGCGCTCGTAGTGGGCCGTGAAGCGTTCGAGACGGAGGTCGTTTTGGATGCACTCCGACGGATCAAACGCCTCGGGGCATTCATCGTTAAAGAGGGCGAGGAAACCATCGACGCGCGCGGTGAGGCGAAGTGGGTCGCTTTGCGCGGCGACCTCGAGCTTTTCGAAGATGGAGAGATAACCGTCGTCGTGTTCGAAGGTATTGAAGTTGTCGAACCGGTATTGCGCAACCGTTGTGCTCGTCAGGGTGAAGGTCATCCGCCCGAAGAAGCTCTCATCCTCCTCTTCCGCTGCCGCGTCCGCGTCTCCGAAATCGAAGTCGAAATCTCCTTCGCCTTCGTCGAAATCGTCGAGGTCGTCCGGAAGCGCGTAGGGATCTTCCTCCGC
>JAHDCI010000019.1:0-30611 GCA_020629955.1 Myxococcota bacterium | reverse complement strand
TCTGTCGCGTCGGTCTGGGTTGCAGATGGGGGTTCGTCCGGCTCTTCCGGAGCGCTCGCTTCTTGGCTCTGCGCAGACGAACTCGCGCTGAGAGCGAGCGTCAGCAGGAGGGCAAATAGGATATGGGTGCGGCGAAGAATCATGGGACGTGGCGGGGAGAAGTTAATAAGCCCGCAGAAGAAATGATCTGCGGGCTTATTCGGTCGGTTGAGCGATCCTTATTCGATGGTCGGGAGTAGCTCTTCGATCTTCGTTACGAGCGAAACGAGCTGGTCGGTTGCGCCGTTCTCGCGGTAGCGGATGATGCCGTTGCGGTCGACGATGATCGACGAGGGCAGACTGCCATCCGGGAAGAAGACGTTTGTGATCTGGGCCGGATCGATCAGCTCGACGTTGGTCAGACCAAAGCGGTCGACCCAGGTCTGGCAGTAATCGGTGGTCGGCGCAGCGAAGTTCTGGTCCTGGATGATGACCTGGATGACGCGAACGCCGTCGTCCGCAAAGCGCTGCGTGATGTTGCTTTCGAGCACGCGCGATTCTTCAATGCAGGGACCGCACCAGCCGGCCGCGATGCTGATGAGCGTCAGCTTGTGGTCCGAAGAGCAAAACTCCTCGTTGACGAAGTCGTAGTCGGAGCCGTCGCACTGCGTCAGCGTGAAAGGCTCGAAGGGGTGCGATACGCTCGTGCCGTAGGGACCGGCCGGGTAGTCGCAGGCGAACATCGCGCCGTCCGGAACCGGATCGGTATCTGGCGTATCCGCGTCTTCGCCCACATCGGAGTCTTCGGTATCGGCGTCGACTTCAGGGGCCGTATCCGTTCCGGCATCTTCGACCGGAGTGTCGTCATCGCCACAAGCGGTGGAGAAAGCGAGCGCGCCAAGAAGCGCAAAAAAGGTAAACTTTTTCATCATGATTGGTCCTTATACGTCTATCGAGCGCAAACGTTACGTCGGTTATCGCCAGAACCGACGGTTCGGCAAGATGTGCCCTCTGGGCAACGGTCGGACGGGCCGACATCACAGTTGATTGGGAGGCAGTATCCATTGTCGAAGGTGTACGTGCCACTCTGAAGGGTGATCGACTTGTCGCAGGCGTAACCCTCGCGGCAATCGCCGTCGTTTTCGCACACAGGGAGACAGAGGCCGACTTCACCGCGGGCAAGGCTTCCGTTCGGTACGCAGACGTCCCCGCCCGGGCACTGTTCGGTCGGGTAGGCGTCCCCCGCATAGTAGTTGTTCGAGTTGTAGCCGACGGGCAGGATGCAGTTGGCGACGCAGGTGCCGCCAAGCCATCCTGTGGGCGCGCCGTTGACTTCCATCAGGCAGATTCCCGACTTGCACGCCTCGTCGCTATCGCAGGGGTCGCCCGTCTCTCCGCCTTCGGCGGGAGGCTCGGCCATACATTCTCCTGACCAAACGTTGCACCGCGCGGGGGAGCAATCATCGTCGGAGGTGCAGAACCCGCGACACTGTCCGAGTCGATCGCTGGTTCGACCAATGCAGACGTAATCTTCACGCAGGCAATCCGGCGAGTTGAGACAGGTTTGCTGGCAGACCATTCCGTAGCCAGGGGTTTCCGCGCAGTCGTGGAATCCGAGGTCGTCCATGCATTCAACGCGCTGAGTGCAGCTCTTCGTGCAGAAGCCATGGGGCCACCCGTCGGTGGGACGCTGGCAAACGCCGCCCGGTCCGGGGCACTGGCTGTCTTCGACGCATTCGCCAAAGAGCTCAGAGGGGGGCGGTGGACCGGTATCCTCTTCCACGTCCGGAGCCGTGTCCTCAGCGGCATCGACCGCGGCGTCTTCGGTCGACGTGTCCGGCGCGGCGTCCGCCACGCCGTCGTCGTCACCGCATGCATTGAGAGAAAGCGCCAGTAACGTGGCAAGAGAAAGCCTGATAAGCATTCGGGGCGCTTATCACTCGAATGTCCGTAACGCCAGGTGGCCAGCCGCGTAAAGGCGGAAATCGGATTCGGATTCTCGGAAAACGTTGCGCTATTGGCTCGATTCGAGACGCCGCTGCGTTCGCCCAGGCACGGACTCGCGTAGGACGATGCGCCAATTGCCGTCGTCTCCTCGCCGCAAAATCACCGGGCGGATCGGCGAGCCTTCGCTATCGACGCCTTGCGCCATCGCTTCGTCCGCCCCTCGCTGGGTAATCACGAAATCCTCACGGATCGGAGCGAGCGAGCCAAAAACATAACCGATCAACCCTTCATCGGCTTCGCCCGAAAAATCGGAAAAGCAGCCATCTCGTGCCACGGGGTCGTTGAGCTGAAACCGTCTCCCGATCCGCATGCGGCGCTGGACTTCCTCTTGTGGAATCTCGGCGACGCCGTAGGCGTCAAGCAGCGTGAGTACCGTCGCCCGCGGTGTATTGTAGCGAAGATCTGTCGACGTTCGGGGACTCGAGCATGCAGCGAGCAGGCTCGCGCAGGCGAGGAGCCAATGCAGCCGCGACCTCATTCTTCCACCCTTTCAACAACGCCCGCTTCGACTCGAAAATCGGTGCGTCCATGTTCAAGCACGATGTGGTCCGGGTGGGTTGTTGTCAGAAATACCTGTCCGCCGAGCCGCGCAAGCCGCTCGAAGAGCCTTTTGTTTCGGCCACGGTCCAGTTCGCTTGAGACATCGTCGAGAAGGAGAAGAGGGACCCGGCCAGAACGCGCCTGCAATACGTCCAGCTCCGCCATCTTTAACGAAAGCACCATCGCGCGATGTTGCCCTTGGGATGCCAAGTGTTTTGCATCTCCGAAGGCATTTTGGGGCTTCACCTGAAGCCCAAGATCGTCGCTATGAGGACCTTCGACCGTGAAGCCACGTGCGCGATCTTTGGGATAGCTCTCAGCGAGCTTCTTCAAGATGATCTCCGGATCCGGTGGGACGCGCGGCTGGTACTGAACGCGCAGCGGCAGCGATTGCATGACTTCGCCAAACGCGTTTTCGATCCGAGGCGCAAGATCCTGGATTAGGGCTTGGCGCACTTGGACCAAAATGGCGCCGGATTGAGCGAGGATCGGATCGAAGGCGAGGATCGAGCGGCGGTCGACCTCAAGCTGTTTGAGCAACCGGTTTCGACTTCGGAGTGCTTTGCGATAGGCCGCAAGAGCGCTCGCATAGGTCGCATCCAACTGCTCGAGGATTCTATCCAAAAAGTCGCGCCGTCCCGATGGCGCTCCCATTGTGAGAGAAAGATGTCCGGGGTGAAAGAGCACGACGTGAATCGCGCCCCGCCACATCGCGATCGAGCGCGGACGTTTCCCGTCGATTTGCACTTTTCGCGCGGCACTCCGGCTCAGCTGAACCCCGAAGCGCCTCGGCGCGAGGTGGCCTTCGAGCAAACCGTCGATTCGCGCGCTCTCCTCTTCGATTCCGACAAGGCTCTCCGTCTTCGCACCTCGAAAGCTACTGAGGGTTCCGAGGTAGTCGAGCGCCTCCAGCAAGTTTGACTTACCTGCTCCGTTTTCGCCATGGACCACGTTAAAGCCGTCGCCAAACTCGAGGAAGAGCTCGCCGCCTTCCGCCCCTCGGAGATTTCGAAAGCCGCGGGCACGAAGCTTCGTGACCCGCAGTGTCGCGGCCGGCGTGCTTCCGTAGGGGGGAGGGCTCTCCATGGCGCGGACCATAGCAGTTCCATTGCGGGTGGTCTCACGTCAGTCGTTGGATTCGTGGCGACCAATGCGGGATAGCGGGCGGATGCTTGCGCGATGCCGCAGGAGACGAGACTCTGTCGCTTCCGTGTTTGCGAATCGCTACAGCCGGGAAGTGGCATGATGGAACATCGAGATTTCGAAGCCACGTTCGCTGCGATCGTGGAAACGATCGACGCTGCAACGCTGATGGGCGGCGGAAAGACCATCGCCCCACCGCTTGCAAACGATAGCGTGAGCGAACTTTTGGCGCGGGCATCAGACGGGGTGCTTCGGGACGGAACCACCATCGGCGAAGGGGGGATGGGCATTGTTCGGGAGAGCGAGCAGCTTGCGGTGGGCCGGTCGATCGCAGTGAAAACGCTCAAAGCGGAGCAGCGTAGCAACGCTGCGATATTAAAACTCTTGCAGGAAGCCTGGATCACGGGCGCGCTCGAACATCCGAATATTGTGCCCATCTACGACGTGCAGGTTTCCGGCGGAGTTCCCCGCATTCTGCTGAAGCGAATCGAGGGCAAAAGCTGGGCAGACGAGCTCTACGAGGAGGGAAGCGTTCTGTCCGAGGCGGGCCTCGACGACGCTCGTCTCGAGCGGCATCTGCGCATTCTCTTGCAGGTCGCGCGCGCTGCTCATTTTGCGCACACGCGCGGTTTTTTGCATCGCGATATCAAGCCGGAGAATGTGATGCTCGGCGCGCACGGTGAGGTGTATCTCCTCGACTGGGGGATCGCGGTCGCCTTGGACGACGATGGCAGCGGACGCTTCCCGATGGCCTCTGAACAACATCATATGGCGGGGACACCTGCGTATATGGCGCCAGAGCAACTCGGCGGAAGGGAGCCGAACCTTGGTGCTCATACCGACGTCTTTCTGCTTGGCGCGACCCTCTACGAGATTCTTACGGGGCATGCGCCCAATCGTGGGGATGGGGATATTCGTAGCTTGCTCCAGAGCGTCTTTCAGTGTGAGCACGAACTGCCGCCCAGCGTTCCCCCCGGCTTAAGAGCGATTGTGAATACCGCGCTTCAGATGCGACCCGAAGATCGTTTCGAATCCGCTGACGCCTTCCGGACGGCGGTCGAAGCCTTTTTGGAACATCGCGGCTCAGAGCGTCTTGTCGAGCGGGCCGCTCGAAGCCAGGCCGCGCTCACCAGCGCCCTCGAAGCCGAAGATGATGATGCGGTCGACTCACTCTATCGGGAGTGTGTTTTTGGGTATCAAGCTGCGCTCGAGGCGTGGCCGCAAAACACGAAGGCGAGGGAGCAGCTCGATGGGATTACCGTGATCCGTGCGGCCTATGCGATCGAGCGTGGTCACCTCGGCTCAGCACGCAGCGCTCTTCGGACATTAAGCGGCGCTGCACCTCGCCATCTTCAAGACGCGCTTGAAAAGGCGGAGCGAAAGGTCGCGCAGAAAGAGAGCGATCTTTCGCGGCTTCGGGATGACGTCGACTTTGCGGTGGCGATTCGTACACGAACGTTTCTCATCGCAACCTTCGGCGCCTTCTTTGTTGGAGCTCCGCTTTTGCAGGCGCTGTATCGACCGACGATTGCGACGGCGATGATCGGGGTCAGCGTGCAGGTTGTGATTCTCACGGGCCTCATGGTCTGGGCCCGGGACTCCATGTTGCGCACGCGGCTAAATCGCGCTCTTGGGCTGGCACTCTTCTCCATCGGCGGGGCCTCGCTCGTTTGGATTGTCACCGCCTACTTATTCGATTTTCACGTGTTCGAAGCACGTCTTGGGCTTTATCCCATTTGGAGCCTCGGCGCGGTGGTTGCCGCAAGCGCATTGGGACGAGCCCATATTCCCTTCGCGCTCGGCTTCATCCCTGCGTTTATCGTCTCCGCATGGGATATTCGATACTTTGGGTTTGCTGCTGCGGGCGCATCCGCGCTCGCTTTCGGAGGCTCGTTCTGCCTCCATTTGAAGGAACGCCGGCGCCTCGGGATTCCGATGTTCGGAAGTTCAACCCGCGGCTTGGCCAATGAGGAAGCGCGCTCAGCCGTTGACTCCTAATAGCCCGTTGATTGACTCCAAACCCCGCTTCGCGGGATGGTCACGCACTCCGCACTCTCGCCATGGTTGTGCAAGACTTGCCACATCCAATCGGACGCATCCGCGCGCGCAAAACGATCTCGATTCAGAATGGGAATAGACCAACAAACTGCGAAGGGCCCAATGCGTGGGACCGAGCGCTCGCGACGACCCGCTGAGAGCAAGTTGTGGTGGCTATCGGAGCGCCTGTTCCGAAGACGGTGGGTGAGATGAGCGGGACCAAACAAGGTGCGGCTGCGCTCCTCATGAAGAGCGCGGAGTTTGAGAAGACTCTCGCGGCTTTTGTGCAGACCGTGAACGCGGCAACGCTGATCTCGGGCGGGCAGACGATCGCTCCCCCGGTCGGCAACGAAAGCATCAGCGAGCTTTTGGAGCGAGCTTCGCAAGGGGCGGTTCGCGATGGCGCGACGCTCGGTGAGGGCGGCATGGGAATTGTCCGAGAGAGCGAGCAGCTCGCGATTGGACGTTCGATCGCGGTCAAGACGCTCAAGCCGGGCCAGCACACCAGTCCCGCGATTCTAAAGCTGCTTCAAGAGGCTTGGATTACGGGCGCCCTCGAACATCCGAATATCGTCCCCATTTACGACGTTCAGGTAACCGATGGGGTGCCGCGCATCCTCCTGAAACGCATCGAGGGAAAGAGCTGGGCGGACCAACTCAAAGAAGAGGAGGGCGAGCGCGATGACGCGTCCCTCGAAAAACACCTCCGCATTCTGATGCAGGTTGCGCAAGCCGCTCACTTTGCGCACACGAGGGGGTTCGTTCATCGAGATATCAAGCCCGAAAACGTCATGCTCGGCGCCTATGGAGAGGTTTACCTTCTCGATTGGGGCATTGCAGTTGCGATGGAAGACGACGGGACCGGACGCTTCCCGCTCGCTTCTGAACAGCATCATATTGCGGGAACTCCGGCGTATATGGCTCCGGAACAGCTCGGTGGGGCGGACCCAAAGCTTGGTCCTGCCACCGATGTATTCTTGCTTGGCGCCACGCTCTACGAGCTGGTCACTGGAAGCTGCCCGAACGCGTCCGACGAACCGAGTGGCCTGCTTCGTCAGGTCTTTCTCTGCGAGAACCCAGTCCCCGATTCTGTCCCGTCGACCCTTCGTGCAATTTTGCAGCGAGCTTTGGCGAGAAACCCGGGAGACCGTTTCGCAGACGCGAACGAACTGCGTATCGCCATCGAAGATTTCCTCGAGCACCGGGGCTCTGAGCGTCTTGTCGACGGCGCGCTCGAGACGCAGAATCGGCTCACGGCCGCTATTGAATCGCAAGACGATGACGCCGTTGACGGGCTCTTTCGCGAGTGCGTTTTTGGGTATCAGGCGGCGCTTGAGGCATGGCCCGAAAACGAGCGTGCCCGAACTCAGCTCGACGGGATCTCCGTCGTCCGGGCCGCCTACGCGCTCGAAAATGGGCACCTCGGCTCCGCGAGGAGTGCGCTTCGATATCTCTCGGGGACCCCACCGCGTCACATCCGCGAAGCGCTTCAAAAGGCAGAGGAGAACGCCGCGAAGAAGGAACGGGACCTTTCTCGGTTGCGAGATGATGGGGATTTCGGGATCGCGATTCGGACCCGGACCTTCTTCATTGGTTTGCTTGGACTCTTGCTGACTATCAGTCCGCTTTTCCATGAAGTCTACGCGCCGAGCTACCAGTCCGCGCTCGGAGGGATCGCCGGGCAGATGGTCTTCTTCCTCGCGTTTATCTACTGGGCGCGCGAATCGATGTTTCGGACTCGGATCAACCGAACCCTCGTGACGGTGGTCGGCACGACCATCCTTGTCAGCGGCATGTGGATGCTCTGCGGCTATTGTTTCGATTTCGAAATCAGTCAGGCCCGGCTCGCCCTCTTTCCGATCTGGGGAATGGGTGCTCTGCTCGGCAGCGCGGCCCTAAACGCGAAGCTTGTTCCGTTCGCGTTTGGGCTTTTTCCGGCAACGTTTCTTTCCGCGTACCGTCCTGAGTGGACAAGCTACTCCGTCGCGGCGGCGACACTTCTGCTTTTTGCCGCGGCCTTTGTCTTTCACCACTTCGAACGCAAAAAGCGCGGGATTCACTTTCGAAAGTCGAGACGAAACCGAGCCTCTCAGGCCGCCCGAGAAGGGGAGTCCGCGTCTTTGGCCCGTGACGCGGCCGAAGATACGTCCGATTGAGGCCGAGAAGGCCCCCGCGGCTTGACACCAGGTGCCGTTCGCGTCACTCGTCCCGGGTTGTGATCCGTCTTAATTCTTTCGCATCCATGCTTTTCCTTATGGCCGCGGTCGCCTGCACGACCGGTGAGCCTCGCGATCTTCCGGAAGGCCCACTGCAGGGGCTGGATTCGGGGGTCGAGGACGGCGGCGTAGACGACGCGGAGCCGGATGCAGACGACGCCGGAACGGCTTGCGAAGCTGGCTCCACACTCGGACAAGAATGCGCTGGCAACGCACAATGTCAGGATGGCTGTTTCTGCAATGGCGTCGAAATTTGCGTTGAAAATGTCTGCCAGGCAGGTCCAGCGGCGCCATGTCAGGACGATATCGAGTGTACGGTCGAAAGCTGCGACGAGGACCTCGATATCTGTGTTTTCGACACGATGGACGAGCTTTGTTCCGACGGAGATGCTTGCAACGGCGCGGAAGTTTGCGACCGAGGACTCGGATGCCGTCCCGCCGCACCTTTGTACTGCAATGACGAAAGCAGCTGCACGGTCGATTCCTGTGACCCCGAAGTCGGTTGTGTTTTCACCCCGCGTGACCTCGATGGCGATGGATTCATCTCGGGAAGCTGCGGCGGAGACGATTGCGACGACGACCCCCGTGGCGGCGCCGCGATCAACCCCGACGCACCGGAGGATTGCCGAAACCGCCGGGACGATAACTGCGATGGTCGCCGCGACTACGCCGACCCCTCTTGTATTCCGACGAACGACGACTGCGAGAGTGCAGAGATGATCGATGGGGAAGGCACGTACTCAGGCTCGACCGCCGGTCTTTCGTCCTCGACCTCCCTCTCGTGCGGAGGCTCTGGAAACGACGCGTTTTTCCGGCTGACAATCGAAGAGACCACGGACGTTCGACTCGCGCTGGCGACCGGCTCCTCCTCGGCGGGCGTCTCCCTTCGAAGCGCCGCGCTCTGCGATGGTGGAGACATTGCGTGCAACTCCGGAAGCTCTCCGAACCTTCTTTCTCGCAGCGTGCCGCCCGGCGACTACTTCATCATCGTGAAGCAGGCGACGGCCGGGGTGTTTGACCTCAATGTTCGCTTCGAGCCGCCAACCATGATGCCCCCGATCGACCTCTGCGGTCGCGGAACGCTCGATGTGAGCGAGGGAGGAACCTTCGAAGGCTTCTTCAGCGAGCTTACCGACGACTACCGTCTCTCGTGCAATAGTAGTGCTCGCCGAGATGCCGCATATACGTTCACGATCACAGAACGAAAGGACGTGACGATCAGCGCACGTGCCATGGGCGGCAGCTTCAATACGGTCTACCTCGCCCTCACGAGCGATTGTGACACGACGGACGCGACGATTCAGTGTCGCTCTGGCTCCTCCACCGAAATTTCGCGCCGAGGCCTTCCGCCGGGCACGTACTGGATTCTTGTCGAGTCCAACACCTCCGGCAGTGACGCGAATAGCTTCTCGATGACCGTGGACATTAGCGATGCTGAGCCGCGCCTCCCAGGGGACGCGTGTGAGACCGCCATCGACATTACGGAGACCGGTTCTGGAATGGTTCCGCTCGGCGTTTCGGAGTTCGACTCTGGCGTCTCCTGCTCCGGCTCAACGAATCGTGACGTGTACTACACGTTCGAACTCACCGAAACGCGCGACGTCACCATCGAGTCGAGCGGCGCCGGCTTCCACTTCCTTTCGCTTGCGACCGAATGCGGCGTAACCGGATCGGAACTCCGATGCGGCAGTGGATCGGGAACGAAGACGGAGACCTTCCGGTCTTTGGCGCCGGGACGCTACTACGTGACGGTCATGACGAGCCTCTCTTCCGGCTCATCCATGGTGTCGGTCGAGACCAGCGAGCCCACTCCGATTCCGCCGAATGACCGTTGCGATGGAGCGATCGAGATTGGTGCTGACGGCTATATTTCGACCGATACCTTGATCGACTTTGAGGACGATGTGCGCGGCTGCTCCTTTAGCGGCGCAGACGCATTCTACGAGCTCACCCTCACGGAGCGGCGCGAGGTGTTGATCACCGTGCAGCCGGATGGTGACCGTACGCACTCGCACAACCTGACTCTCCGCAGCAGCTGCGCGAGCACAGACAATATTCTTTGCCGCAGCGGGCGTCCCGCGACGATCAGCGAGATTCTGGATCCCGGAACCTACATTTTGATCGTCGAGTCGACGACCGAAGCCGACTATCGAATCCGGGTTGTGACCTTCCCCGCAGAGTAGGCACGATAATAATCCTCGAAAAGCGCCGGTTCGCCCCGGCGCTTTTTGTTTGTGGGTGAGAAGTTTTCACCATCGCGCGGATGTTCTCGACCCTCGGAAAAGTTCGGAAATCGCGAAGAATCGATACGGATCTGGACGCGCCTAAGGCATGATGCGCGGATGGGAGAAGACCCCAGAGATCCGAACGTGGATGCCCTCCTCGATGAACTCGAGGAAGAGGCTTCGCGCCCCATTCCTCCGCCGAGCCCCGTTCGAAGTGCGCCTCCGCCGCCTCCGCTTTCGCGCCCGGCCCCCCCGCGAGCGTCGGCAGCGCCGCCTCCTGCTCCTTCTCGCGTCCCTCCGCCTACGCCTTCGCGCCGGCCGCCGGCTCCGCCTCCCGCTCCGATACTTGATTCGGAACCATCGATCGTGATCGATGAGTCGGCGCTCTCGGCCGAGGTCGAACTCGTCGAGAGTTCCGAGGTCGATCTTTCCGATATCGAGCTGAAGCCTTCGTGGTCCGACGAGAGCAAGAGCGCGGCGCTCGCGTGCATCGAAAAGTGCGAGGGCGAACTGCAACTTCAGCCCGATCATCGATACTCCGCGCGGCTGCACTTTGAAATCGCCCGCCTCTACGAGGCTCCGATCGGAGACCTGCGACGGGCTGCCGCGCATTACCAAGAAGCGCTGAAGCATCGACCTCAGCATCTACCGACGATTCAAGGCGCGCGCCGGGTTCTTATTGGCCGCCGGAGTTACCAAGCTGCGCTCGAACTCTACGATGAAGAGTTGCGGTTGACCCCAGACCCCGGTCGCAAGGCGCAGCTCACGCACGCGAAGGGACGTCTCCTTGAGGACGTTCTCGGGCGTCGTGACGACGCTGCGGAGGCGTACTCAAGCGCGCTCGAGCTCGACCGAGCCAATCCAGCGGTGCTGGGATCGCTCTATGTGCGAACCGTCGAAGAGCAGAAGTGGAACGATGTCGACCGAGTCCTTGAGCAGGTTGCAAACGCGGTCGCGGATGACGCCCGTCATCGCGCCATCTTGGTCGCTGAACGCGCGCGTTTGGTGGAGTACCGGAAAGAAGACCCTGAGCGAGCGACCGAGCTTTATGAAATTGCGGTACGTCTTGACCCTCAGGCGCCGGGGGCGCTGGCAGCTCTAAAGCGTCTTCACCATCAGCAGCGCCGATGGCGGGATCTGATTCGGGTACTGCTCCTCGAAGCCGAACTGACCGAGAGCCGCACCGTTGCGACGATGGCGCTCTTCCGAGTTGCGCGGATTCACGAGAATCGCCTCGGAAATCGCCAGGAAGCGGTGACGGTGCTCGAACGCGCCGTGAAGGAGAGTCCAGGCGACCCCGTGATTCTTCTCGAGTTGGTTCGCCTCTACGAAGTTGGTTCCCGCTGGGATGGCTTGGTGACGACGCTCCAAGCCTTGGCTCAACACACAAAGCAACCCGCAGAACGCCTAACGCTTCTTCACCGGATGGGCGGCATTTGCGAAGCGCGTCTCGGCCGCGACCAGGACGCGGCGCATTGGTACTCCGCTGCCTTGGCGATCGATGCGAGCCATGTCCCGACCCTGCAAGCCATTGCCCCACTGCTCGAGCGGCTCGGAGAATGGGAAAAGCTCGCGAACGTCCTCAGCCGCGAGGCGGAAGCGGCGTCTGATTCGAAGCGTCGCGCTGCGTCGCATTCGCGCGTCGCCGAAATTCTCGAGCGGCATCTGCTTCGCAAGGACGAAGCGGTCGAGCACTTTGCGAAGGCTCTCGGAGTACTCCCGAACTACGCTCCTGCGTTTAAGGCGCTCTCGCGTTTGCTCTCCGAAGCCGGTCGATACCGGGATTTGGTTGAGCTGTACGAGCGCGGCATCGAGGTCAGCTCAGATGAGGAGCAGACCATCGCACTGCTCATGAAGGTCGGCTCGATCTACGAGGACCTTCTCCGCGAACCGGAGAGGGCGAGCGCAGCCTACCGCCGGGTGCTCGCGATCGATGAGACCCGACGTCCAGCGATCCACGCGCTGCAGCGGAGCGCAGAGCTCGCGACAGACTGGCGTACGTTGGTTTATGCGCTCGATGCCGAGGCAAAACTTGTGCGCAAAGATGGCGACCGAGTCGCGCTCCTGCATCGCTCTGCGGAAGTTCTCGATTCGGAGCTCGATGACCGAAACGCCGCCCTAACGCGCCTCCACGAAGTGCTTGAGATCGATGCATCGTACGCGCCTGCGCTGACCAGCCTTGGCAGCCTCTACCACAGTATGGGGCGCTGGGAAGATTTGCTCGATGTTTACCAGCGAGAGTTGGATGTTGCGAAACCCGGTCCCGATTCCGCCGCGCTGCTCTACCGAATGGGTGAGTTGAGCCTCGAGCGAATCGGCCGAGAAGAAAAGGCGCTGGAACATTTCCGGCGTGCCCTCGAGCAGGACCCAACGCACAACCCTTCGCTTCGCGCACTCACGCAGCGCCTCCGAAATCGGGAAGATTGGCCGGGTCTTTTGGAGACGCTTCAGATGGAGCTCAGCGGCCAAGGCGATCCGCGGGCTCGCGCGAGAACGCAGACGTTGATCGGTGAGGTCTACGAGGACCGTCTTCGTGAACCGGAAAAAGCGATCCGTGCCTACGAACAGGCACTCCTTCAAGCGCCGGGCTATCGACCTGCCCTCGATGCGATCGCGCGGATGCGAGCGAATGCGAAACATTGGCAAGCGCTCGCCCAAGACCTCGAACAAGAGGCCGTGCAGACGAGCGATGGCACGATGGCAACCGACGCTCTCCTTCGGCGCGCCGAAGTTCTCGCGCGCGAGCTGAACGAACCCCGAAAGGCGATCGTCACACTTGAGGCGATCATTGAACGCTACCCGACGCATCTCGGGGCGCTGTGGATGCTGGAAGGGCTCTACCGGCGCGTTGGTCAGTGGGATGCGCTCGCGATCGTTCATGCGACGCAGGCACAGTGTTACCTCGACGGACGCGCGCGGGTCGCCTCGCTTGAAGCACAAGCGCGAATTCTTGAGTCTCGCGTGAAAGGGGAACCGGAACTCGTCGCGCGCGTTTATCAACACGCGCTCGAGATCGCTCCGACCTACCGCCCGGCGATGGAGGGGCTTGAACGAATCGCGCTTTCCGAAGGCAACCCTGGGCGTCTTGCGGCGGTCGACGAACTCTTGATGCAGGCGGCGGAGGACCGCTCACTAAGAGCTGCTTATGCGCTTCGCCGCGCCGAAGCGCTCGAGGCCCTTGATGGGGACGGAGCGCTCGATGCATACCGCGAGGCCTTGCGGCTCGATCCCGAGTCGATCTCTGGAACGCGCGGGCTTGGACGTATCGCCGACCGCATCGATGACCCCGCCGTCTTGGCAGAGGCAGCCCGTCGCGAGGCAGAAATCGCGCGAGACCCGGCTGAAAAAGCCAGGCTCCTCGTGCGCAGCGCCGACGTGCGTACCGAAAGACTCGGTGACGTCGATACCGCCGTGGGCGAGCTCTCTCAGGCGCTCGACCTCGACCCGAACTCGCAAGCCGCTGCCGAGCGTCTCTCTCGCGTTCTCCGCGCGAAGGGTGAGGATCGACGGCTCGTTGATTCTCTTAGCCGTGCCGCCAATATCGCGGAGCCTGAACGAGCGACCTCGCTTTGGATGGAGATCGCAACGCTGCACGCCGATCAGCTAGGTCATCTGACGGGCGCGATCGGCGCGCTTCAGCGAGTTTTGCGCAACACGCCGAACCATGTCCCGACACTCTCGTTGCTTGCGGAGTATTTCGAACGTGACCGGCAGTGGTCCGAAGCCGTGAAGCAGCTCACGTTGATCGTTCAGCTCGCGAGTGATGAGCCCACCTTGGTGGATGCACATATGCGTCTTGCTAAGCTATTCGGTCAGAAGCTCGGGGACGGGGCGCGCGCCCGAGTGAGTTTGCAGGCGGTACTTCAGCTCGATCCGAATCACGACGGTGCGTTGCACCAACTTGCGGAGCTTTTCGAACGAGAAGGGCGCGCGGACGAAGCCGCACAAGTCGCGCAGCGATTGGTCTCGCTCGCGAAGAACCCCGCTGACCGTGCGAACGCTCTTCTGCGGGCCGCTCGCCTCGAACGTTCTCTCGGAAACGATTCCGCTGCGGCACACGCACTCCGCGAGGCCGTCGCGATTGAAGGTCCCGGGTCGGATTCCGCCATCGAATGCAAGGCGCTGTGTCAGACGGACGCCGCATGGGGACAATATGTCGATGCGCTTCGTTCGCATCTTCGGACGCTTCCAGAGGACAAAACGGCCACGACCTATATCGAGATCGGAACGGTGCTCTTCGAGCGCCTACGCCGTCAGCAGGAAGCCATTCAAGTTCTTAAGGACGCCGCCCAGGTCACGAAGGACCCACGCGTTCGTCGCGAGCTTGCGTTGCGCCTTCGTTTGGGCGGGAAATGGAACGAGGGCGTCGCGGTCCTTCAAGCGCTCGCGAAAGACGATGTTCTTCGAGCGGAGACCTGGCGTGAGCTCGTGAAGACGTTCTCGGATGCACAGCTCGGTCGAGAGGCGCGCCTCGCGGCGGAGCCCTTGCTCGTTCTCGGAAAAGCGACCGAAAGGGAGACGCGGCTTCGGCAGACGAGCGCCCCACGTCCGCTTCACGCGAACCCAGGAACGGTCGGCCCGCTCCTCGAACGTTTCGCGTCACCAACCAAACAGCAAGTGGCCGCGGGAGACCTTCTTCGCTCGATCGGATCCGGCATGGTGAAGCTCTATCCGCCCGACCTCGAAGGCTATGGCCTGACTTCCCGTGACCGGCTTTTGCCCAAGCACGCGGATCCGCTCTTCGACCTCGTCCATCAAATTGCCGAGGTTGTCGGAGCTCCGGAATTCGAGCTCTATGTTCATCGCGTTCGGAGCCGCGGGATGGGCCTCGAACTTGGAACGGTTCCGATGTTGATCGTTCCTGCGGCCGTCAGCGAGCTACCGCGAGCGCAACAGGTATACCTCCTCGCGCGCCCGCTCGTCTTGATTGCACGCGGTCTTCCTGCAGTTGGCAAGCTCACCCCGCGGGAGCTCGATGTCCTTCTTGCTTCCGCTGCGCGTCAGGTGCGCCCGGGCTATGGCAAAGGCCTGACCAGCGAAGACGTGCTTGAGGAACAGAGCAAGCGTCTACACCGCGCGCTATCTCGTCGAGCGCGAAAGGGCATGGAAGAGGCCGCTGAGGAGTACGTGAGCGCGGGTCGAATCGATTTCCCTCGCTGGACGCATGGCCTTCATCGCACGTCCCATCGCGTCGCCGCGTTGCTCTGCGATGACCTCCCGGCGGCGTGCGCGGTCCTGCGGCGCACCGAGCGCGAACTCCAAGGCCTGGAGGGGGCTGCGCTCGTCGAAGGGTCTCCGGTCGTAAAGGACCTGCTCGCGTTCTGGGTCTCCAAACCCGCCATGCAGGTCCGCCAACATGCCGGCTTGCTCGACTGAGGATTCCTTGCGCGTCCTCCGACCGAACCTTCGATCGCTGTGTTCCCACGAAAGTTGGGTTCGCTAGATGGCGCGCGTTCTTTTGATCGACGCGAGCGCAACCGTTCGGCGCTTCGTCCGCGGCGCGCTTGAGGAACGCACGCATCAAATCGCGACCGCCGACTCACTTCGAAGCGGACTCGACGCCGCCCAGTCGTTTGTCCCGGATGTGATTCTCGTCGATCCGATCGTGGGAGACCTCGACTTCGGGGCGTTCATGGGTGCACTCCGTGGCACCTCGAATATTCGCCATGCCGAGGTTCTTTTGATCAGCGCGCTCCCCCCTGCGAGCCGAGGTGATCTTGAGAGTCTCGTGAACGACTCGATTTCCAAACCTTTCCGGCCGCATGCTCTCGCGGCGGCTGTCTCACAGGCGTTGCAGCGAAAGACAGCGCCCGAGCCGGTCGCGTTCCCTTCGCGGCCGCCCGCTCCGACTGGAGCGTTCGAGGTACGACAGGCGCTCAATTCGCTTCCTTCGAACTGGCGCGAGTGGTCGGACGATCGATTGCTCAAATGGGCGAAGGCTTTGGCGTCCAAAATCTCGAGTGGGGAAGCGGCACTTCAAGGCGACCTCGAACATATGGCGCTTCCGGAAGTCCTCCAGATATTGGAGCACCGTCAACTCGACGGAGCGCTCTTTGTTAGCGCGCCCGATGGCCGTTCGATCGGAATTTTTGTTCGCGGCGGCAAGCTGGCACTGGCCCTCGCAGAGGGGTTCTCCACCTCGTATCTCCTCGGCCGTTACCTCATTCAAGATGGGCTGGTCGAACGGACGGAGGTAGAGCGCCTCTCACGTCGAACGGCGAGTGGAGCGCGTCTTGGAGAGCGCCTCGTTCGGATGGGCTATGCCGATCGAGAAGACATCGAGCGTTCGCTGGCGAGTCAGAGTAAGGAACTCGTTTACGAGGTGCTCCGCTGGCCTCAAGGGCGCTTCGAGTTCCGCGCGAACTCACCCGCGCTTCACGACCTGGGCGCGGATTTGCAGCTGTCGATGACCGGCATCTTGATGGAGGGGCTCCGCCGGGTGGATGAATGGCGGATGGTGGAAAAGCACATCCCATCCTTTTCGTTGGTGCCGCAGATCGATCCTCTCCTCGTCGATCCAAGTCGCGCTTCGGCAGATGCCTTTGAGCGGAGAATTCTGGAGCTCGTCGACGGCGCCCGAACCGTGCAAGAGGTAATCGACGCTTCGCAATCGGGGCCCTTCGAGGTGTGCAAGGCGCTCTACAGCCTTGCTGCGACCAACGCGATTCGCTTTGCCAGGATCCTGCGATGATTGGAATGCAACGCCGATGAACGAGCCAGACCGCTTCGATTCCGATATGCGCCGACTGAAGTTCTGGGGCGGGGTGCTCCTTGTCGTCGCGTTTGTCGCGCTCCTGGTGGTGTTGCGCGGCGTTCTCGCTCCGCTCTTCTTCGCGTTCCTGATCGCGTATGTACTGGATCCCGCAGTCGACAAGCTGGAGACGTTTCGCCTTCCCAGAGCCGCGGCGATTGTTGTCCTCCTGATTCTATTGCTGACGGGTCTCGGGCTCTTCTTGGTGTTGCTCGTTCCTCAGCTCGCACACGAAGTCGCGCTTTTTGCTCGAGAATTGCCCGGCACATTCCGCTCTGCGCTTGATGAGTGGCGCCCGGTTTTGGAGAGCCGCGGCATCGAGCTTCCGCATTCGCTCCCGGAGATCTTTGATCAGCTCTCGAGCGAGAGCGAAGGGCTCGGGAGGGACGCACTCTCTCCAGTTGCGACCGTGCTTCAAGGACTTGTCGGCCGCACGGCCGGTGCGCTCGCGTCCGCGGTGTCGACACTCATGGTCCCGGTGTTCGCGTTCTATCTGCTCTACGACTACGACCGAATCATCGCGGGTATCTCGGAGCTTCTTCCGGGGCGATATGCCCCGTCCATTCGCTCGCTGAGTTCCGAAGTCGACGACGTCCTGCGTAGCTTCTTGCGAGGGCAGCTCATCGTCATGTGCGCGCTCGCGGCGCTCTACTCGATCGGTTTTTCGATCGCCGGCATTCGCCTCGCGGTTCCGATCGGCATTCTCGCCGGGCTTGTTTCCTTCATCCCGTATTTCGGAGGAGCGCTCGCGCTCATTCTCGCGCTCTTGATGTGCGCGTTTGAGTATCAGGGAATGGGGCAGATCGGGGCGGTGCTCGCCGTTTACGGCGTCGTGCAAGTCCTCGAAGGCTTCGTGATTACCCCGAAGGTTGTCGGCGAGCAGGTGGGACTTAGCGCGATTTGGGTGCTGATCGCGCTCTTGGTTTTCGGCGAGCTACTCGGCTTTACCGGGGTCTTGCTCGCGCTTCCCGCAGCAGCCGTGTTGAAGATTTTTGTTTCCCACGCCCTCCGAAAGTATCGCGCGAGCGCTCTCTATAACGCCTCTCCGAGCCCGGTGGAGGCTCCTGCGGAGACCACGGTGGATACCCCAGAGAATCTCTCCAATATTGGTGAGGTTGTTGTGATCGCGGCGGCCTCCTCCGAAGCAGAGTAAACGCCGCCAGCAAGTCCTTGAATTTGCAGGTGTCCGCCATTTGCGCAGTTTCTTATTCCCCTTGGGACGAAATCGCGCGACCATCAGGTCATGGTTGGCAACTCTCGCATCGTTCGTGCGCTCTTTCCGTCGTTCGCAATCTTTCTTATTGTTCTCTCTGGCTGCGCGGGATGCGGCGGCGATGACGATATGACTCTCGACGGAGGGATGGACGATGGCGGCCTAGAAGATGTCAGCAGCCGCGACGTCCTCGAGTTCGATACTTCCTTCGATGCGCGAACCGACGGCGAAGCGCTGCCGTTTTGCGGCAATGGTGTTCTCGACGAGGGGGAGGCCTGCGACGACGCAAATATGACCAGCGGCGATGGCTGCTCGGAGCTGTGTCAGGTGGAAGATGGGTTCCAGTGCCCGATGCCGGCGACGCCCTGCCAGGAGTGTGGGAACGGCGTGCAGGAGAGCGCAGAAGAGTGCGATGACGGCAATCGCGAAGGGGATGATGGGTGCTCCGCGAGCTGTACGCTCGAAGGGCGCTTTGTTTGTCCTGTCCCTGGGCGTGCCTGCAACGATTGCGGGAACGGGCGGCTTGAAGGCATTGAATCGTGCGATGACGGCAACAATGAAAGTGATGACGGTTGTTCTGCCGACTGTGGGCTGATCGAGCGCGGCTTTAACTGTCCTCCGGAGGGCGGCGCGTGCGAAGTGTGCGGCGACGGAGTGATTGGCGAGAGCGAAGTCTGCGACGACGGAAATCAGGTCTCCCTGGATGGCTGCCTCTTTAATTGCCAGGGCATCGAAGAAGGTTTCACTTGTCCACCGGACGGTGGCGAATGCAAGCGCTGCGGAAACGGCCGCGTCGAATGGGACGAGGAATGCGACGACGGGAATACCGAATCGGGCGACGGATGTGATGCCGCGTGTGCGGAAGAAGAGGGCTTCTTGTGCGCTGTTCCCGGGCGGGCTTGTTACGAATGTGGCAATGGCTTCCAGGAAGGAAGCGAAGAAGACGGCGAGGAATGCGATGACGGCCGAAGCTGCGCGAACGGTGACCGCTGCACCGTCGACGCCGAGTGTTCCGACGGCACGGAGTGCATTGCGCGCGCTGGCGATGGCTGCTCGGCGAGCTGCACGCTGGAGACCGACGAGGCTTGGTCCTGCCCCATCCCAGGCGAACGGTGTGTGAGCTGCGGCAATGGCCGGATCGAAGCTGGAGCCACCTACAGCGAGGAATGCGATGATGGGCGCCGCTGTGACGACGGCACTCTTTGCTCGAACGATGCGGATTGTGCTGGAATCGGAGGAGAGACCTGTCGTCCTCGAAGCGGCGATGGCTGCTCTGAGTTTTGCCAGCTTGAAATCGGCGCTACCTGCGACGATAGCTCCCCGCAGCGCTGCGTCGGATGTGGTGATGGAATGGTTCAGCCCTCCAACTGTCCCGACGGTATCTGCGAGGTGTGCGATGACGGGAACCGGTTCGACCGCGACGGTTGCTCCTCGACATGTCAGGTCGAAGCGGGGTGGACGTGTCCTCCTGGCGAGCCCTGTTTCCTCTGCGGCAACGGCATTCAGGAGGCGTCGGAAGCGTGTGATGATGGCAACGACCGCGTCGGCGATGGGTGTACGCCCTCCTGTACGGTTGAGCCGGGCTGGGAATGCGGCGTCATCGATGGCGGGTTCCGCAGCATCTGCGATACGTGCGGCAACGGTGTTCGGCGCCTCTCCGAAGAATGCGACGACGGAAACGCAACGGCCGGAGACGGCTGCACGTCCTGTCGACTCGACGATGGATGGAGCTGTCCGGACCCGGGCGGAATCGTTTGTAACCTCTGCGGCAACGGCGTGATCGAGGGGCGCGAGGTATGCGACGTGGGCCCGGTTAGTTCCCCAGGGTGCATCGACGATTGTCTGACCATCGCGCCTCGCTTCAACTGTGATCCGCTTGGCGGCCCTTGTGAAGAGTGCGGAGATGGGGTGGTCGACTCTCGTGAGGGCTGCGATGACGGCAACGTTCGAGATGGCGATGGATGTTCCGCCGACTGCCGCGCGATCGAGCCGGGTTGGGCGTGTGACGAAGGCGGAGAGCCGTGCACTCGCTGCGGCAATGGGATCCTCGATGCTGGCGATGGCGAGACCTGCGATGACGGCAATGATGTCGCGGGGGACGGCTGCTCAAGCTGCGAGATTGAACTCGGCTGGACGTGCTTCCCCTCGCTCGCGGGTTCGGCGACTTCCCGTTCCCGATGTGATGTTTGCGGGAATCGCGTCGCCCTCGGTGACGAAGCTTGCGATGATGGCAACACCGACGATGGAGACGGCTGCAGCTCTGCTTGTCTCGTCGAGCCGGGCTTTACGTGTCCTCCCGCGGGCGGCACTTGTGCGACCTGCGGTAACGGAATCGTTGAACCTGGAGAGGCGTGCGACGAGGGGGCCGCGTCGACCGACGGGTGTTCCGCCGATTGCTCCAGCATTACCGATGGTTGGTCCTGCTCGACGCCAGGCGCCGCGTGTGAAGAGTGCGGTGATGGCGTCGTTGGGGCCGGCGAAGCGTGCGACGATGGAAATCGAGTCAGCGGTGACGGCTGCCAAATGGATTGCCGTCTTCAAGAGGAAGGCTGGCTTTGCGATGGCGAGCCGACAACATGCACGCAGTGCGGAAACGGCGCCGTGGACCCGGGTGAGACCTGCGACGATGGGGGCACTACCTCCGGAGATGGCTGCTCCGCGACCTGCGCCTTCGAAGGAGCCCCGTTCGACTGTGCCGTCGCAGGGATTCCCTGCGAAGAGTGCGGGAACGGCGTGCTTGAGGCACACGAGGCTTGCGATGATGGTAACACCCGGGCAGGTGACGGATGCGCGGCCGATTGCCAAACGATCGATGCCGGCTGGACGTGTGATCTACCGGGCTTCGAATGCAATCTCTGCGGAAACGGAGTGATCGAAGGCACTGAGCTGTGCGATGACGGCACGCCTGCTGGAGGTGACGGTTGCGCCGGGTGTGTACTCGAGGATGGCTGGGCCTGCGAGGGAGATGTGTGTGTCTCTCTCGGCTGTGGTGACGGCGTGGTGGCTGGATCGGAGACCTGCGACGATGGCAACTTCACCGGGGGAGACGGCTGTAGCTCCCGTTGCCAGGAGGAAGACGGTTACGCCTGTCCCGATGCCGGAGGGGCATGCATCCTCAACGTCTGCGGAGATACGATTGTGTCACCCGACGAACAGTGTGATGACGGCAATAGCGATAGCGGGGACGGTTGTGTGAACTGTCTGCTCGAAGGCGTGTGTGGGGATGGCGTTGTTGGTGCGGACGCCGGCGGTTTCGCCGAGGAATGCGACGACGGCGCGGGGACGGTCGCCGGATGCTCTGCCACGTGTGAATGGGTCCCCGGCTACGCCTGTACTGGGCTCGCTCCGGATTACACCTGCGTCGCGACCACGTGCGGCGATGGAGTCCGCGGAAACCTCGAAGCGTGTGACGACGGCAACAGTGTCGATGGGGATGGCTGCGACGCGAGCTGCGCGATCGAAGACCTCTATGGATGCGATGGCGAAGTCGGCGAGGAAAGCGAATGCGAACCGCTTTTCCAGTGGGTGATTGTCCGCGAGTTCCGCGTTTCGAATATTGACCCTGAGGCGGTTCACTACGACCCCGTTCGTCGTTCGTTCGTCGGATACAAGCGTCAGAGCTCGCGCAATATCCTCGACCTCTGTCTCGACGGGAGCATGGTGCAGCATCCCGCGCGGAGTAATGCGACCGACTTCAGTGTTTGCGAACCAGGACAGGACCCAGGGGCGGGCGAGTGCACCCTCTACACCGCGGCGGACTTCCCAGGGCCCTTCCGCACGTATCCGACGGATTACAGCAGCGCTACGGCAGCGACCTACGATCCGATTTACGAGGACTGGTACTTCCTCGACGGCACCCGCCTCATTCGGGTCTCTGAGCTGACGTGGACGGAGTACGACCCCGCTGCGTATCCTCCCGCTCGTCCACCTGTGGCCACCCCGAACATCAGCATCGGGGGGACCTTGCTGGCGAACGCTGAGGGGATGGCGATTGGAGACGATGGACGGTTCTACGCCACGTTCCAGAACGGGATCGTTCGCGCCTTCGTGCGCAACGGCAGCGCGATCGGATTCAACTTCTCGAGCGCGGACGATACCTGGGACTTCGGTTCAAGCGCAGATGTCGACGCGCTATTCCCGCTCGCGGGCTTTAACGCGATGGCGACGATCTCCGAGTCGAACGGCGATGGGTTCTCGGACCTCATCGCGATCGACACGACCGTATCGTCGGGAGATGCGACGTTTGGAATCTCGTCAATCCCAGGCGCGCTCTTCGCAGGGAGAACCCACACCGATGGTCACTATTACCCGGTCGACGTGTTCGGAAATATCTACAACAACGGTTCTTCCTACGATAACGCGGACGGCGACTTCTTCCTCTTCCGCAATATCGGAACCGGGGCGGAAACGTCGACGGATGGCTCTGGTTTCCTCGCGTGTACCGCGACGAATGCGGAAGCCTGCTACCTCTTTGCGCAGTCTTGCAACACCGACGCCGATTGCTTTAACGGCGCGACCTGTCAGCGGACGTACATCGACGAAGGCGGAGTCGAGCGGGAATACTCGGTTCCGTTCTGCGCGAGTGTCGGCAACGCCCGAGACGATTTTGAGGAGACTTCGCGCTACATCGACGCTGGGGCGACCGGCGAGGTGGTGGTCGATGTGCTCGAGAACGATACGGCAAGCTCTGGATCTTGCCGAGACGCTACATTCGAAGTCGTGAGCGCGAGCGCTGGGGCGCTCGGTGGAACGACAAGCATCAGCCGAGACGCAGCGGTTTGCGGCGGTCGAGAGAGCTGCGTTGTGTACGTTCCACCCTCGGATGGTACGTGCAATATCATCGACTCGTTCACCTACGATGTGGACCTGGGTGGTGGCGAGAGCGACACCGCGACGGTTCGCGTTCGTATCCAATGCGACTGCGGAAACGGCACCCTCGATGCCGGTGAGGAGTGCGACGGCAGCGCCGGCGTTCTAGCGGGTCAATCCTGCTCCACCAGCTGCACGCTTCTTCCTGTGTGCGGTAACGGTCATGTCGAGGGCACAGAAGCTTGTGACGACGGGAACTCTCTCAGCGGCGATGGCTGTAGCTGGGATTGCGTCGCCGAAGACTGCGGAAATGGCGTCGTTGAATCCGGCGAGAACTGCGACGATGGAAACGCGGTGAGCGGCGACGGCTGTAGCGCAACTTGTCTACGGGAAGAGTGTGGCAATAGCGTTGTCGATGTCGGAGAGCAGTGCGACGACGGAAACGCGATCGACACCGACGGCTGCGACTCTCGCTGCCGATTTGGCCCGGTCTGTGGGGATGGTATCCAGGCGGGCGCGGAAGAATGCGACGATGGGAACGCCATCAACACGGACGGCTGTACCAATACGTGCTCGCGCCCAGTGTGCGGTGATGGGATCCGCAGCACCGGCGAAGAGTGTGATGATTCCAACAACGAAAGCGGCGACGGTTGTAGCTGGGACTGCCGAACTGAAGCGTGTGGAAACGGACGCCTCGAGATCGGCGAAGAATGCGACGACGGCGGCGTGGTTGCGGGCGACGGTTGCAACGCTTCGTGCCTCGTTGAGCGTTGCGGTAACGGTGTGATCGACCCGGGCCTCGGTGAAGAATGCGATGGCTCTGAGGATTGTCGCGAGGACTGCACCCGCGCCGTATGCGGCGATGGGGTGATCGACCTGCCCGTCGAAGGTTGCGATGACGGGAACCGCGACAATGGCGATGGCTGTTCTTCGTCCTGTCAGCCTGAGGGCTTCTGTGGTGATGGAGAAGTCAACGGAGCCGAGGAGTGCGACTATCGTGACCCGATTCCAGACCCGGCGGGGAGAACCTGTAGTGCTTCCTGTGTGTTCGAAGAGTGCGGAAACGGCTTTGTCGAACCTGGCGAGCATTGTGATGACGGAGCGGATGGCGACCCCACGGATGGATGCCGCGATGATTGCTCGGTGCCGACATGCGGTGACGGTGTGGTCGACGCTTTCCGAGGCGAAGCGTGCGACGACGGAAATGTTGTCGATGGCGACGGTTGCAATACCTTCTGTTTGGTCGAAGCCATCTGTGGCAACGGAACTGTCGACCCGGGCGAGGAATGTGACGACGGCGGAATCTGCTCGGAGGGCGCGACCTCCTGCGTCTCGGATGCCGATTGCGCTGGAACGTGCGAGCCGCGTGCTGGAGACGGTTGTTCGACCAGCTGCGAGTTCGAGGGCTGCGGAAACGGAACGCGGGAAGCTGGAGAAGAGTGTGACCCGGGAGACCCCGACGGTCCCGAAGGGTGCCGCTTGGATTGCACGTTGGCAGTGTGCGGTGACAACATCGTCGACCCCGGAGAAGAGTGTGATGACGGCGGAGACGGCGATGACGAGGACGGGTGCACAGACACATGCCTTCTGACCACCGTCTGCGGCGATGGTATCCGTGAAGCGTCGGAGCAGTGCGACGATGGAAATACGCTCGCGGGAGATGGCTGCAACTCCGTCTGTCGCTGGGAGTACTGCGGAAATGGCGTCATCGATGTCGATGGGGCAGGTACCGAAGTGGAAGAGTGCGACGATGGCAACAATAGCTCCGGCGACGGTTGCTCTTCGATCTGCACGGAGGAGCCTGTCTGTGGCGATGGCGTGATGGAAGCGCCAGAACTCTGTGATGACGGAAACACGGAGAGTGGCGATGGGTGCGCGAGTGACTGTCTCCTCGAAGCCTTCTGCGGCGATGGCAAGGTAGACCCGGGCGAGCAATGTGACCCGGCGGACCCAGAGACGGGTGGGTCGTGCACGGAGAACTGCCGCTCCACGTTGATCTAAAGCTGCGCTCGTGGCTCTTCGAATCGCGAAGAGCCACGAAGCCAACCCACCAGTGTGGCCACGGGGAAGGACGCCCGGCGTATAACGAAGGGCGCGGCCGCCGTTGGAGCAGAGGACGAGTTCGGGTAGGGTTTCGGCGATGAAAAAGACGATTCTGGCGGTGGGAGTTTCAGGTGGCGTAACCGAGTCGGTTGCCGAAGCGCTCGAAACGGAGCTCCGCGCACAACTCCCGAAGGACCGCTCCGCGGATGTCGTTATCTGCGAAACGGTTGAGGTGCTTCGACAAGCCAAGGATGCCGGTATCGGTGAGCGGATTCTTCTGTCATCGGGCTTCGATGGCGTTGACGCACAGGACGCGACAGCGATCTTCGTCCCGACCGAGGAGGTCCGATTGCTCTTCCCCCGCGACCTTCGGGCTCGCACGGAAGCGTTCGGACCGATCGGTCTCTTCGAGGGGGCGCCGATCACCGGTGATGCGCGAACAGTCCTTCGCGAGGAGTTCGGGCTGACTCCCGACGAGACCGTTATCGTCGTCGACGGCGCGCTACTATCGGAAGTGGGCGCTACGGCCTTGCTCTTCCAACTCGACCTTGTCTCCGAGCGCGCGCGGTATCTCGTCGATGTCGGCCGGGATGTGGAGCTTGCGGAAGGCATGCGATCGCTTGCCAAGGGACATGCGATCAAGGTCGGTATCTTTGCCGACTCGGATGCGACGGTATTCGCCGCAGCGGACATTGTGCTCTGCGACGCGAAGTCTCGGGCGATTTCTCTCGCATTCTCCGCTGGCGCGGGCCTGGTCGTTCTCTCGGAAGGTCGCAGCGCCGACGCTGCTGCCGCTCTAAGCCGGACGAACGCAGCTCTCGTCGCCTCCTCTCCGAGTCGACTTTCTCTAACACTCGATTCCGCAATTTCGAATCGGTCCGAGTTGCAGGAAGCGTCCGTCGCGATGAAGGCGCACGAGACAGCTGAGAAGATCGCGAAGCGAATCCTTGAAGGGCGAAACGACCGTCTCCCGTCGGGTTTGCCAACGGGAGTTGAGTGGCTAGCGGGTTCGGGCACCGCAGCGTCCGAAGAGCCGTCGGTAACGTCCGATGAGGCTGGGGATCTTGAGGCGCAGATCGATCGTGAGCTCGAGGAACTTCGGAAGAAAGTCTGAGCGCTTTCGGGGCCCCGTCTGCGTTTCCGAATTGCAGGTTGGTCTCTAAGCGGGGGAACCGTCGCGAGCGGCCGCTGCTATCGTCGTTGAGTCGACATTTATGTGCATTCGGCGACCAATGATTTTCGTCCTGGTTCTCATCGGTGGTAGATTCGCCGGATGATGCGGATCGATTTTTATGTTCAGCACTTAATTAAACACGACGCCAAGGCGATCGAGATCGAGAGTGGGCAGCCCGTCCGTTTCGTTTTCGAGGCGGGAGACCGTCAGTCGAGCAAAGCAATCGAGCATGCCCAGCTCTCGCAGTTGGTTCAGGAAGCTGCGCCAAACAAGGTGCTTGATGAGCTTCGTCAGAGCGGACGTGCGGTGTTTACGCACAATAGCGACGCAGGGATGGTCGTCGATGTTTCGCTGAGAACCAAACGTCCAGGCGTGTGGGCAATGCGCATCGCCCCGTCGTCGGGCGCGTCTGCGGCGCCATCTGCTTCGCCGGCGCCCTCTTCCTCATTCGGCGCCGGTCGGGCACTCGGAGGCGGGCGCTCCCTCGGTGGATCGACCGGCGGCGCGCCGGCCGCAAGCGCTCCGAGTGCGGCTCCCGTCGCATCCGCTCCGCCCTCCGCTGCTCCGAAATCGAAGGGCTTGGTTTCGGTGCAGCGAGATCCCAGCGAGCCGGAGATGAACTATTACCTTCGGCTGATGAAGGCGAATGACGCATCGGACCTTCATCTCTCACCGGATTGCGTGCCGCTCGCGAGAATCGATGGTTCGATCAAAGAGCTTGAGCCGGGCGCGCCGCCGCTCGACCCAGAGCATCTTGAGCGGATCATCATGGAAATCACGCCACCGGAGAATCGGGAGGAATTCGCGGACTGCAACGACACCGACTACGCGCACGCGATTGAAGGGCTTTGCCGTTTCCGCGCGAATGTCTTTCGGGATCGCAAAGGTGTTGGCGCGGTCTTCCGTCAGATTCCCTTCGAGCTTCTGACGGTTGAGCAGATTGGACTGCCTAAAAAGGTTCTCGATCTCTGCTGGCTATCCAAGGGATTGGTATTGGTAACGGGGCCGACAGGTTCCGGTAAGTCGACGACGCTTTCGACGCTGATCGATTTCATTAATCAGAACCGGGACGACCATATCATCACGATTGAAGACCCGATTGAATTCGTTCACCCGAATAAGAAGTGCCTGATCAATCAGCGAGAGATTGGCACGCATACGAAGTCCTTTAAGTCGGCGCTTCGCGCGGCGCTTCGCGAGGACCCGGATATTGTCTTGGTCGGCGAGATGCGTGACCTTGAGACGATTGCCATCGCGATTGAGACTGCGGAAACGGGCCATCTAGTCTTCGGTACACTGCATACGACGAGCGCGCCGAGCACGGTCGATCGAATCATTGACCAGTTTCCACCAGAGCAGCAGGAACAGATCCGCGTGATGTTGAGCGAGTCTCTTCGAGGCGTTGTCGCACAGGTTCTTTGCAAGAAAGTCGGCGGCGGCCGAGTGGCAGCCTACGAGATCCTTGTCGGAAACCCCGCCATCGCGAACTTGATCCGCGAAGGGAAAACATATCAGCTGAAGAGCGCGATGCAGACCGGAAAGAAGCTCGGTATGCAGACGATGAATGCGCACCTGCTAGAACATGTTCAGAACGGTCTGGTGACGCCCGAAGAAGCGTACGTGAAGTCGAACGACAAAGTGCTCTTTAAACAGCAGCTGCAAGGCGCCGGGATTCAGCTCTCCCTCGGGGGAGATTGAACTTCCGCTCGCGACCGTGACCAAGGCAAGCTCTTCTCCGCGATCTCGTCGAGGGAGCGGATCCATTTTTCGAATTCCGCAGCGCGCTTCGCAACGGGTTTTCGAAGAGCGCGGTGAGCGAGTAGGGCGCCAAGACCTGGAACGGTCCCGAGAAGCATCGAGCGCGTCGCCAGAGCATCGATCATGGTTTCTCGGCGTCCAGGGATCAGGGCCTCAAGCGATAGTGGGATCTGGTCGGCAAGGCCCAGGATCCCGCACGCGAATAGCGCGCCGACAATGAACGTGATGCGTCCGATAACCCGGACGGACGAGAGGTAGCCCGCGGACTCGGCTCGAACGGAGCGCCAAGCAAGAACGGCGGCGTATCCGACATCGCCTCGATCCTCGAGTGCGTCTGCGACCTCACGAAAGATTTGCGCTCGCCAACTCCGACCCTTGGCGTGTTTCCTCGCGAGAGTAAAGTCCGACGCTTCGATGGCCTTCTCAAGCGCTTCGAGCGGAGGCTCGTTCTCTTTGGATACGAAGAGCAGCGCGCTCGCGGCGCGCACGACGACCGCTGCGCATAAGAACGCGAGAGTCGCCTGGATGACGAGTACGAGCGTCAATCGAGCCAGTCGAGGCCGATATCGACGGCTTTCGCAGAGTGTGTGAGGGCGCCGGAGCTGATGACATCGACGCCGGTCTCCGCAAGCGATGGAATCCTCTCCAAGGTGATTCCACCCGACGCCTCAAGGACCGCGCGTCCCTGAACGAACTCGACCGCTCGCGAGACCGCGTCGTTATCAAAATTATCGAGCATGATGATATCGGCTCCTGCGGCGAGCGCCTCTTCAAGCTGGGGAAAGGTGTCGACTTCACATTCGATTTTCGTGGTGTGAGGCGCATACGCCTTCGCGCGTTGAATCGCCGTCGTGACCGACCCCGCCGCGGCGATATGGTTGTCCTTGATCATTACCGCCGAGGAAAGATCGTTTCGGTGATTGTGAGCGCCGCCGCATCGAACCGCGTACCTCTCAAACGCACGTAGCCCAGGAGTCGTTTTTCGGGTGTCCGCGATGCGCGTCTTGGCCCCTTCGGGTAGGCAGTCGATGTAGCGGCGCGCCTGAGACGCCACCCCGCTCATTCGCTGAAGGAAATTGAGTGCGACTCGCTCCGCCATGAGAATCGAGCGCGCATCACCCGAGACCGTCGCTGCAAGGTCTCCCTTGTTGAGCAAAACCCCGTCTTCGACGTGCGCGACGAACGTGAGGGTTTCGTCGACAAGCCGAAAGACGTGCCGCACGACGGGGAGGCCAGAGACGACAAGATTTTCTCTCGCGCGAAACTCCGCGCTGCCTTGTGTATCGGCTGCGATGCAGGCGTGCGTCGTGAGATCTCCGCGTGAGAGATCTTCTTCTAAAGCGTTTCGGACGATTCGATCGATGACGAGGGGCGAAGGCGTTTCTGGCTTCATGATGTGGTTGTACTCGTGAAAATTGGCGTATGGGAGAAAAAAGACTCTCAGTGGTGGGGCGTCTGAGGAAGAAAAATTGCGCAGGCGTTTGGGGGAGGGGAAAAAGTCGCTCTATCCTTGTCGCATGATTCGACGTTTCGTAATCGCCGGTTGCCTATCCGTTCTCACTGCGACCACCGCGCTCGCCCAAGAGCCTGAAAAGGTAGTGGTTTTAGAGGGGGAGATTGTAAACGGCCGGGCACATGGTCCCCGCGCATTTTATGTCGTAACGCGCCGCGAAGCACAACATCGAATCGACCGTACTCCTCCCCGTTCACGAGTCCGCCAAATTCTTCGCGACGCGAGTCGTAACCATTAACGATTTCGGACTGAGGTCATCGTTGACCACGGCAAACGCCGTTGGTATAAGCTCTGAGTCCTTCTTTCTTTGAAGGCTTGGGGAACGCACCCCGGTTCGACATGGCTCCTTATGGGGCGCACTAATAAGAGGTTTTCCATGCGCAGTAACCGAGCGCGCGACCTGGCTTTGACCGCACTTCTCGCGGCCACCATCGCTTTCACACCCCGCACTTTTGCTCAAACCGAGGAAGAAACCGCTCAGACGACTGAGACGGCCGAAACCCCGGAGGCCACTGAATCTGCCGAAGCGGAAGCTTCTGACGCGGATGCCGCTCCGGAAGGAGACGCGCCCGCCAGTACTTCCGAGCCTGCCCCGTCGAACACCGCGGAGCGGGTCGATGCAGGAACGTACGCTGTTCGTCTCCGCGATCTTGAGCAGCGTATCAATGAGCTGAAGGAGCAAATCTTCCGCTCAAAGGCGCGTCTCTCCCTTCTTGCGGAGACCGTCCTTGAAGGCGTGGTTGCCGGCGCTCAGGCCGTCATCATGCACGAGAACCGTATGTCCTCGTCGTATCGTCTCGTTAAGGCTGTATACGCGCTTGACGGTGCGCCGATCTTCAACCGCGCGGATGAAGAAGGCTCGCTCTCCGAGCAGGAAGACTTCCAGGTATACAACGGAAGCATTGTCCCGGGTGAGCACACCATCACCGTGAACCTCGAATACCGTGGTCATGGATACGGCATCTTTAGCTACCTGAAGGGCTACCGTTTTAAGGTTCGCTCGAACTACTCCTTTACCGCACCCGAGGGACGCGCAGTGACCCTTCGCGTTGTCGGCTACGAAAAGGGCGGGCCCACAGCTCCGCTCGAAGAACGTCCAGCCGTTCGTTATATCGAACGCATCTCGGACCGTGGTGGCAACACGCCTGAGGGACAGGGAGACGAGTGATGTCTCGTTTTGCACTCTCCTCCTGGGGAGTGCTC
>JAHDCI010000191.1 GCA_020629955.1 Myxococcota bacterium | reverse complement strand
CGCTTCACCAGATCGGCCTCCCAAACCACTGCGGGTGATGCGCAAAAATGGCAGCGCACGTGCCTAAAAAGATGAAGGGCCCAAGCCGCAACGCGGGGCTCTTCTCCCGGTTCGGTGTTCGCCGCATCTTCTTCGGGAGAATTGGGTTAAACACCATAAAAAACATGTTGCTGAAGGTCTGAATGAGCATGCCGCGCTTCATCAGAATGGCGAGAGCGACGAAGGACCCCACCAACATCGAGAAGAACTCGATCTCAATGCCTACCGCGGGTCCGGTCAGTCCTCCAAGGCCCGCTAGCAGTTTCACGTCGCCTCCGAACATTTCGTCGAAGCGAAACGCGAAATACGGGACGAGCCCGCAAAAAAGAATGCCCATTACGGAGTGCAGGAATCCGCTCGTTCGTTCGGTAGCGAACCAGAGCGCAGGCCCGGCAATGAGCAAAGGGAGCGTGAGCCAGTTCGGGATCCGGCCCGTTCGATAGTCCGCAAACGCGGCCACTCCGGCGACGCCAATGGCGGAAATATGAGCGATGGTTTCAAACAAGGTGGAGAGTCCTCGGAGCGCCGGTCCTGCGGAATCGTCTCGAAGACGAAACATGGCCGAAGGTGCGCTCGCGGTCAGCATTAGGAGGCCGGATATCCGAAGGTTTGATACTGCTCATCGGCATCTTCCTCGACGCTATCCTGCAGCGCGCCCCAGGCGATGATCGACGTGAGTGCAACCAAGACCATGATGACGACGTACTCGACCGAGACCGCACCCTCTGTTCGGGTTGAGCGTTGTTTGCGAACAAACCGCTTTTTCGGAGAAAGGCTCATGGGATCGGGCTCGCTGAAAAGACCTGCATATTTCGGAAGCCTTCCACCAGGGGAACGCCGACCGCGATCAACGCTGCCGACACGATCAAACCAATGACGAACACCAGCGTGATGTACTCGAAATAGACTGCCCCTCCTTCGTCTTCGATGAGCTCTTCTTCGAGCTGCCGGAGGGATTTTTTCCGTTTTGGTGGTGAGAGACGCTCGGACATCGCGGATCCTAACTGTGCAAATCGCGGTCCGTCGTCGAAGACCGCACCTCTCCATTCTCGAAGAGGAATCGCAGAATTTCAAGACCGCACTTCAAACCGGAGGCAACTTGCCAAAAATGGCTCACAAGATACCAAGAAGAGACATTTGTTTCATCTAACAGGTTGCCGCATCAGCGCTTCCAGAGCCTCGGCGGCCACTCTTGCCTGGAGATCATCGGGAAAGCGAGCATCGATCGCGGGGGTTGTGCCATCCAGTCGCACCTCATCGCGCCCAGTCGGGGACTCTTCTCCCCGGCGCTGCGCGGCATCGAGATGCCCCTCCAGGTTGGATTCGCGGAAACCGGCCTGGGTGGCGGCGCGCGCTGCCCGAACTGCATCCTCACTAAAGGGCTCAATATGCAAGTCGGGCTCAACCCCGCGCGCCTGCACGGAGCGGCCACTCGCGGTGTAGTAGCGCGCGATCGTTAACTTCATCGCCCCGCCGTCCTCGAGTTGAATGATGTTCTGCACACTACCCTTCCCGAAGGTGCGAACTCCGGCAATCGTCGCTCTTTGGTGATCTTGCAGTGCAGCGGCGACAATCTCCGCCGCGCTTGCGCTGTACCCATTCACGAGCACGACGATCGGCCACTCCGCAGGATACGTCCCGCGAGAGCGAGCATTCGCCCGCTGAAGCTCCTGCCCGCCGCGGCCGCGCGTCGCGACGATCATGCCGTCCTCCAAAAAGGCATCACTGACGGCGATGGCTTCCCGAAGCAGCCCGCCGGGGTTGTTGCGGAGGTCGAGAAGAATCCCGCGTACGCCTCCCGCTTCTACCGCGGCATCGATCGCGCTTCGCAGGTCTTCCGATGTCGTCTCCTGGAATGCCCGGATCCGAACGTAAAGAAGCCCATCCTCGAAACGGGTTGTTTCGACGGCATCGACCTCGATATACGCGCGCCGGAGGGTGATTTGAAGGTCCTCTTCCTCCCCTTCCCGACGAATGCCGACATGGAGTTCGGTTCCGGGTTCCCCACGAACCAACCGAATCGACTCCGAGATCCGCATATCGCGCGCCGCTCGACCTTCGATATGAAGGAAACGATCCCCCGCCTGAAGCCCTGCGGCGGCGGCGGGACCATCCTCAAAGACGCTCATCACTGTCAGCCACCCATCACGCACCCCAATCTCGACACCGATGCCCGCAAAGCGGCCAGCTGTATCCGACATCAACATCTGAAACTCTTCCGGGTCGAGATAGGTCGAGTGCGGATCGAGGGTCTCCGTCATTCCGCGAATCGCTCCTTGGATGAGCGCGTCTTGATCCACCTCTTCAACGTACGAGTTTTCAATGTGGGTCAGTACGTGGGCAAAGACCCCGAGGTTCTCAAATGGACTGTCTCCATCCGCATGGCCTACCCCGACGCTTCCGATCAAAAGCCCAGCGCCAAAGGCGACCGCGCTTCGCAAGGACCGATGACGACCTCGCTTTCGAAGGAGGTCGGCGTTTGATTTGGGGGCTTTGACGGGGCTGGGTTCGAGCATGGGTCCGGTGGGATTCATAAGTCGTCGAGCTTGTGGTACAACTTCCGCCTAGCCTACTCATCAACTGCAAGGAAGACGACCCATGGCCAGCGATAAGCGAAAGCAGAGTATCTACTTCCCGATCGATATGATTGAAGCGATCGAGAAGGAAATGGTCCGTCTGGACAGAACCAAGGCTTGGATTGTGCAGCGCTGCGTTCGTATCGCGCTGCCCGAACTCCAAAAGCTCCCGTCGATCAACGACCCAGACGACGACGAGATCGAAGAATAGGTTCGCTGGCTTCCTCGACCGCAGAACGTAGCGCCCCCGAATCTTCGGCGGCGCTTTTGTTTTGCCGGCTCTCTGCGGAACTCGAAATTTCGACTTCGTTCAAAGCCTAGGAAAACGGCCTCGCATCAAGTAGAAAGCGCGGATGGCAGGCGGCGGCGGCGAAGGAAACTCTTGGATTGGAATGCTGGTGGGCGGAGGCGTCCTGGTAGGAGCCGCCATGGGTCTACACGGATCGATCCCGGGCTGGCTGCACGCCTCGATCCTCGCCATCGGCGGTCTCGCGGTGGTCTTTGGCTCCTGTGAAGCGATGATCAAGAGCGTTGAGGGGATCGGCGACCGGCTCGGCTGGAACCCGTTCGTCGCTGGGACGATGGCGGGGCTTGCGAGCAATATTCCGGAGCTCGTCATGCTCGGGTTCGTCGTTGCAGCCGCTCCCCGCATCGGCTTTATCGTGACCTGCTTGACGCTTCACGTCGGTGCCTTCGCATTCGGAATCTATTCCGCGATGTTGCCACGGGACGAAACCGGGCACGCTCGGCTTCCCGAACCGCTCGTCAAGATCAGCACCGACCTCTACGCGGCCGCCGCGGGCGTCTTCCTTTGCGCGGGTCTCATGATGTTCATGCTCAACACCTTCAACGCGGGCGAGCACGCAGGCGAGGGACTCGGCGTGACAGACCTCTACGTATTGGGGGCAGTTTTACTCATGATCGAGTTCGTCGCGGTCCGTCGCCTAATTACGCGGTTTTCGAGTGAAGACAGCAAGACCGAAACCGAAGGTGATGCCGCTCCGCAGAAGAAGTCCGCCAGCATGGGCGCCATCGCGCTTTACGGCTTGGTCGGTATCGGTGCGTCTGTTGTAGGCGGGCACGCGGTCGGTGATTTTGCGGACATTCTCGTCGAAGCGCTCAACGAAGCCGGCTATTCGGAGATGGTCGGCGCAATCCTATTGAGCGTCTTCGCGGCGGCCGGCGCCTTCGCAATGATCATCGCTGCACACCGCAAGGGAATGTACGATATCGCGCTCGCGTCCGCCTCGGGCGGCATCAGTCAGGTGCCCTTCGTCGTTCTGCCGGTCACGATGATCATGCTGGCAGCGTTCGGCCAGATGGGCGTGATCCCCATGTTGCCGCGAGGTGGGGTTCTGCCCATCGACCTCGAGACCACTTCGGTGATGCTGCTCGCGTTCCCCACAATGCTCATCCTCTGGAAAGCCGTTCAGGACGACGGGAAGGTGAACTGGGTCGAAACCGCGTCGATGGTCGGCGTCTTCGGGATCACGATCTACTTCCTCGCGAAGCATGGTTAGCAGATATATCGACAAGAATTGGATGGCGTTTGAGTGGTGAGAATGCCGCGAAGCGGAATTCGGAATCGATCAACGACCCATGAACACCCCTGTAGGGATTTTCCGCGACGAGCAGAGACGTCCTATCCTTCAACAGCGACGTGGAAAAGAAGAACAAAGCGAAGGCGAAGGCGCCCAGCGAACAGCAAGCCGTGACTCGGCGCGCCGGCCTCGTCATGGTCGGAACGCTCAGCTCGCGCGTCCTTGGGCTTCTCCGAGATATTGTCATCGCCGCCTCCTTCGCCGTGGGAACCACGGACGCGTTCTGGCTCGCCTTCACCATTCCGAATGCGCTTCGTGGGCTGCTCGGCGAAGGGGCCGTCAGCGGTGCATTCGTGCCGGTGTTGACCGATGTTCGCGAAAAGCGCGGGGACGAAGCTGGGCGAACATTCTACGCGCACCTTCTCGGCACCATGCTCCTCATACTTCTCGGCGTGGTGCTCCTCGGAGTGCTCCTCGCGCCTCAGCTCGTGAGCCTATACGCCTCGGGATTCCGCTCGGATGCGGAACTCTTCGCGCTGACAACCTCGCTCACGCGCGGTGTCTTTCCATATATCGGTTTGATGGGCGTTGCCGCATTGATGACCGGGGCGCTGCACGCGCAAAAGTCCTTCTTTGCTCCAGCGTTTTCTCCTCTACTCCTCAACGTCGCCCTGATCGGTGCCGCCCTTCTTTTACCGAACCTGGTCGAGAGCCTCGGATACCCCGCCGTCGGTGCGCTTGTGATCGGTGCTCTGCTAGGCGGAGCGCTACAAATCCTCGCGCAAGCCCGCCCCGTCCACCGAAGCGGGATGCCGCTTCTCCCGCGTTTTGGGAGGGACCCCGACGTCCGCCGAGCACTTTTGCTTCTGGCGCCGCTCTTGATCGGCCTCGGCGTATATCAACTGAATCTGATCGCCAGCCGGCAACTTGCTTCCTACCTCCCTCGCGGTTCCGTCAGCTGGCTCTTCTACGCGCAGCGGATCGTCGAAATTCCGCAGGGTGTCTTTGCGATCGGAATCGGGTCTGCGGCGCTTCCAAGCCTCGCGCAGATGAAAGCTCGCGGAGAGATCGAGGAAGCGAAATCCATGTTTCGCTTTGGGCTTCGACTCGCGCTCTTCGTCGGCCTCCCCGCCAGCGTTGCGATTGCCTTACTGGCAGAACCGATCATTGGTGTATTTCTCGGGCGCGGCGAGTTCGACGCGGAATCCGTACGCCAGACGGCGGAGGGGCTATCCCTGCTCGCGTGCGGCGTCTTCGCGGTCTCCGCTGTACGAACGATCGTACCGATGTTTCACGCGCTCGGCGACACTCGTAGCCCGGTCGGAGCCAGCATCGTGAATCTCGTTGTGTTCTTCAGCGTGAGCCTGCTGACGATGGAGACCATGGGCCACGTCGGGCTGGCGCTCGGTATTTCTCTCGCCGCGCTCGTCCAACTTGTCGTCTTGCTGAGTCTGCTCCGCCGAAAGGTCGGGCCGCTCGGATTGGCCGAAGTCGCGACGAGCGCGCTACGTTCCACGGTCGCCTCTGCAGTAATGGGCGGCGCACTCTTTGGCCTACTCAATGTACTGCCGCTCGAAAGTTCCCAATCGAGTCTGATCGGCGCAGGACTCCTGATCTTGCTCGTCGTTGCGGGCGGAGGGGCCTTCCTGGGCGCCGCGACGATGATTCGATGCACCGAGCTTCGGGAACTTCGGGACGCACTTCGCAGAAAACGCCCCGGCCGCCCCTAAAGCGCTCCCCCATTCCGAGTATTTCTGCCCTAAAACCCCGGGTTCATCCTCACCGTTTGGGGAATAGTTTCGCCCATTCCGCTCCGGCACACTGGAGAGCGTTGGAGAGATTGAAATGAGAGAACGGAACGGTCTAGTCCTTGCCATCATTCTTCTTGTGAGTGCCGCCTGTGGCGACGACGATTCCGCCGGGGACGCGGCGATCGATGGCGCGGCGGTGTGCCAGGTCGACAGTGATTGCAACGACGACCTCTATTGCACGATCGACGCGTGCAATGCCGAAGCCGACGGTGCCGATGCGCGAGGCTGCGTCCATGAGGCGCGCGAGTGCGGCGATAGCCTCTCCTGCGACGAGACCATGGATATGTGTATCCTTGGCTGCGCGGACGGCGACGGAGATGGCGCGGCGGATGCCGAGTGCGGCGGAACCGACTGCGACGACTCCGATCCAAATCGCTTCCCCGGGAACGAAGAGATCTGCGACCCGGACAATATTGACGAAGATTGCGATCCGGAGACCGTCGGCAGTCGAGACCTCGATAACGACCTCGCCATCGACGCTCGCTGCTGCAACGGAGACAACTGCGGCACCGATTGCGACGATACTTCGGCGGGCACGAACCCGCGCGTGCCCGAAGTCTGCGACCGGCGCGACAACGACTGCGACGGCATGGTCGACGAGGAGCTGACCGTCGCCCTCTTCGAAGACCGAGACCGAGACCTCTATGGTGATCCGGAGCGCCCAGTGATGGCCTGCCCCGGGCTTCCCGGCTTCAGCACGAGCAACCTCGACTGCGACGATGATAATCCGTTGGTCACCATCGGTGGCTGGGAGGCGCCGGACAATGGCGAAGACGAGGACTGCGATGGACGAATCGACGAAGATGCGGACCCGGTCGACTGGTACATCGATATGGACCGGGATGACTATGGAATGGGCGAACCCACAGCGGACTCCCCTCGCTCCACAGCGCTCGTAGGTCAGTCCACGGTCGCTTCGGACTGCGACGACGACAACGACGCCGTCTTCCCTCTCGCCACGGAACTCTGCAACGCCATCGACGACAACTGCAACGGCTTCGCCGACTTCGTCATCGGCATCAACAACTGGGAAGACGATGACGAAGATGGCTACCCGGATGCCGATTGTGCCGGCGATAATCCACGCGCGGATTGCGACGACACCGATCCGAATACCTTCCCGGGTGGCAACGAAATCTGCGACCGGCGCGACAACGATTGCGACGGAAGCATCGACGAAGGCGTAAGCGATTGCGGGGACGTTCCGCCGCCGGCAGATGCCGGCATGGACAGCTCGACAATGGATGCCGGAATGGATGCTTCAGGGGCAGACGCCGGAAGCGATGCGGGCATGGATAGCGCAGCCGACAGCGAAACGGACGCGATTCTCCCTCCCGATGGCGGAGACCCGACATGCCTTCCTGACGAGCTCGTGTGCGACGGGCTCGACGAGGATTGCGACGAACGCGTTGATGAGACCGTGGTCTGCGACAGCGGGGAAACCTGTTCTGGAGGTGCGTGCAACCGCTTTACGCAATTTATCACGCGCGCCCCGGGAGAGAGCGTCAACCTCGAACTGACGGACGCGGAAGACATGCTCGTCATTGCACGACACGGAGTGACCCAAACGCTGGAGGTCCGAACATGGATTGGAAACGCCTGGATAATGGCGCACTCGCTCGTGATTCCAACGAACGCAGGGAGTGACTTTGGCGAGGCGCTCGACGTGCGGACTCTCTCCGGAGGATCGACCGGCGTGCTGGTTGGCGACCCCTCCGCCTCGTCCGGTGCCGGAGCCGCGTTCTTCTATTTTCATGACGCAGCGACCCGAGAATGGCACGGCCCTGCAGAGGTCTATCGCGGCACAGCAGAAAATCCTGCGGGAGCAGAGGTGAGCCTACAGGAGGAACCGTTGAGCGGGGAGCTCGAGGCGTGGATCTCGGGGCAGAACACGCTTCTCCGGCGCATTTCCATGGACCAAGGTAGCAGCTGGATCTTGCCGGGCACACCCGAGCTTGGCTCTCCCTCGGTCATGAGCATTGACGCCGCGCGAGACACGGATCTTGTCGCATACGTTTGGCCCTTCGCCCCCGACGAACTGCACCTCGAGCAAGTGACCCCCGGCACTCCCGAAGTCCTGAGTGAGTTTGAATGTTCGACCCGCGCGGAGGTCGCTATCAGCCCTTCGGGCAGAACCGCGGCCGCGTGCATCGACGGGGGAGCGTCGACGATTCAGGTATTCTCTTCCAGCTCGGCCCTGCTCTACCCGGTCGACCTATCCGGAGGCGTTCCCAAGCAAATGGTTTGGCTGGATGATCCGCGAGACGAAATGTTGCTTGTCGCATTTGAAGACAATCGCGTCTTCATGTTCGAACCTCCGGGAGTTCTTTCCGACATCAGCGAACCTCTCCAGATCATCTCCTCGGTTGAGGGAACTGGCGCGGGCTTCGGCGATAGCATCGACGCATCGTTCAACTCAATGGTCATTTGGCAGGAGTCGACGAACCAGTTGGTCACGATTGGCGCGCCCGCGATCGCGAGCACGGATCCGTGCAATGGCGCTGACGATGACGGCGATGGCAGCGTAGATGAGGAGCCGGACTGCCCTGGAGACTCCATCTGTTACGTCGGTAGTTGCACCTTGGGGGGCGTCTCCACCTTGCCGCAGCTTGACCCCGACTCGAGCTTCGCACTCTCGGGCAACGGCCAAATCCTGTATATCGGGGTGCCGTCTGGGAATGAAAATCGCGGTGAGGTCTATCGCTTCCGATGGATGGATGGAATGTGGATGCAAGAGCCGGCGGCTCCGATTCGCTGGCCCAGCGCCCCCGTCGGAGCGAAATTCGGGGCTTCGATCGCTGCCGACGCCATGGGGACTCTCGCCATCATCGGCGCTCCAGGAGCCGGAAGTTCTGGCCGAGGCATGGCCCTCGCTGCAACTGGAGTTAGCGAAACCGCGACGCCGCTCTCCGTCGCGACGCTCTTGGACGAAGAGGCAGCCTGCGGCACCTCTGTTGCCATCGGGGATTCCTTCATTTTCGTCGGCTGCCCAAACCAGGATGGGACAGGAGCGGTTCTCTCAGCGCCCAACACGACCACCGGGTTGAGCCCTCTACCGGTAGGCGTCCTGGCACCCGGCGCTGGGTTTGGTCGAGCGCTTGTCGCCAACCGGTTCGAGCCGGATGGCGTCTATATCGGCGGCGATCGAATGATCTGGCGTTGGTCTTCTGGGGGGCTCACTGCACCACGTCCGATGTTCTCAACTTCATGCGAGCCTCTCGCGCTCGCGCAGGCATTCGACGGTCGAGTTGGAGCGGTGTGCGGCACGGAAGCGACCTCCGAAGTCGGTATCTTTACCGAATCTCTCGATCCAGACGGTTCACGTTCGCGGACCGGCTTCGTCGCACTCGCCTTCCCCGACGACCCTGCGCCCGGTGGGGGGGCACCCGGTCCGGCGGTCGATGTCATCATCGGCAACCCCGTAGAGGGCGTGGCGGAACTATTCACGGGAGCGCGACTTGATGGAGCCCCTCAGACAATCAATCCGGGGTTGAGTGGTTTCGGTGCGCAGGTCATCTCGCGCGCGGGTGTGACGGTGATCGGGGCTCCTGAGGCGAACGCGATCCTGACCATCGCCCCAGGAGGCCCGCCGCCCTAAAACCTCGGGAGAAACACCTGAAATAGAACAGCGCTCTCCTTTTCGAAAGGTTCTCGAACAAGCGCCGCTCGTCCTCTGGCCACGATAAAGCCGATTTATCCCCAAAGTCGTTCGCTGTGGTCTACAGGTGCAAAAAAGGATCAAAACCACATCTGCCGAGGACCAAAGTCTCAGCGTCCGATTCGAAATCCTTCCGCTCGCTGATAGGGTACATGGATGCGCCTCGCTTCGAACTTCCTGAGCCTTGTTCTTGTTCTCCTCAGCACTCTTGGATGCGGAGATGACGACTCCCCCGCGGATGGGGCGATCGATACGACCTCGTCTTGCG
>JAHDCI010000190.1 GCA_020629955.1 Myxococcota bacterium | reverse complement strand
GACCGAGTGCGAAGAGCTCTGTGAGGCGCGCGGCGATGATGGCGCGTGCTCTGCAGATCCGGACAATCCGACGGTCGCCGGGTGCGTGGCCGCGTGTGAACGTCATATCGAGCGTGCTCCGGCGGAGACCGCGCGGTGCCTTAGCGAAAACCCTCTCTGCTTTCAGACGCTTGAAAGCTGCGTGACGCCTGAGCCCTCGGAATGCATGGAGCTCTGCCAGGAACGGGGTGATGATGGTGCCTGCTCGGCCGATCCGGATCGCCCCACGATCGAGGGGTGCGTAGCGGCATGTGAACGTCATATCGATTCTGCGCCAGAAGCCACCTTTCGTTGCCTGAGCGAAAACCCCCTCTGCTTTCAAACTCTCGCGCAGTGCGTGACGCCGGAGGAGTAAGGGAAAAGGCTCGGAAGCATCATGCCTCCGAGCCTTTTTCATCACGCGTGCGCTCGCGCGAAGAGAGCAAAGCCTCTTTTCAGATGGCTCATCGCTAGAGCGAAAGCGTCAGGTTGGGACGTTCACCGCACGCAAGGATCGCAGGGCTTACGCCGGTAACAGCGCTGAGTACACACGAGGAACCATTCCAGTGCCCACGAACGGAGCCCGCCGAGGCGTTACGGAACGTGCCGCCGGAGCGTCGCGCGCCATAGACGATTAGATCGCCTTCGTTGTGAACCTGCACGTAAATCGAACTCGGGCTCACGCCGGCGGGCACGTCAAACTGAAGCTGGTGCCGCGAGGTACCTTCCACCCGCGGATGGTCGCCCGCGCTCGATCGCAGCAACGTCCCGCCGGCGCCACCAACGCGAACGGACATCACTGGGAACACGCCGCCGGAGCGAGCGATATCGATGGTGATGGTACTCGCTGAACTGCTCGGCCCCGTCGAACCGCAGCAGTCGACCCAAGGGCCGGTCCCGTCTTCGACCTGGCATCGGCCGGTGGTTCCGACGGGGAAGGTTCCGCAGGTGGATGTCGGCGGGGGAGCGGTGTCGCAGCAGTCAACCCAAGGGCCGGTTCCGCTTTCGACCTGGCACCGACCGGTGGTTCCGACGGGGAAGGTTCCGCAGGTGGATGTCGGCGGGGGAGCGGTGTCGCAGCAATCAACCCAAGGGCCGGTTCCGCTTTCGACCTGACATCGGCCGGTGGTTCCGACGGGGAAGGTTCCGCAGGCACTGGGACCGGGTGGCTCGGTCGTGCAGATCGCGTTTCGAAACGAAGTTCCCGCCGGCAAAGCTTGCGCGCTAGGAGTGTAAAGCCCGAGACGCTCGTGTTCGTCTCGAAGCTGGAAGCCGAAGTAGACTTCGACCTCGTCTCGTTGACTCAGAAGACGCATGCTGTTCGCGTGCCAATCCGCGCCGTACTGGCGATGAAAATCTTGCATCTCCTCGGACCATTCGTTGAACTGATCTAGGAATGCGCTCTTCTGTTCTCCGCTTGCGCGGTGGTTGTAGAGGGGGCCGCCCGTTTCTGTGATCCAGAATGGTGGAGAGGCGCCGAGCCGGCTTCGCAACCGTGCATAGCTTCCAAGGTTGGATCCCCAGATCGAGCTGAGATTGGAGATTCGGTAGTTCGGATCTTCCGCGGCATCCCAAGACTCGCATGTCGAGTGATCTGCAATGCATGCAACACTCGCGTTCGAGGCGCCGTAGAGGTGAACGCCAATAGCGTCGTAGTCGAGTGTTCCGCCAGCTTCGTTGATCGCTTCTTCCAGGCAGGCTGGTCCAGCGGTCCATGGGGCGTAGTTGACGATGCCGCCGGTGACCCGCGTGATATCGCCAACGCCTTCCTCTTCGAGGACTTGCTGAGCGACGAAGAGCTGTCTTCCGAAAACGCCGCAATCGAACGCTTCGATGCCGTTGGGTTCGTTTCCGATTTGGAAAGCGTCTGGAAGAGCGTTCTCGTCCCGAAGTCTTCGAACGAGAGCGCGCAGCTCGGATCCGTAACGAGCGACATAACGCTCGGCTTCATCCCCTTGGTGCTGAGGTCTCGGGTACATTCCTGGATGACAGTTCGGGATCGCCCAGCCATTGACCGCAAGCATCACCTTCTTGCCATTGTTGTGCGCGGTTCGGATATCCGTGACGTAGCGGCCGAGCGTGTCTTCACATCGCCAACCGCATCCTTCCGCAAATGTCTCCGGACGCGCGGGATTGCATTCTTGACCGCACTCGGCCATGCAGGGCACCGATTGGTGGAGCATTCGCAGCCACGTCGCGCCAGAGTTCCGTGCAGTATTGAGCGTTTGACCGCTCAAACGATGCGGTCCGATATGCACACCTGCACGTGCGGTCGCTAAGCATTGCGTGCTGCTGGAGATCGTTTCCTCGACTTGTTCGAGCTCACGTTCAGTGTCCATTGGGGCCGCAACGCAGCCAACGAGTGCCAGCGCACTGAGGATCAAGATCTTTGGGTAGGCCATTTCGTTTTTCGTTTCGTGGTGATGGTGGTTCGTGGAATGCATCGTCAGGCTCTAGTTGCGCGGCGTGAGGATGACGCGGGTTCGGGAAATGGCTTGAATGCGGTCGTAGTCGGCGTGTTCCCCAAAACATCGAATGCCCCAGTAGTAGTCGCCCTGACGTGGCCCCCAGGGGATGCTCACGGTGAAGTAGCGGTCGTGCGCATCCTCGCGCTCCGACCGGATCAGAGGTTGGTAAGACGACCCTCCGTGGTGACCGGCGCTTGAGAGCGTACGATTCATCATGCGGTACCAAGAGACCGAAGCGGTCCAGTCTTTGTGGTAGGCGAGGTCGAGGGAGTGGTTGTAGACCAACGATTTCGAAATGCGGTAGCGGAGCCGAATTTCCGCGGTCTGCTCGTCGAACTCCGTCAGATACGGCCGCACGGTGATGTAGTTGCCGCCGCTATACCCGTTTTCGCCGCAGTATTTCGGATAGGAGTAGGCGCCGCCGTCCGTTCCACTGCAAAAGTACTCGCGATAGTTCGTGGCGCCGCTTCCCCAGATATCGATTCCGTCACCGCGACATGCCGCGTCGGAGCCGGCGGGAGGAGAGGATGGAGGCGCCTCGGCGGGACCTTCGGTGCAGGCTTGGCATCGTCCAGCGGAGGTGCAGAAAGCACCGTTGCCACATCCGCCCCACGTGTTGCAGATGGAGGACTGGTCGCTGCAGCTGCTGCCCGAGCTGCCGCTCGAACCCGAGCTTGAAGAGTTGGTGCACGCCTGACAGCGCCCGGCAGAAGAACAGAACGCGTTCGCGCCGCATCCACCCCATGAGCTGCAGACCGAGGATTGGTCGACGCACCCGGAAGCGCTGCCGGAGCCGCTTGAGCTCCCTCCCGAGTGTTGGCTTGGGCAGGTTTCGCAGATGCCGGCGGAGGAGCAGAACGCGCCGCTGCCGCATCCGCCCCAAGATCGGCAAACGCCGGAAACATCCGAGCAGCTGCGGTGCGATGCCGTTTGGAAGTCGGCGTCGATATCCGCGTCGGAACCTCCGTCGACATCCGAGTCCGGAAGGCCTCCGTCAAAGAGATCTTCGGGCAAATGGGGCTCGCTGTCGCCGAGCGAGGAAGGGGCACACCCACACAGCGCGACGAGGACCGCGAGCGGGAGGCTGAGAGCAAGTGTTCGGGAGATATTCATGGCTCGCCCTATGAGCAACGAGCGTACCAAACGATGACCGTGTGGTTATTTATTGTGGGGAACGTCAACGTGGTATGACGCAAGGTGTTGAAACTATTATGTTCGCTCTCGAACTGTCGGTTCGAATTTATGTGTCTTATTGGTCACTGTTTTTTGTGCCGAGGTGAGCGAAGTGAAAGTCGTTCATGGTCCTGATACCCCGGAAGTTGTCGCTCGGGAGCGACAGCTTGGTGGTCTGGACGAGAAAAGTTGGCGTCGTGTGAACCGATTTCGGTCTTGGCTCCCACTACTTCTCGAACGGGCAGTTTGGGGCCCGGAAAGGAAAGACATGAAACATCACATTTCGCTTATCGCCTGTATCCTCGCGGCCGGCTGCATCGAGGGAGTACCCCTCCCAGCGCCGACCGAACTTGGTTCCTCGCCCGAAGGCTGCGAGACCTCGTGCTACGTCGGGCTCGGGGAGTGTCTCGAAGAAGTGGACGCACTCGCTTCCGAGGAATCCGAGCGTAACGTTGCGGAAGGGAGCGCTGCTTTCGGTTGTTTTGACGACTTCCTCGAGTGCATGCCTGGCCGTTTCGAGGAACGCGGCGGGCTGTGCGAAGAGCCACCTGGGCCACCGTCTCAATGCGACGAGCGTTTCGGACGATGCATTCTTCGGCACGGAGGAACGTACGAATCGGGCGACGATGGTGCTTGGTACAACGCGTCTCCCGAGGCGCTAGATCATTGTGAGAACCAGCGTGAACTTTGCTTCGAGGCCTCCAGCGAACGCTATCCCTGCGACCCTTCCGCCTGCGAAGCGCTGGTCGATGAATGCAAAGCGAATGGCGCTCTCGCAGGTGCTTCCGATGCTTCGATCGAAGAGGACTGCGCGGAGCTTCGAGCCGTCTGTCTGCATCACGCAATGCCACCCGCTGGCGCTCCTACGCCGGCATTTTGCATCGAGTAATGAGCTTTGGCGAGCGTCCGCTTTTTGCTGGCGCTCGCCTCTCCCAATTGGGCCAAATACCGATGACGTCTTCCCCCCGCCTCCGCCGTCTCTCTTTGGTTCGGGACACCGAGCCTCGAGATCCCTTACCGTTCAGCGACGCGGTGATGAACAGAACGAGTGCAGAGACGTGCGCCATGGTGCATCGAAACCTCGTTGAGAACCGGCCTCATGCGAGTCGCCAGGCTTTCGATCTCTACGCGCCCATGGTCGAGCGCGTGCTGCGCCGAGTTCTCGGCGATAGCAACGAGATCGAGGATTTGATCCAACAAGTCTTTGCGACCGTTTTTGCGAAGTTCCGGAAAGTAAAGAATCCTTCCGCGTTTCGATCGTGGGTCTACGGCGTTACGGTCCGCGTCGCGAGAAACTACCTGAAACGCGCTAGGCGAAGACGGCTCTGGTTTGCAACAGAGCGGGCGGAGGAAGCTCCTGACGAGGCGACCCTTGAGCCTTCTGACGAACTCGCGACGCAATCGCTCAGGCGCGTCTTCGAGATTCTCGATCGCATGCGTGTCGACCATCGAATCGTCTTTTCGATGCGGGTCTTCGAGGAGCTCTCCGTCCGTGAAATCGCGGAAGTCCTCGATTGCTCCGAATCCACGGTGAAGCGTCGCTACGGACGTGCCCGAAACGAATTTGAAGAAATGGCAGCGGCCGATTGGTACTTATCGCAATGGATGCGAAACGCGGACAGGGGACCAGATCATGAGTAGAGATTCTCTCAACGAGATTGCGGAGCTTGTTCGTGAGCATAGCAACGAACCAACTTCGGAAATGCTCGACCGGATTCGGCGTGACCTACCCGAGACCTTGCCAGCGCGGCGGTCTCCGACGAGCGCGCTTCGTCTCGCTGTGCCGGTTGCGGTCGCCGTGGCGGCCGTTTCGCTGCTGACGTTCCGGATATTGGGTGGAGGGGAGACTCCTCTTTCCTATTCCGTCCGAGTGTCCGATGGAGCGGAACGCGAGGGCAACGCCGTCCGAACGCATGCCACGGAGTCACAGGTTCATTTCGATGATGGATCCGTGCTCCGAGTACTCCCTCAAACCGAGCTGCGCGTGGTCTCGACCAATGAGCGCGGCGCAGATCTTGAGCTTCAACGAGGGGCCCTCGAGGTCGATATCGTGCATCGCGATGAAACGCGATGGCAGATCGTGGCGGGTGAGTATCGGGTGCGGGTCACGGGCACTCGATTCCGGGTCTCGATGGAAGAGGGAGGCGAGTTTCATGTGCAGATGCGCGAAGGAAGTGTCGAGGTAGAACACTCAACGAGCGGCCGGCTCTTCGTGCTCGAAGGAACGGATTCGCTTTCGCTCAATGTACACGAAGAGATTCCTCCTTCGGCGACGGATCCGTCGCCCCAGCAGCTTGAGGCTCTGGCGCCGACGGAAGAGCCAAGCGATTCCTTGCTAGCGGAAGATCGGGCACTGGAAGATGAAGCTCTGGAAGACGAAGCACTGGCAGATGAAACACTGGCAGATGAAACAGGGCGAAGGTCGGTCGAAGGGCGAATAGAGCCGATCGCGCGTCCAAGCCTGGCAATCCGGATCTCTCGGGCTTCCGACCTCGAACTCGAGCAGATGCTTGGGGAAGCCCGGCGTGAACGTTCGGGTTCCGAACGCGAGATTATCCGCATCGCGCGGCGTGATCGCCCAGACTCGACCGTTGGCCAAGACTCCGCGTTTCTGCTCGGTCGGCTCAGCTTTTCGAGCGATGCCCGCGCTTCTCGAGATTGGTTTCAGACCTATCTCAGGGAACGTCCTCGTGGTCGCTGGGTCGAGCAGGCGGAAGGACGGTTGATGGAGCTTTTCGACGAACACCCCGCGTTAGGGGACGCCCGCGCTCAGGCCGAATCGTATCTACGCCGATATCCGAACGGGGCTCATGCATCGATGGCGGAATGGATTGTGGAGGGATCGTGAAAGGATGAGCATCGCAGAGAAAGCGTTCGTATTGCGCTCCACAACGAGAAAAGAGTGCTGACGGTCGTGCGATTTCGCCCCTGCGCTCTCGTCGCCTTCGCGATCCCGTTGCTGGTCGTATTGTCGGCGAGAGCGCAGGAAGAGACACGCTCTTTGGAGTGTGTGGTGCTGCTCGATGACGGGGCGCCGAGTTCACTGCCGGAGCTCGTCGCATCGGAGCTGCAATCTGCGGGATTTGCGGTGTGTGACGATGAGCAAGCGACAGGCTCCTGGACGTTGAGCCTTCGGCCCGCCGAAGCGGAGGTTGCTGGAAGAGGACGAGCCCGAGTTATCGAACGCTCGGGGTCTGCGCCAACGTTCGCGCTTCGGCTCACCGAGGAACTCCGGGTGTTGATGCTCGCGGCATCGTTCAACGAACAGCCAAACTCCGTACAATTGGTTGAGGTCGTCGAAGGCGAGCCGCCTGAGCCCGAGCTGCCCGAGAGCGAAGCGATTGAGAGCGAAGCCGCTGAGAGCGAAACCGCCGGGGGCGAGGTTTCTGAAAGCGAAGCCGCTGGGGGCGAATCCGTCGACCGACGTGAGCCGCCCATCGAAGAGCCGCCTTCCGAGCGTTCGCGAGGTCCAGGACCGGAAAAGCGATTTTGGATCGAAGCGGCGTTTGTTTCACTTCTCGAGCCAAACGCTCCCGCGCTTTCACTGGGCGTCGCCATCGACGCGCTTTTTCGACCCTCGCCAAACTTTGGGATCGGTTTGGGATATGCCCAGACCTTCGGTGACCTGATCGCATCCAATCCCTCACAACGGGTCGCGCGAGCAGGAGTGCGTTTGGCCTACCTCGGAGAGCTTGGGCCGATCGCAATCTTTGTGGGCGGAGAGCTCGCCTACCTCCGGCGAGTCATCTCCGCCGTGGAGGGTTCAGGAGAGCCTCCAGACCGTCAGAATCGGTTCGTGTTCGGGCCGGGCGCGGGCATTGCGTACCGTTTCGGAAGCGTTCCTCTGAGCGTGCACGGGCGGGCCGGTCTACTTTTCGCGCCATCGCTCGAGTCCTCTTTCCGAAGTGGAACGTTGATCGAAGTTCGGCTTGGCCTGAGCGTCTCGCTCTAACGGCGACCTCTCCTGAAGCTGTCGCGTCGCGGGTTGGCGATACGGTCTTTGCTCGATTGTGTCGCCGCGTGTGCTCCGAGGGCGTGGCGATTGACTGACCTTCGATCTGCGCAACGCTGCAGGATGGAACTCGACCCGCGCTGGCTTGCCATCACCGAAGCGCTCGCCGAACGTCGCTATCCTGGTCTGGGCGAAAAGGCGCTCATGGAAGCGGTCCGGGCACGGAGCGATGCGTACACAAAGGAACGATCCTTTTCGATCAAGCGGCTTGCCAAACAGCCCGCAGAAAAGCGGCGGGACCTATTTGCGCGGCTACGCTTCTTTTTGCCGCGTGACTTGATGAAGATTCAGTTTCCCCTGCGCGAGCTCCACTACGCAGGGCTCTTGCCGGAGCGCGAGTGGCGAGTGCTCGATATTGGGTGCGGGCTGGGAACAACCACACTCGGCGCAGCGGCGGTTGCGGCCGAGCTCTTCGATAAGCCCCCAAAACTTCAGGTTCGCGCGCTCGACCAAGATCATGTCGCGGTTGCGATCTTCTCGGAACTTACGGCGCTCGCTCAGCGCGAAGAAGGGCTCGTTGCGGACATTCGCCTGCAGGAGCGCGAGGCGGATGTGCGAGAGCTCCCGAATGGGCGCTTCGATCTCATCTTGCTCGGCTTGGTCATGAACGAGCTCGATCTCGAAGAGCGACGAACCCTGCTCGAGCAATGTGCTGCGAGACTCGATGACGGTGGAGCGATCGTGATTCTCGAGCCTGCGCTGAAGGAAGTCACTCGCGACCTTCATCGCTTACGAGACGACCTTCCCGCCGGCCTTCGGGTTTTCGGACCCTGTCTCACCTCGAAACCCTGCCCAATGCTCGAAGGTGACCGAGATTGGTGCCATGAGGACCGCGCATTTCGACTGCCGAAGAAGCTAGAGCGTGTCGCGCGAGGTGCTTCTCTTCGGTACGAAAGACTGACCTTTAGCTACCTCACGCTGCGGCGGGACGATGCCACGCTTGCGCAGTCTCTACGCGGTGAAGGATGGGAGCGTGTCGTGAGTCAGACTCTTCGAACAAAAGGAAAGCGGGAGCTCTTCGTTTGTGGGGAGAGCGGCCGGCGAAAGCTTCGGATTCTCGATCGTGAGGTCACCGAAGCCAATTGCGCGCTCGCGGAAGCTTCCCGAGGAACGGCGCTTCAATTGGAGACCGACGCGGAACGCATCCGAAAGGATGACGTCGTGGCTGCCGTGAACCCAGGTTCGAAAGGCGAGCCACGCTGAGCGCAATCGTTACTCGGGTACGTGAAGTGCTCGACTCCGCTCGAGTCGTACGTTCTCGCGCAGGCGGTCCGTGACGGCGGGATTGATGACTCCGGGCGGCAATGCGATACGGGCACCGGGGAGAACCGGAGGAACGGGAGCGATCGGCGCGGCCTCTGCAGCAGGAAGCTCGGCCGGCTCCTCCTGAGCGGCTTCTTCTTGGGCTTCTTCCTCGACTGGAACGGTGCTCGGGTCGCGGAGCGAGAGTGTGGTGGTCTCGTTTCCTGCTTCGTCGCGCGCGATGACCGTGACCCGGCGTCCGGCGGGAGTCAGCGTGAGGACTTCTTCGCCAGCTTCGTTTTGCGAAGTGGAGATCAGCGGGAGCGAGCCCGCAGGAACCAGATGCGTGCGATCGCGGGTGGTCGCGAGAACCTCATCGCCGCGCTTAAGCACATATTCGACCGCGCTCGCGTCGGTCGCTTCAGACCACGTTAAGAGGTCGCCTCCGCCCCCATGTTCAACATCGAGGGCGGCGCCAGCGGCCCATCGAGGGGCTTCTCGGTCCGGAGGAGAGACGCGGAGCCGCAGTCGCTCGGATTGAAGACCCGCTTCATCGCGCGCCAACACTTCGACTTCCGCGGCGCGTTCGATCGTGATCGTCGCATGGGTCTCTGAACCGGGGACCGTTCGCAGGGTTTCGCCGTCGACGAAGATCTCGTACTCGGTGACGCCTTTGTTGTCCGTCGCTTCCGGCCAGAAGAGTTCCACATCGTTTCCCTCTCCGTCTTCGGAGTTGAGTTCACCGGCGCTCGGCCAGGTCGGCGGCTCGGAGTCGGCGCAGCCCATGGTCGAAAGAAGCGCCGCAGCGAATGCGCCCGCGCGGAGGGGAGCGGAGAGTCGAAGCACGGAAAACCGAATGGCGGAGAAGAGGCTCATGACGCGGAGTCTGACCGGAGGGCGGAACCGCGGCAAACAGCGCCTTAGAGGGCATCGACTTCGGAACGTCCCGGATGGAGATTCGAAGGGAACCGGCAGCCTGCTATGGTCGCGCCATGACCGAACTTTCGCAGCTGCGAGTCGATTCCGAGGAA
>JAHDCI010000189.1 GCA_020629955.1 Myxococcota bacterium | reverse complement strand
CCACACCGTCACTCTCGATCGGTCTTGAGATCACTGGCGATGGGGTGTCGGTCGACAACCGTGCCCCCTGATCTATCCGTCGAGATAGGCGCCGAAGAGAGCCGTGATTTGATCGTCCGTCGCGTAGATATCTTCGACGCCATCCAGCGAGGCTAGCCAGTCACCAATGGAAGTTCGTGCAGAGTTCGTTCGAAGCCCAGAAGCGAAACGCTGCACAAACGGTCCTTGCCCTTCCGGCGTGAACGCGATCCACCCAAGGCGCAGGAGCTCGCTCGTAAGCTCTTCGGCGGCCCGCCGGGCGTCGAATACAGGCTTTCTTTCGCGGACGCTTTCTCGCTCGACTCGCCGCGTGAATAGTGCGTGATGCGTCTTTCTCCAGTGTTCCGCATCACAAGGATTGTCCTGGAGATCGATTTCGACGAATGCTCCGAGATCGGTCTCTGATGCATGTGCCGGTGCCGCGCATTCATCCGTGATTTGATTGTTTTGAAGCGAGAGCTTCCGAAGATGAGGAAAGCGGCTCAAACAAAATGGGGGAATCTCGGTAAGCCCTGAGCGCGTTAGGTCGACGCTCGACAGAAGCGGCGCCGATATTTCGGGTATGCGCCTCGCGAGCTCAGAGTTCCCGTTTTGAAGCCTGAGTGTTCGTAGTTTGGGCCAAGTCACCGCGAATATCGGGGACCCATCGATCGTTCGATTGGCGACTAACGTGACCACTTGGTTCGCTGTTCTTTGCGTCAACGGGTTGATGAGATGCGCCTGCTTTTTCCTATCGAGGTGTAGCCAATCGATTCGTTCGGAGGCGGGGGCAGGGGTATCGATTCGATCGACGAGGTAGTTTGCAAACTCTCGGATCGAGGAGAAGTTTTCTCTCCCCTCGAAGCCACCCTCTTGCCCATCCAATCCCCATGCGAACACCCGTCCGCGAATGATCGAATAGTGTTCGTTCCATCCGATAAGAAGCCAGCGATGACCACGAGCTGGCGTCCGATCAAGGGCGCCGACCTCTAACTCGAGCTTCCCAAGGTCCACCCAAGAGATGAGATCTCGCTCGTCGGAACTCGAGTCATTGTGAAATTCGAGGGTCGCCGGTTTTTGGCGGAGCGGAAGACCGGTTTCGGCCAAAACTCGAAGCCAATCAGGAACGGCGGTCGTCATGCGCAATACCTACGGGATTTTCTCTCGGATACTTCCCGAGAGTTGCTCGCGTTTCAAAATCAGTCTGTTTTCACAGTCTGCTAGATCGCCTCGAGGAAACGAAGCACCGCGCCGCGTTCTTCCGCGCTCAGCGCTTCAAATCGCTGGCGGACACCCTCCGCTTCAGAGGCGTGGTTGGCGATCGCGTCTTCGAGCGTGTAGGCGCGGCCGTCATGCCAGTACGGCGCCGAATGGCGAACGCCCCAGAGCGGCGTCGTTCGGAATTCGCGTCCGGTCGAGTTAAAGCTCGGCACGCCGATGAAACTCTCTTCCTGGACATCGTGCAAAAGCAAGTCGGAGTAGGCCTCGATGCTGCCAATGGTGGTCTCAAAGTTGGCGTGGCACTCGCCGCAGCCGATCTCGAAGAAGAGCGCCCGGCCTTCCGCTTCGCTCTCTCCCATTTGGGCGCTGGGCGCGGGGCCGAGGTTCGCCATGTAGAATGTGAGCGCTTCGATCTCTTCAACGCTGATCTCGGGGTCGGGGGTGTCATCTTCGTCGGTTGCGAACCCATAGCTCAACCCCTCCTGCGGCGGCAGCGTAAGGCCGACCTCCATCGAAAGTGCATCGCGCGCGAACTCTGCGAGAGACGGCACGTCCGCATTCCAACCGAAGCGACCGAGCCGGCCGTCGGGCAAGCGATGAGCCCTACCGCGGATACCATCCTCGTTGGCGTCCAGCGGATCTTCCCCGGCGAGGATCATCTCTTCGGGGATTCGCTCAAGCAGCCCGACTCCAAAGAGACTGAGCGTTTGACGTGCCGTGATGACGTTTGCCGCTCGGTCGAAGGGGGCGCGTACGTCATCTGCGAACGTATGACGGTGCGCCATGGTTCCGATGCTCGGCTCCTCAAAAACACCATCGCGGTCGAAGCCGTGACGGATCACGTCGACATCTTCCGGCCCGGCGCCGCCGATGATCGGGTCGAAGTGACATGCACGGCAGGAGTCGCCGTTGAAGTTCGGGCCGAGCCCTTCGCTTTGATAAACGTCGCGGTCAAAGATGGCGCGGCCTCGTTCGAAGAGCGCAAGGTTTTCTTCGCCCATCGGGAAGCTGGGACCGCCAAGTTCGCCGGCGGGCGGAATCGGTGCGTTTTGTGGCAGAAGTCCTTCGCTTGTTTGGTCCGCTCCACCGAGCGCGTTGAGGAACGCGAGGAGCGCTGCCTTTGTTTCGGCATCGAGCGCTTCGTAGCGATCGCGGGAGGCCTGGCCTTCGCCGCCGTGCCAGAGGATCGCCTCTTCGAGCGTGCCCGCCCTTCCATCGTGAAGGTAAGGTGCCGCCGCCGCGATGCCCCACAGGGGTTGCGTGCGCCACTCGCAGCCGTAGTCTTCGCCGCAGTGCTCGGCGCCTCCCGCGAGGCCCATTACGAGACCGTCGGCGAGTTCCGGCCCCATATCGTGAAGGAGAAGGTCGGAATAGAGAGGCACGCGTCCGCGCGGGCTCGGCAGTGATTGCACGTGACAATCGGCGCATCCGATCGCCTCAAACGCGATGGCGCCCGCAGCCGTTTGATCGGTCACTGGGTCCTGCGGCGGCGGCGCGAGAAGCATCGCCCAGGAGACGAGGTCGAAGAGATCTTGATCGGAGAGCTCGGGGTCGCAGATATCGTCGGTATCCGTAAGCGGCTCACTGGGCGCAGCGGCCTGAAGCTGGGTTCGCTGTCCAACGCCCTGAACTCTCTCCCCTTGAACGAGCGAGTCTTCGCGCGCCATCGCCACCGAGGGAACGGGTAGCTGCGCCTGACGTTCTGGGCTCAGGGGGTTTGAGGTGATTCCGAGGTGATTAAAGAGCGGTCCGCGGATGAAGTTCTCAACGCTGACGGTCTGTGCTTTTCGTCCGAAGCGTCCGATGAAGCCGCGATCGAGATTCGCGCGGCCGCTGATGCCATCGCCGTCCTCGTCATTCGCGTCGATATTCTCCCGGATGGCTTCTTCGCTGATCTGCGCGATCAGTCCAACGCCGAAGAATGGAATGGGATTTCGCAGTCCAAACGTATTGGCCTCCTCGTCGATCTCCCGTCGAAGCGCAAGACGGTCTGTGGGGCCGCTGCCGGGCGCGTAACCGCGGCCCTCCGCGGGCTCCCCGTCCGGTCCAACGCAGCGGGGCAGATCCGCGGGAGAGATCCCGGAATCTTCAAGCTCGTACTGCGGAAGCACTCCGTTAACGCCAAGCTCTGCGGCGCTTCCATCCGGGAATCGCTGGGCGACGAGCTGGAAGTCGCGATAGTGACCCGCGGAGCCGCCGAATACCGGCTTTTCGTGACAATGACCGCAGGAGGTCACGTTGAAGTGCGGACCCAGGCCATCTTGCGGGCCAAAACGCCTGAGGGCGACGGCCTCGCCTCGCTCAAACGTGGCGCGCTGTTCTTCGTTCGCGAAGGGAACCACTTCTCCGAGTGGTGCAAAGACATTCTCTGCGAGAGGTCGCTCCGGCTCGCACCCGAGAGATCCGAAGAGAACAAGACTGAGAGCGCTAAAAAAGAGAGTTCGGTTCATCGTGTGGCCCAGTTCGGCTCATAAAGCCGCGTGCCCTGCAAGGGTAGCAAGAAGCAAGCCTTTCTCGCGCTTCGTGCGTGATGAATCACAATCCGGCTTTTCGACCGAACCCGCGCGTTCCCAACCCGTCTGCTGGCGGAAAGAAGATGGAGCGCTTCCGTCAGATCTCGCCGTGAATCTGCGTCATCCTCGCAAAGAGGTGGGCGGATCCGGCGGCGCCGAGTGGCGGGCAGAGCCGACGACGATTGTGGACCGAAATGGGATCAGCTGTCCTGGGCTGTTAGCGATCTGTCGCGAGCCGGATCTCGCCGATCGAGACCACGCCGCTCTCTGGAGTGAGCCGGAGCCGCACCCGAGACCGCGCCTCGCCACCGACCGGCAGGGCGACGAAAACCGGATCTCCGGCAGGTAGCTCGACATCTGCTGAGCGTGTGCCGAGGAGCTCGACGCGAATCGGCGCCTCGCTGAGTTCGCGTACGGAGCGGACGATTTGCAACTCGCGGACGACGCGCGGAGGGCTTAACTCGATCGTGACGATCACCGGGTCCGAACCCGTGGCGACCCAATCGGAGCCAGCGTCTCCATCGACCAGTTCCGCGACTTCCTCGTCGCGAATGCTCGCCTGCAGATGCTCTCGACCGGTGAAGAGGCGAAGCGCGAACAGCGCTCCGAGGAGGACCAAGCTCCATGCGATCCAGCGAGCGCCGCGCCGATCCCGGGCAATCGCGGCGCGGATGAGCTCGGCCGTTGACGTATCTCGTTCTTGCTCGGTCGCATGTTTGGCACGCATCACGAGCGTGCGAACGCGCGCCTCCCGCTCATCGCTTTCGCCCCCTTGGGTGGCAAGCCAGATTTCTGCGGCATCGCTCATCAACCGCGCGGCTTCTTCTCGATGCCCTTCAAGGTAGAGAAGCTCGGCAGCGCGCGCTCGATCTCGAAAACGCCGGCTCGCCGACTGCGCTGTCAGGTGCAGGTCTTTCCCTTCGACGTTCTCACCGCTCATCGAATCTCGATCTCCCCGAGTGGAATGCGCCTTCGCTGCACGCGCTCTCCGTCCTCGATGCAGGTGAACGGTCGATTGGTGCGGACATGAAACGGGATGCGAACCCCGCGTCGTATGGTTCGCGGAACCACAATGGAGAGGCTGTCTTCGATGCGCTCCCCCGGGTTCCACTGATTGGTGTGATAGCGCCCGTTGAGGGGGTAGTGGTTGCCGTGAAAGCGCGTGCCAGCCCGGATATCTTCAGGCGGCTCGGGGACGACCAAGAAGAAGAGATCTTGTCGCATTCGTCCAAGGGCTTCGAAGTAAAGAGAGAGGTTGATGCGGCCGCCCGGCGAGACCTCTCGCTCCTCGAATTGAAAGCCTGCAAGACGCGCCCGAACCACCGTGCAGTCCAGCGCCTCGATGTTGGTTGGGAAAGCCTCGAGGAGCTCATCTTCGATGACTTCTTCGTTTGCCGTTCCTCGTCGTCGATGCGTCGCGAGCCAGGCGCGAAGGGTCGCTTGAAGCTCCGTCGCGCGCTCGCGTTCTTCATCGAGAAGGTCGCGTGTCTCGCCGGGATCGTCGCCCAAGTGAAAGAGGACCTCGGTGCCCTCGCGGACCCAGGTAATCCACTTCCAGTCGCCTTGAATAACGGCTTTCTGATCGAAGGGATGCATCCCATCCGGGAGAAGCTCCGCGAAGAGGGTCCGGCCATCGTCATGTCCTCCGCGTCCTTCGCCACTCATCAACGGCACGAGAGAATGGGCGGCGATGGGCGTGGAGACCTCGGTCCCGGCAAGGTTGAGGATCGTCGGCATCAGATCCATCAGCGAAACCCGCTGCTCAATGCGAGAAGGCTCGAAGCCCGGAGCGACAACCATCAACGAAGCGCGGAGCTCGACATCGTAGAGGTGCCTCGAGTGACCGGTGTAGCCATGCTCATAGAAGGCCTCCCCATGATCGGAAGCGAAGACAATGACCGTGTTCTCGCCTTCTGGCATCGCCCTCACACCTTCGATGAGGCGCCTCAGCTGGTCGTCCATCAAACGAATCTCAGTATCGTATTTGTCCATCTGAGAGTCGCCGTAGCGCGACGCATGACCGTCCTGCAGATAGGGCCCGTGCACATTAAAGAGGTGCGTCCATTGAAACCATGGCACCCGCGTTGGCGCGGCGCGTGGTGCGTTCACCGCGACGCCGATCTGCGACGCCGAATCGCCGTCTTGCGCGGCGTTCTCATCCGATGACGCATCCGATTCTTGATTCGCTTGCTCCTGCGCTGCTTCAACAAACATCCGGTTTCGAGCGGTCAGCCGTCGCAGCTGCGTCAGCGCACGGTCGACGACCTCTCCACGGGAAGGTTTGTATTCTCGTGCTTGCTGAACTTGGGCAAAGCCTTGAAAGAATCCATCGATGTCTTTGAAGTAGTCGGTGCCAATCGCCGCTTCGTTGCGATATCCCGCACGACCAAGATGCTCGGCGAGGGTGTCGTTCTCCGGCAAGAGCGTCGGCCAGAGATACTCGGGACCGTAGGCGATCTCGGATGGATAGAGCCCCGTAAAGAAGGCGGGAATCGAGCGGATCGACCGAGTCGATGGTGCGTAAACGTTCTCGAAGACACTGCCTTCGTCGCAGAGTTCGCGTAAGAAGGGCGTCGTATCCCGCTCGTATGCCGCACACGAGGTGTGATCGAAGCGCAATGCGTCGACCGTGACGAAGAGAATATTGGGCTGTTCCGGGAGGCTGTCTGGGAGCTCACCAAAGCTTCCGTCGGAGTACACAACGCTCTCACGCGTGAGACCGTCACCGTCGAAGCAGTCCGCGTCGATGCCGTCGCCCGCGGGGTCGACCGCACCCGGGTGCACCCATGCGCGCGAATCGTCACAGTCGTGTCCGCCGTAGGCGACCGAGAAGCCGTCGCCGTCGCGGTCGGTAAGGCCCGCGAGGACTTGCACCAGCGATCTACCGTAGAAAGCGTCGTCTTCGATCGCGAGGCGCTCTCGATTGTTGCGCCCGTAAGTCTTTGCAGCAAAGGCAATGAATGCCGCTGCGACGAGCATCAGCGGGATGGACCGGGAGTACCGAAGTCCGCGGAAGAGCCGCCTGGTCACCACAAAAACGAGCACGCCCACCGGAAGCAGCAAGACGCCTTCCCAGCCGTAGCGCGCGAGGATGCCGGGAAAGCGAACCAGCGCGAGCGAGAGCGCTGCGGCCACGCCTAGCCCGCAGAGTGCGAGTGCGCCCGCGAGGCTTCCGAAAGGACCGAGCAGCCGCCCGAGATCGAGCAAGATCGGCCGCAGCAACATGGTCAGAATCGCGACCGCGGCGGTGAGCGCGACCAGTACGATACCGAGGACCGCCGATGCGAGCGCTGCGTCGTGGTAGCGCGTTGAGAAATGATGTGCCGCGAGTGCCCCTCCGCCCGCGAGGAGCGCGCCGCCAAACGCGAAGCTCAGCACATTGGCGAACGCCTTGGGGCTGCGCTCCGTGGGTCGACGCAGTGAGGCCCGAAGGGAGAGTGACTCGGGGAGGTGCGTGATCCCGATGCGGAGGGCGGCGATGAAAACACCGACGACCAGCGCGAACGGCAACCAGAGACCGAGGAGGAGCCCCTCGAGCGAAAGAAGCTGCGACCACTGCAGACCCCGCTCGGCTTGGTGGACGATCCGTCCGAGGTCGACATTCGCGCCGACCACCGCGAGCAACGTCGAGGCGCTGAGATCACGAAAAAGCTCTCTCATCGCTCGATTTCCGCGTCTTTCCGAGTCCTCAACGCAGACAATCGCGCAGGCCAAGCGAGGCGATCGAAACCGTCGCTGCACTTCACGATAAACACATCTATCGAACGTGGGAATGCCAAGACACGATTCCTATGTCATCCCGTGGCTACTGTCGAATGAGCTACATCAACGCCACCGCCTGCGCCCCCTCCAGTCTCGAAGATCGCCTCGAGGCCCTATCGGTGATCGTGCCGCTTCGGAATGAGGAGGATCACGTTGAGAGCATCGTACGCGACCTTCGGGAGATTGTTCCTCAGGTAAGCGCCCGTATGGAGATCTTGCTTGTCGATGACGGTTCGAGCGATCGGACGCCCGAAATTTGCGCTCGACTTGAGCGAGCCTTCTCGGAGGTTCGGGTTCTGACGCGGCGAAGCGACCATGGCTACGGCGCGGCGCTCGGCGCAGGTTGCAAAGCCGCCAACTCTCCCTGGATCTTCTGGCTCGATGGTGACGAGCAATTCGATGTATCCGACTTGATTCCTCTGAGCCAGCCCGTTCGCGAAGGCAACTTTGACGCGGCAGTCGGGGTTCGAGCTCGCCGCGGAGACCCGCTCCTTCGTAGGCTGCTCGGTCGCGCATGGACCGTGATGGTTCAGCGTGCGATCGGGGTGGAGCTCACGGATATGAACTGCGCGTTTAAGCTTTTGCCGCGGACAGTCTTTGATGGGTGGACTCCAAGCTCCCGCGGCGCGGCCTTTACGGCAGAGGTGATGCAACGGGTTCAGCTTCGCGGTCTTCGCCTGGCCGAGGTTCCAGTTCGGCACTACCCGCGCGAAAGCGGTGAGCAATCCGGCGCCAATCCGCGCGTGATGGCCAAGGCGATGATCGAGCTCGGGCTCCTCGCAGCGCGGAGCCGGAGGGGCACATGATTTCCTTGAAGAACGTTTCAAAACTGCGAAGAATCACGATGCGATTGACTCCCCAAACCTTGTTGCTCGCCCTTGCGCTTGGCGCCTGCGGCTCCGAAAATTCCGAATCCGAACTTGAGAACGCAGTGGGGCATCAGCAGGAGCGTCGCGAGGAGGCCGCCGAGCAACAAGAGGCAGCAGACCGTGCCCGGGAGGAGCACTCGGAGCCGGCGGAAACCCCGACCGATGACGAGGTCACTCGTGAAGCGAGCGAAGTCGCCGTCGAAGAAGGGCCCGCCGACGAAGGGGAGCTGCTCGCGGAAGAAGCTGCGGAGGAAACGGCCGCGGAGGCTGCGGAAGAGAGTGGTGCAGAGGTGCTCGACGAAGAGGAAGAGCAGCTTGTTGCGGGCGCGATTGAAGAGGCGCGTACCGCAAATACGGGGGCGAGCCGTTGCGACCGGGCGTACGATGAGGCGGCGGCCGCAGTGCGTCATCTTCAGGAGCGCGCCCCGGAGCGAGTCGCGACGGCGATGCCCTCGCGTGAGGTCTTCCTTGAGGCTTGCGGAGAACTCCCCGCACCCGCGCAGGATTGTTTGCGGGTGAGCTTCGCGACAGCGAACGCGGATGAGTGCGAGCGAGTCCAGGCGATGGTCCCTCCGGCGGCATCGGAAGCCATGCGCCGCGTGCTCGCTGGAGAGTGATTCCAGGCCGCTTTGAAAGGTGGTCTGTGCAGCGTTTCGTAGAGCGTGACCCAGAACACGCATCGACTCGCCGCGGGATTTGAGATGTGCTCTAGTGCGTTCATGTCGGCTTTCGATCTCTACAATCCCACTCCCGAACACAAGCAGCTCCGCGAGATGGTGCGCTCCTTCGCCGAGCGTGAAGTCGAGCCTCAAGCGCTAGAACACGATCGCACCGAGACCTTTAACGTGGCGCTCTTTCGCAAGCTCGGAGAGCTCGGCCTGCTCGGCGTGACCGCTGGAGATCGATTCGGCGGCGCGGAGATGGACGCGACGGCGGCGACGATCGTGCATGAGGAGCTCGCGGCGGTCGACCCCGCGTTTACGCTCTCGTACCTCGCGCACTCGATGCTCTGCGTGAACAACCTCTACGTGAATGGCTCGGACGAGCAGCGGGCGAAGTACCTCCCCGCTCTCTGCGATGGCAGCGCGATTGGCGGCATGTGCATGTCGGAACCCGATGCGGGTACCGATGTGTTGGGCATGCGCACGACGGCGGTCAAGGATGGTGATGATTACCTTCTGACGGGCGCCAAGATGTGGATCACGAACGGCGCGATCTCGAAAACCGAGCTCGGCGACACGTTCCTTGTCTACGCCCGCATCAAGGATGCGCCGCGCAACTCACTGACGATGTTCATCGTTGAGAAGGGCATGGAGGGCTTTTCGCTCGGTCAGAAGATCGAGGACAAGCTCGGCATGCGCGCATCGACGACGGCGGAGCTCGTGTTTGAGAATGTTCGTGTTCCGGCGGCAAACCGGGTCGGCGAAGAAGGTGGCGCGACGCTCTGCATGATGCGCAACCTTGAGATCGAGCGCGTGACGCTTGCGGCGATGTCGCTCGGTATCGCGCGCCGCAGCGTGGAGATCATGAACGACTACGCCCGCGAGCGTCAGAGCTTTGGCCAAC
>JAHDCI010000018.1:46328-49720 GCA_020629955.1 Myxococcota bacterium | reverse complement strand
AGCTGATGTGCGCGGTCTTCCATTCCTTCTTTGTCCTTGCTCCCCCGAGGGTCGGTCATGCCCTAAGAACTTTGCATGGAGCATGCCAGGCGATGTTTCGTTCGCAACACCGAATAACCCAATGGTTTTGATAGAAGAGTGTGCCATCCTGGGGTGCGCTGTCTCCTCGATCAGACGCTTGGTGGGGGATCCGGTGACCAGCAAACTCGCCACTTGTCATCTGGAGAATCGAACCTACCGCTCCCCGCGAGCGGCCGTATTTCCGCTTTCACTGGAAGCGTTACTCTGCGGCGCGCTGAAACGGTAGCGCTCCAAAAAACGCGGCGCCGAGAACGACGATAATCGCCGCGCCGCTCGGAACATCTGCGTGGTAGCTGCCAATCAGCCCCGCCGCGGAGCCAGCGACCCCGATGCCGATAGCCAGTAAGCTCGCGATCGGAAGCGTCCGGGTAAGGAGCCCCGCCGTGGCTGCAGGGATGATCAAGAACGCGCTCACAAGAACAACGCCCACGGTCTTTACGGAGACCACAATCACGACGGCGGTGAGAGCGAAGAGCATATCGTCCAGTCGAGCGACGCGGACTCCACTCAACTCTGCAAGCTCTCGGTCGAAGGTCGCGTAGGCAAGCGATCCCCAGGTGAGCCCTAAGGTCAGAATTACGAGCAAGCCCACCCCAGCGATCACCCAAAGGTCTTGCTCCGTGACGGCAAGAATGCTTCCGAAAAGAATACTCTCGATGTTCACCGCAGGCCGGGCCGGATCACGGGCGGACAACAAGAGAACGCCCATCGCAAAGCTCAGCGCAAAGAACACGCCGGTAGCGACATCTCCGCTGAGGCGCCCCGAACGTTGCACGCGTGAGATTCCAAGAGCAACCGCGACCGTAAACGGCAGCGCAAGCCAAGTTCCTTCCGGTCCATCGGAGAGCAACAACCCGAGCGCGATACCGCCGAACGCCGCGTGCGCGAGACCATCGCCAAGAAAGCTGAGACCGCGCCGAACCACAAACACCCCAACCGCCGCGCAGATCGCGCCGACGAGCGCCCCCGTAAGAAGCGCACGCACCATAAACGCATGGGAGAAGATCTCACTCAGCATGGGTCGTCCCCAGGTGCGATCGGTCCGCAATCAATGGAAGGTCCGCACGTCCAAAGAGCTCCGCGGGCGTTCCATCGGCGACAATCTTCTTGTCCAGGTAGAGCACCCGGTCCGCGCAAGCCGCCATCAGCTTCGGGTCGTGAGTGACCACCAGGCTCCCGACACCATCACGCTCGACCAAGACGCGAAGGAGCTCACCGATCCTACTTCGTCCAACCACATCGACCCCTGTCTCGGGCTCGTCCAAGATGAGGAGCTTCGGATTCGACGCGAGCGCCCGCGCGAGAAAGGTCCGCTGAAGCTCACCGCCGCTGAGCGTTGCCAAGCTTTTTCGTTCCGCCCCAGGCAACGCCACTCTTTCGAGCAACGAAGCGACGACCTTTCGCTCACGGGCCCTGATGCGGAAGGGCCATCTTCCTCGAATATTCGCTACGATGAGCTCTTCTACCGTCGCCGGGAAATTGCGGTCAAAGCGCTTGTACTGAGGCACGTAGCCGACGTCGCTCGCACTCGGGCATGCGACGCTTCCCCCGTCGGGCTCTAGCGTGCGGAGCAAGATTCGCACGAGCGTACTTTTGCCAGCCCCATTGGGTCCGCATACGCAGAGCACTTCCCCGTCGACCATCGAGAACGAAACATCCGCAAGCACCTCGCTCGCGCCAAATCGCTTACCAACGCCCCTTACCTCAAGGAGCGATTTGCCGGTCTGGCTGGACATCTCCACGCACGGTAGAGCGCAGTTCCCCGGCATGGCAAGCCGGCACTTGGGCGGGGCCATGCCTCTTCTTCGCGGTGGCTCGAAAAAGCGACCCGAGGGCGAAAAATGCTACGCTGTCAAAATGCAGACCCAGGATCCCTTGATCGGCGCAACGATCGCCGACCGATATCGGATCCTTTCCCGTCTCGGTTCCGGCGGGATGAGCTCGGTCTACCTCGCGCGGCACGTGCTGATCGATCGACTGGTCGCGATCAAGACCTTGCGTGAGGAGCTCGCGGAGGACGACACCCAGAGAGAACGTTTCCTGCGCGAAGGTCGCGCGGTCAATCGCATCAACCACCCGCATATCGTCGAAATTGTCGACGTCGGAGAGTGGCACGAGGTCGTATTTCTGGTGATGGAGTTCGTGCCGGGAGACTCACTGGGCTCTTTGATTCAGGTCCCCTTCTCTCCCCGCCGAGCGCTGACCGTGACTTCTCAGATCGCTTCCGCGCTAGCGCGCGCGCATCAGATGGGCGTTATCCACCGAGACCTTAAACCGGACAACGTGCTCGTGATGCAACAAGGTGGAGAGGACTTCGTCAAAGTCCTCGATTTCGGTCTCGCGAAGGTGCTCGACGCACGCACGGTCACGCGCACGGACGAACTCTTCGGAACCCCCGGCTATATCGCACCGGAACTGCTCAAGGATGGCTCAGTCGTCGACGGACGGTCCGACCTCTACTCGCTCGGCGTCCTGCTCTATGAGTTGCTCACCGGACACCTCCCGTTTGAGTATCGCTCGCCCGCGGACCTACTTGTCATGCACCTGACAGAGCCCCCCGTGCCGCCGCAGGAGCGCGTTCCGACCCTCTCGCCCGTCGTCAACGCGCTTGTCCTGCAGTTGCTCGAAAAAGATCCAAACGACCGCTTCCGTGACGCCTTTCACCTCGTCGATGCCATCGAAGAGACCCTATCCCTCCTCTCCGAAAAATCACTTGAGTTTTCGATCGAAGAGAGTGAGGCGGAACCCGAGGACGAAGAGCGTGCGACGTTCCTCGACCTGCCGCCCGCATCGATCGACCCGTCCCCTCCGCTCGATTTGAAGACGGCACTAACGCGGCTCGAAGGCCACGCCCAGGAAATTCCGCTCAGCGATCCGCGTCGAGCGTTCGTCACCCGCGCGCTCGGTCTTCACTCTCGCTTACTCGAAGCACGGGAAGAATCCGCGCCGGACCGCACGGAGCGAGACGCACTCTCCAAACGAGCAGCCGATGTTCGAACCGCCCTTGGTGAGGAAATCGATCAGCTCGCCCTTCAGATTTCGCGCATCGAACGAAGTCTGGCGACCGAACTGCCGACGCCGCCCACCCCGGATGCGGACGTCGCACTCTGGGAACGCGCGTCGAAGCGCGCGCATTCACAATCCCAAAGCCGGGAACTCGCGACGCTCGCGGCGAGACGGAACGCGCTCATCGCGCAACTTGAGCAGCGGAACGTCGAGATGGAGGCTCGGTTGATTCAGCTCGACCAGCGTCTATCCCACGCAACCCGTCGCATCAGCGCACTCGAGGAAGAACTCTTCGAGGCCATCGC
>JAHDCI010000018.1:29554-46228 GCA_020629955.1 Myxococcota bacterium | reverse complement strand
ACTCGTCGCCACGAACCCTTCACGCTAGGTCCTCGGGGTGGAGTACAACTTTCGACAAGAGCTGGACCACGCGCTGACGCAAAGCTCCGTCACCGCACGGGAAATTCGGGAGACGTTCGAAGCGCACGTGGCCGAGGGCTCGCCGTTGCATCTGACCGGACTCCCGCGATCCGCGTTTGCCTCGATGCTGGCGAACCTCCGCTCCGAAAAGCCAATCCTCGTCTTGGTCGACGAGCCCGAGCGTGCCGTTGAACTTGAGAGCGCGCTCCGCTCATTTGGCGCGTGGAGCGGCGCATTTGATCCCTCGGAGGTGGTGCTCTTTCCTGCGCTGGATACGTCGCCCTATCTCGAAGTCGCCCCCGACCGGCGCGCGTCGATGGATCGGCTCTCGGTGCTCTTCCGGCTCGCAAAGGGGATCTCAACCCGCTTTGTGATCGCGCCGACCGCGGCTGTCATCCGCCGAATCCCTCCCCCTGGCTCGATGCTCAGTCGGTCGATGCTGGTCGAACAGGAGACCGAACTCGAGCGCGAAGACCTGATCGATGTGCTCGAAGCTGGCGGATACGTGCGCACCCCCGTCGCCTCCGATCCCGGTACCTACGCCGTTCGCGGAGGCATCGTGGATGTCTACCCGCCGCAAGATGACTACCCCGCGCGCATTGAACTGGACGACTGGCTCGTGGCGTCGCTCAAGAGCTTCGATCCCGACACCCAGCGCACAGTTGATTCACTGAAACGTTTTTTCGTTCAGCCGGTGCGCGACACGATTCTGCCGAAGGAAGGCCGCGAAGAAGTCCTTCACCGCGTTCGAGATCTCTGTGACGAACTGAACGTCCCGACGCGATTTCGCACGCAGCTCCTCGACGATCTTGACGCCGGACGTTATCGCTACGGCGTCGACGCACTGCTGCCCGCGTTCTACGACGGACTCGCGACACTCTTCGACTATCTTCCCGATTCGCAGGTCGTGCTCGTGCACCCAACCCGGATCCGGACATCGGTGGATCTTGAGTTGTCGCGCGCCACCCACGATCATGATGCAAAACGGGAAGCGGGCGGGGCTGCCTACCCCCTCGAAGCCCTCTATATGGACGAGGACGAACTCGCCGAGCGCCTCGAAAAAGAAGCCTTCCTCGCGCTGCACGCCGTGCAGACGATCGCCAGCGGCGAGCATGCTTTCGACATCATCGAGGAGGTTCCCGAGGACGCCACAATCGCATCTGCCCTCGAGCATCTTTCTCTCAAGACCGCTCTCGACGCGAGCCGGCAGACGCGTAGCGACGATGCACTCGCCCCCGTTTCCGATCAGATCCGCGCGTGGTTCGATGCCGGCCTTCGCGTGATCTGTACGGCGCGAAACGTGGCCCAAGGCCAGCGACTGCATTCACTCCTGAAATCCTTCGAACTTCCTGTCGCACCCTTCCCGCGAAAAGAGCCGGAGAGTCCGATCGCGCAAGCACCCGATGGCCGAGTGCACATCCTGATCGGCAGTCTCGAGAAAGGTTTCGTTTGGCCCGCTGAGGCCCTTGCCCTGCTGACCGAATCGGAGATCTTCGGCACCCGGCAAGCAAAGAAAAAGAAGCGACGGCGCAGGAAGACCAAAGTTCACGCCGGGACCTTCCTCGAAGACCTACGCGAACTGCAGGTAGGCGATTTTGTGGTTCACGCGGACCACGGGATCGGCCGCTACACCGGCATCGAACGAAAAGCCCTGATGCAGTCCTCTGCGGAGCGGATCCGCGGCGATGCGGCGCGCTTCGTCGAGCTCCTCGTGATCGAATACCGAAACGGGGACAAACTGCTCCTTCCGGTCACCCGGCTCTCACAGATACAGAAGTTTGCAGGTCGCGGCGCAAAGGCGCCAAAGCTCGACAAGCTCGGTGGGCAGAGCTTCGAAAAGAAGAAGGCCAGGGTTCGGAAGGCCGTACGCCAAATGGCGGATCAGCTGCTAAAGCTCTACGCGGAGCGAGCTGCGTGCACTCGGGTCGCCTTGCCCCCTGCCGGGAGGCTCTACGAGCAGTTCGAGGCGACCTTCCCTTTCGAGGAGACCCCGGATCAAGCGCGCGCCATTGAAGATGTCCTTGGCGACCTCGAATCTTCGCGCCCGATGGACCGGCTGGTCTGCGGCGACGTCGGATTTGGAAAGACCGAGGTCGCGATGCGCGCCGCGTTCCGAGTTGCGATGGAAGGAAGACAGGTCGCGGTTCTCTGCCCGACAACCGTCCTTGCGCAACAGCATTATCAGAACTTCCTGAAACGCATGGACGGCTACCCGCTTGAGATCCGAACGCTCTCGCGATTCGTCAGCGCGGAAGATTCACGCGAGACCTCGAAGGGTTTGAAGGCCGGCACGGTCGATATCGTGATCGGCACTCACCGCCTACTTTCGAAGGATATCCATTTCAAGAACCTCGGCATGTTGGTCGTCGATGAGGAACAGCGATTCGGCGTGACGCACAAAGAACGCATCAAACAGCTCCGCTCCGATGTCGACGTGCTCACGCTCACCGCGACGCCAATCCCCCGAACGCTTCATTTGGCGATCGGCGGTCTACGGGAGCTTTCGCTGATCGCAACTCCCCCCACCGACCGCCGCGCGGTACGAACCTTCGCCGCACGCTGGGATGACCATCTCGTCCGCGATGCCGTGCAACGCGAGCTTAGCCGGGGCGGTCAGGTCTTCTTTGTCTACAACCGCGTCGACGGGCTCTACGAACGAGCGCAGCGACTTCAGTCGATGCTTCCGGATGCGCGCATTCTGGTCGCCCACGGACAGATGAAGGAAGGCGAGCTCGAGCGCGTCATGACGGATTTCGTGGATGGAGAGGGCGATGTTCTCTGCGCGACCGCGATCATCGAATCCGGCATCGATATCTCACGCGCCAACACGATGATCATCGACCGCGCCGATATGTTTGGCCTCGCTCAACTCTATCAGCTTCGTGGCCGCGTCGGACGGAGCAGAGAGCGCGCCTATTGCTATCTGATCACGCCGCCGCCGAGCAAAATGACCGACGAAGCGCGCGCACGGATTGAAGCGCTCGAACGCTTCACCGAGCTCGGCAGCGGCTTCAAGGTGGCCTCCCTCGATATGGAACTTCGCGGGGTCGGCGATCTTCTGGGAGCAGAGCAAAGCGGCAACGTCGCGATGGTCGGTTTCGACCTCTTCGTGAAGATGCTCGATGAGGCGATTGCGCTCCTCCGAGGTGAACAATACGTGGAAGAGATCGACCCCGAAATCACGATCGATCTCGAACACTATATTCCGGAGGAGTACATCGACGAGGTCGCGCTCCGACTCTCCTTCTACAAGCGCCTCTCGACCGCGCCAGATGAAGATGCGGTACAGGACGTCGCCGAAGAGATGGAGGATCGCTTCGGTCCGCCCCCGACGCAAACCCTCGATCTCATCCGAATCATGTCGCTTCGCCCTGCGCTCAAATACTATCGAGCGCTTGGCCTTGAGGCCGGAAAACGTCGTGTGACGTTGCACCTTCGGCAGGATACCGTGCTCGATCCCGCGAAGGTGATCGGCCTTGTCCGGGTGCCGGATAGCCCGTGGAAACTCTCCGCGGATATGCGCCTCTCCTACCGGTTCGAAGAAGGTCACCCGGGAGACTCCGTCGATCGCGCACGGGAACTGCTTCGAATGCTCGTCGGACTTCGGCGCGACGACTCATCGTAAGCGGGGCGGCTTACTCCGTGCATGATTTTGGACGGTGGGTTGTTCCGCGATACGCTAAAGGTATGCGAATCCTCGCAAACGTTCTCGTGGCTCTACTCGCGCTTTCCGCTTGTGGCCCGGCCGTGCCTGGCGACGTCGCTGTCAGCCGGGGCAAAACGAACCGAGGTTGGCTCGAGAACGGCACGCCCCTTCCCGACCGCGGCCCCGGCTATGTTCGCGCTCGCCCCGGGGAGTCGACCCGTTTCGGACTGCCACGTCTCGTTGCGACGATCGAGGGAAGTGCCGCATCCGTTGCGGAACGATTCCCAGGTTCGGCACCGCTAAGGGTAGGTGATCTTTCCGCGCCATTCGGCGGGCGGCATTCTCGCCACGGTAGCCACCGAAGCGGACGCGACGTGGATCTGATCTTCTACGCAACGGACGCGATGGGGAGACCGGTCCGAGGTCGAGGGTGGATCGCGTACGATCGCTTCGGAGTCGGCGCAGAGCCCGATTCTCGGGGTGGCGAAGTCGCGTTCTTCGACACCGCGCGAAACTGGCACCTCGTGCGCGAGCTGATCATGAACGACGATGCGAGCGTGCAGTGGATCTTTGTCTCTCGCGGGCTCAAAGCCCGTCTCCTCTCGTATGCGATCGAACACGAGCCGGATGCAGAGGCGATCTTCCGGGCAACATGGATCCTCCACCAGCCGAGCCGTGGCAACCCGCACGCGGACCATTTTCATGTGCGCATCGCGTGCGGCGCCACCCAGCGAGCCCTCGGTTGCCGCGAGCGAGGCCCGGTGTGGAGCTGGTGGCATGATGTTCAAGCAAAGCGGCTGAGCTACGCGCCCTTCTCGGATGAAGGTCTTTTGGAAAACCTGCTCGCAGAAGCCGGGGAAGAAGAAGGCGCCGCCGCCGCTCGTGAACGTTTCGCTTCGGATTCGTAAAAGGAACCGTCGTCAACGAACGTTCGCTTGTTCGCACGCGTTGGTATCGTCGATATCCGGCGGGCAACCCCGAACCCGTGCGTTTTCACCGCGGCCCTAAAAAGAAGTGAAAGCGCTTTTCCGAACGCGCGTTGCGCGGCACATTGTTCCCGTGCTGTGCCTCCGAAGAATGCTCTTGCTGAGCTCGGTGCTCCTGATGGGCTGTCCCGCAGAATGCATCGACCTCGATGGCGACGGATTCGGTCAGAGCTGCGAACTTGGCCCCGATTGCGACGACGAGGACGCAAACCGAAACGTCGACTGCGCGGCCTTTGACTGCGCGGTCTTTCCAACCGCCCCAGGGTGTTCATGTCCTTTCGGCATGGCCGAATGCTACCCCTACCCGGAGGAGACGCGGGATGTTGGACCGTGCCAAGCAGGCGTCACTCGCTGTCTGGAGAGTGGTTTTTGGGGCGAGTGCGAAGCCCTGGTCGGGCCGCGCATCGAATTCTGCAACGAGCAGGACGACGACTGCGACGGCCGGGTAGACGAATTCGTCGAGAGCCCGTGCGGCGGCTGCGACCCCGAATGCATCGGTTCGGTGTGGGGCTCCGATGTTGTGCCCTTCGAAGAGAATGAGTCGTTGGTTGTCAATTCGCGGGGTGAGCTCTCGCTGCGGACGAGCGTACGAAGCGGAGAAGACCTTTGGGTGGCCAACGCGGGAGACAATACGATTTCGCGGATCCGCACCCCGAGGCTTCGCGAGATCGCGCGGTATCGAAGCGGGGGCGCCAGCCCAAGCCGAGTCGCGGTCGACTACCTTGGCGATGCGTTCATTGCGAACCGTGAGTTCGGGGGAGTCGGCAGCCTGACGAAGATCGCCGGGGATGAATCACGGTGCATCGACCGCAACGAAAACGGGGTCATCGATACCAGCGCAGGTGCCCTCATGGACGAAGACGAATGCGTGCTCTTCACCGTCGCGGTCGGCGAAGTCGGTGAGATCCCGCGAGCGCTGATCGTGGACGCGAGCCTCGGTCCGGATGGAAGTCGCGGCGGCAATATATGGCTTGGGCTGCACGATGGTGAAGCGATCCTCGAGATCGACGGTGAAACGGGCGAAACACTTCGCCGCATCGAGACCCCCGATTTTCAACCTTACGCGGCGGCCTTCGATCTTCGCGGCACGCTCTGGATGATCAGTCGCGATGGCAAACTGCTCTCCTACTCGCGTGTCGCCCGCGAAACGCCGGTCATCCGTCTCATCCCCCTCGCGTGTTTTGAACTCTACGGGCTCGACATCGATCAGGAAGGACGGGTCTACCTCAGCGGCTTCGCGTGCGATCAGGTGACCCGTTTCGATCCCCTCCAAGAACGCTGGACATCCATCGAGACCCCACCCAGCGTTCGCGGCATGGTGGTGGACGACGCGAACGAGAGGGTCTGGGTCGCGCATACGGATGGGCGACTCAGCGAGATCGGGACGTCTCCTTTTGTCCTGCTCGAGACCTACAACCTCGCGGGCCCCGAGGAGGAGCGGCCTCCCTTCGAATCGATCGGGGTCGCGATGTCCGGAGGAAACCCTTGGGTCGTCAGCAGCACGCGCATCGGGGACACGCCCCCTTCCATCGGAGTTGCCACGCGTATCGATGGCGAGGCTCCGATGCATGTCGACGTCGGCATCGACCCCCATACCCAAGGAGACCTCAGCGGCAGCAAGCGTGCAGCGATCCTCCGCGAAGAGGGGCGCACCCGCCTGATCGTCGAAGGGTGCACTAGCGATCCCAATACCGTCTGGGGCTCGATCTTCCCAGATGTCGACCCCGGCCTAGGCGAAATCGAGATCCGGACGCGCCACGCGCAGACGATCGCGGAGCTCGCGGACGCCGATTTTGAAACGCTCGGTACTCTGCCTGGCGGCAGCCCTCCCTTCCCGCTCGATATTCCAAGCGACCACGTGCTTGAGCTCGAGCTCATCCTGCGGGCAGGAGCGCCAGACGTGCCCCCGCTGGTCCGAACGATCGGCGTCGAGTGGTCCTGCCCCGGCCCGCGTTAGATACCGACCCAAGCTCAAATTGGGAGATTCAAAGACCGCCGCTGCTGCTCTTCATTCTCCCCGGAGGCCTCATCGAGTCGCCGCATGAGCTCTTCTTCCCGGCTCTCTTCCGCCTCGACCTGCGCTTCGCGTAGGAGCCGAAGACGGTCGATCATTCGCTGCAGCGCATCGTTGGCGTGCGGAGCGGTTCCCGGGAGCGCTCGTTCGAGCTCAAAGATCGCCGATTGAAGATTGTCTTGCATGGCCATCACAAACGCGTTTTCGAGTTTGCGCGCTGCAAGCCCGGAGGCGTCAGCGTTCGAAACCTCGCGGCGCAGAAGGGACGCCAAGAGGACTTCACGATCGACGATCTCCAGCTGACGGCCAATTCGAATCGGCAACCGGAGCTCGGGGATGCTCCCGGGCGAGTAGCGCCGGAGCGAAATCTCGAGAACGAGTCCCTCGTCACTTGGGACCAGACAGATGTCTTGCCCCAGATCGGGCAACGAGAGCAGAAGCTCCCGGAGATTGCCGTCGACGGTTACCTCGAGCACCGCAAGGCAGGTCTCCTCCAGGGCATCGTTTCGGGCGGCGACCAGGAAGTGATTTCCGCTGCCTCCCGAAAGCGGCAAATCTTCGATCGAGACGGCACTTCGAGAATGCGTGGCGCTTGGGGCATCGACTGCCAAAACGACGCCCCGAGCGGAGAAGATGCGAACGATCGAATCCCCGGTCTCCGGCCGAACCAGATAGATCCCGCTTGCATCCTGTCGATCGAGTCGGCGTGCGAGCGTAAATCCCCTCCGCTCAAAGTGCGAAATCGCGCGGCTGGCCTGCTCCCGGGGCGCCCCCACTCGAAGAAATCCGGATTCGTCACGAGCGACCGGCTCGCGGCCACCGCAAGCAAAGGCACCTACGAGGAGGAGGAGGAAGGGAAGCCTCATCTTCGTCGCCAACCAAAGTTCCTGGAGTGGAGGCTGCGCTCGTGCCATGTTTCCGCCAATGGATATCTCAAACGGACTCTACCGCACTACGACCGCACACCCGAACGCGGATATTCCCGCCGGCAAACTGGTGTTTGTCGGAGAAAACGAAACCGGGCCTTTCGTGGTCGTTCCCCACTACAACGAGAATAACCGCTGGTACTGGCGCGAGCCCGTCACGCCCCTGACAGAGTCGTTCGCAAGCACCCTTCGCAGGTTGCCCCAAGAAGGTTTTTACACCCTTCCGGAGGCCTTGACGTTCGAAAACGGGGGCAAGTGGCTGAAGAACGCGATCGTTCAGCTCGGGTACGATCGCGACGGCAACGGCATCATTTTTGTTGGAGAGCGTCGCGAAGCAATGGAAGAAAACGCGCTATTCTTCAGCGACCGAGGCCACCGCATTAAGGACGATCTCCTTGGAAAATTGGTGTGGGCGCCGATCCTTCCGGTCCGTCAGGTCTCCGGCGGACCGCAGGTTCATTAACACAACCCCCTCTCTTCGGGTCTCGCGTTAGCAAGTGCGATCCTCTCGCCCTTGACCGAAGTCCGAAGCCATGCCAGGGTCCGCCCCCTAATGGAGAAGAAGCTTGTCTGAAGGTACCGAAAAGATGACGATCAGTGAAGCCGTGCAGTGCAAGGCTGTCGAGGTTCAGGTTGGAGAAAAAGGCGTCGAGCGCGCCGTAAAGCACCTGAAGCGTAAGATGGCATCGGAGGGCATCCTCCGTGAACTGAAGCGCCGCCGCCACTACATGAAGCCCAGCGTCCGCAAGCGTAAGAAGCAGGCGGAAGCGGCGCGTCGTCGTCGCAAGCGCGTCAAGCAGTTCCGCTAGGAACACGACCCGCCGGATTCCGGCGTAATCCTCGCCCTGGTTGCTCCTGCATCCGGGGCTTTGGTGTTTCCGTCGCTCATCGAGAGAATAAATAAGCGAAGGACAGCCCCGCGAAGTCACGCACGCTGAGCTACGCGAGCCAAGTCACCTCGTAGACGCAGTCATCATCCCCGAGCGCGGGTGTGCTGCGCAACGTGACCTCGACGTCGGTCGCACCGAAGCGGTCGAGGCTCCGATCGAGGAAGCCGATGATCATAACGCAAAACGCCAGGGAGGACTCGGCGTGCTCGTCCACTTCCATTCGTCCAAAGCCAGGACCGATCTGGTTGCTTCGGAAGGAAACACCGCGGACAAAATCTCCGAGGATGCTCGGCATTTCTTGAAGGAGAAGCTGTGCGGGTGGAGAAGGCGGACGCAGGCGACGCATTCGCTCAAAACCACCTTCCGCAATGGCGCGCCCGCATTGCACGACAAGGTGAAGGTCGTCGCCCCCGAGACGGGCATCGATTCGCTGTACTAGCTGAAGCACCGCATCGAATGGAATCCAATCATGGGGCGAGACACCGCCCGAGAAATGCTGCTGAAGTGCGGGTGGTAGCTCTTCGAGCAAACGCTGAAGCGCCCTCTCCCCAAAGCGGCGGGAGACAAAGCGAATCACCGAGAGTGCGACGGCGCCGGAGAACACACGCGCCGCCGGACGTTGCTCTTTGCTGGTTACCCCGAGCGCGTCGTGAATGAAGCCGCGCGGCACATCGACCGCGGTATCTTCGTGTGGATCGGGTTCGGGCGGCAACGGCTGCGGTGGTGTCATCCGCACCGGCCGGCTGATCTGCGGCTTGCGCTTTAGGTCGTCGACGCTCGCATAACCCGCGTGCCTCGCTCGAGCCTTTTTCTGACGCTCCTTTTCGGCACGATACTCACGACGAAGCTTCAGGATCTCCTCCGCTTCCTCCACGCTGACAGAGCGTTGTTGCTGCGTTTCTCGAGCGCGGATCCGGAGAAGATCCATCGTGAAGCTATCGGAGGGTGCATCGTCGAGCGGTACGAAGCGTCCGCCAAAAGGAACGAGCGCCGAAGCAAAATCCGCAGCGTTCTCAAAACGATGTTTTGCATCCTTCGCGAGCGATTTTGCGACGGCTGCGTCAAGCCCCTTCGGAACGTCCGAACGAATCGAACGAAGAGAAGGCGCCTGTTCCTTTCGAACTTTTCGAGCAAGCTCCTTAAACGTCGGAGCGTCGAAGGGACGGCGCCCGGCAAGCATTTCGAAAAGCACAACCCCGAGCGAATACACATCGATCCGCGGGTCGCGACGGTCATTGCCCCGAAGCCGTTCCGGAGCGGCGTAAGCGGGGGTACCCACCAGCGTCCGCGCCGGCGTGAGTTCCTTGCCCCCATCGATACGAACGGTCGGCTTTACCAGCGCTGCGAAACCGAAATCGCAGAGCTTCACGAAGTCTTTATCGCCGAGCAAGGCGATCAACATCATATTCGCCGGCTTGAGGTCCCGATGCAGGATCCCCCGATCGTGGGCCGCAGAGAGTCCCGCAAGACTGTGTGTCGCGATGCTGCACGCCCGCGAGATCGAGAGCCGTCCCTCGTTTCCAATGACCTCGGAGAGTGAGCGTCCGCGGAGGTACTCCATGACGAGATAAGGACGCGTCCCTTCCCGGCCGAAGTCGAGGATATCGATAATATTCGGGTGACCGATCGCTGCGGCGCTCCGCGCCTCCCGAACAAAACGTTCGACCGCCGACGGATTCTCGGCCGTCGAGGGATGGAGCAGTTTGATCGCGACGAACCGGCGAAGAACCGTATCGGCCGCTTTGTAGACCGCTCCCATACCGCCATCGCCAAGAAGCTGGACAAGATTGTATCGTCCCGCGAGCGTTGTGCCGACCAGGCTGAGGTCTGCCTTTCGCTTCTTTTTTCGCGCGGCCATGAAACGGGAGTGTCGGCCAGAGGCCATTCGAAGCGCAAGCGTTTTGAACGGGATTCAGCCCTAACTCCCGCAGCACGCGACACGTCGAAATCGAGCTCAACCTTGCGTCCTATCGCGAAGTTGTCGAATCGTTCGGAGATCCCCCATACTCCGAGTACATCCCATGCGTCGCTTCCCTCTCCCAGCCCTCACGCTCTGTGCGTTCCTTCTCATGAGCTTCGCCTTCGCGTGCGCCTCTGGTGGTGGCGATCCCGCCGATACCGGAGCTCCTACCGATTCCTCTCTCCCAGACGTTTCGGCAGACCGCGATATCGTGACGGGGTGCACGCCCGCCTGCGCGTCCACGCACGAATGCCGCGAAGGCAGGTGCGTTCAGGTCGCCGAGTGTTCGATGGAAGTTCGCTGTCCGAGCGGCGGCGCCTGCTGCTCGGGTGAATGCGTGTCGCTGCTCGAAGATTCGAGCAACTGCGGCGGCTGCGGCGTCATCTGCGACGGCTCTTGCAACGGAGGACGATGCACGTGCGGCGAAGCGCCGTGCGGAAGCGACGAACTTTGCTGCGGGGGGGATACTTGTGTCGACCCATCGACCGACCGCAATAACTGCGGCGACTGCGGAGTGACGTGCGCAGGCAACCAGATCTGCGAGGATGGGATGTGCGTCACGCAACCCTGCGATCCTCCGTGCGGACCCGGAGAGACCTGTGACGCCGAGACACTCACTTGCAGCTGTGGCGCTGGAGATCCTTGCTCAGGCGCGGACGTCTGCTGTGACGGAATCTGCGTGGATACGACGGATTCGGACATCCATTGCGGCTCCTGCGGCACGGTTTGCGGCGAGGACATGGCATGCGTGGACAGCGAATGTACAATTCATATCCCGTGCGAACCGGCCTGCCCGGCTGGCGAAATGTGCATGCTTGGAGAATGCCGATGCGGCGACGGAGCCGGATGCAGCGGCGGGCAGACTTGCTGCGATGGCAGCTGCGTGAGCACTGCGACCGATTCCAGGCACTGCGGACGATGCGGAGCCGCGTGCGGTGGCGGCACCGCTTGTTGTGCATCGAGCTGCCGAAACCTCAGTAACGATGACGATCACTGCGGCTCCTGCGGAAACGCGTGCTCGAGCAGCCGAAGCCCTGATTGCGAATCCGGAAGCTGCGATTGCAACGGGATTCGCATCTTTGGCAACTGCATCTTCTAGCGCGTGGTTCACATCGCTAGAAGGGCCCTCTTCCGCCAGGAACGCCGATCCGAGCTTCGCTCTTCCTTCAATATACTCGGCATGTCGTACGCTCTCCGAAGCTCGCCGCGGCGCCCCTGACGAAAGATCACCCCTTCCATCGATGGGATCCCCGCACTGGATTGGGCCCCGGCCCCCACTCGGATCTACGTGAGCGCCAGCTCGCTAAATGTGAACAGTAAGTCGCAGAGAAGCGCGGAGCTGAAACCCGAGCGAATCACCGTCTTCGGAGACATCGATCGTGGCGATACTCCCTGCGCCGGCGATCCCTTGGCGCGTTAGGTTCAAGAAGGTCGCGTCAACACCAGCTCCGATGGAGAAGCGGTCGATGAGCTGGATGTCGAGCCCAAGCCCAAAGTCGGCCATGAGCCCGTCGACGCTTACGTCCCCGGAGAGGGTGCTGAAGTCCGCGCTGCCGACCCAGGCATACCCAATCCCGAGCCGTAAATAGGGAGAGATGAACGGGATCGGGAGATGAATCGCGATATCGAGCCCTACCGAAGCAAGGTCGAAGGTCTCGAAGCGATGAAAGTTCGCGTTCGCGCCGAGTCCTACAATCGCGATCCGGGCACCGAGCCCAAGGCTTCCACCAAACCCACTCCCGCTGACGTTCTCGGCCTCCGGAATGAAGTTCGTCTCTCGCAGCGATACCAGGTTGGCGTAACTGTAGCCGGCCTGAGCGCGGATGTAGAAGATCCCCGGACCGTCATCCTCCGGCTCCACGACATTGATGGGTGCCGCATCGTTTTGCGCAGCGACCGTCGTGCTGAGGCTCGCGAGAAGGCCGATCGCAAGAAAGCGGCAAAAATTCCGAAAAGTCATACTTGTCCTATGGTTGGTTTTATCGAAGGAATGGATCGTCTTCACCGAGAGGCGGCGCGTCTGGCGTCGCTGCGTAGCTCGGTGACGCGTCAGCGATCACGAACTGCTCATCAAACCAAGATCCAAGATCCGCGGATCGACAGCGTGCCGAGCAGAAGATGTAAAGCTTCGGGTCCGCCGGCTCACCGCACTGACGGCACTTTCGATCTGAACTTTTCACAAACATCAGTATAGGGCGCTTTCTTTCGGGACCACAGCGGTGATTTTGACGACGAACGAGAAACGCCCCTTCGTCTCCGAGGGGGCGTTATTCCAGCGCGGGGCCGGCTCTTATGGGCGACCGGTCTGAGAGGGAAGCTCCGTCGCGAAAAGTCGGCCTGCGACGTTCGCTCCAGATTCGTAGCTGGAGACCCAGATATCGTACTGACCCGCCGGTGCGTTCTGGAAGTCGACCTGGGGGTTCAGGCCGTTCGCGTCATCGTTGCAGCGCCAGTTGCCTTGGGGATCGTTGATCGCCAACGCCGTATCGCCACGTCCACGCGTCGGCTGGAAGTAGAACCGCAAGAAGCGACCGCCGTTGTAGTTCACAATCACGTCGGGGTTTGCTGTCGCGTACCCGGTGCATCCGGCGCCAAGGTTCAGCGACGCGACGCCAATATTTCCGCCGCTCGTCACCGAATAAGAAGTGGGATCGGGAGTAAATCCAGCACTGAGTGTGTGGGTACCGAAGTTTGCCTGACTGCCTCCAACGCGAAGTCGAGCCTGCGCGATCGTTCCCGAATGAGTCGCGAGGATCATCGCGGCGCCGAGGGTTCCCATTACAAACTTAACCAAGTCACGCTTCTTCATCTTGTTCTCCTTTAGAGATGCCCTTGTTGGGCCCACAAAGAGAATGCGAACGAATGCGACGCGAGAATATGGCAAAAGTTGCTATAGAAGAACGCCGCCGGAAGAAACAATCTGCGTTGGAGGAGATAATATGACCTACCAACACAACCATCGCTCTTTCCGGCTCGCGGGCCAGTCCACGCTCTTTCTTGCGTTGATTCTTTCGCTATCCGGGTGCTTCTCACTTCTCGGACTTGGCGGAAACAACAATAGCTCCGCGGAAGAGGAAACGGAGGAGGCGAGTTATCCGATGGATATCTCGTTCGTGAACCAGTCCGGGGAGCCGCTCTGCGGTATCGAGATTGTCCAGGCCGATCACACCGCTTCCCATTGGGATCGTGTCGAGCCGGGCGGCACCGTTTCGTTCACGCTTGAGAGCCGCACCGATGACCTTTTCGTCACCGCTTGCGACGGAGACCGCTTTCTTTTCGCAGAGACCATGCCCTCCTTCGAAGGCAGTACATTTACGTTCGCCAGCACCAACCCGCAGACCTTCCAGGAGCGTTTGAACTACATCATTCAGCTCAACCGAATGCAGCCGATGCCCCCAATGAACGAGCCGGGACTCGAAGCAAGAATGCTTGAGGTGACGCAGCAACGTGCTCAGTCCGCCGGCTGGATCGACACGCCGACGGTCGTCCTGAACGTCAGCCCGGAGTGGGCGATCTACCGGAACAATCGCACCGGAATTATCACGATGCGCCGGGCCGCTGGAATCGTTGGCCACCGATTCCCCGACGGTCATTGCTCGATCCAGATGCACACGTACGTCGGTCAGCACAACGGCTCGGACTTCATGGAGACCCAATACGAAGGCGTCGCCGGCAACATCTTTGCGGGTTGCAAGATGCTTGACTGGATGGAGGCGCGCGTCGGCGTGAGCGGTTCCGCACCCAGCCGCGCGGCCACCCCGTCGAGCGGCGGCGGTGGAATGTGCACCAATACGTGCAGCAGCGCGAACGATGGCGAGTGCGACGATGGCGGTCCGAACTCGCTCTACAACGTCTGCTCGCTCGGCACCGACTGCGGAGACTGCGGACCGCGCTGACTCCAAACCTATTCGATGCGGAAACGCGTCCCCGAACGTGGGATGCGTTTCCGCATTTACGGACGCTAGCGCATTTGAATATAGCTCGGCCGTCCATCGAATCCTTCGGGGAAACATTTCGCTATGTCCGCTGCGTACACAGAAAAACTAAAAACTGCGAGAACGTTTGAGGAGTACGCAAAGGCCCTCACCAGCCAGAACTCGTTCCGACTTTCTGCGCTCTTCGGATTGATCTTCGCCATCGCAACGATCGGCACGTTGCTCGCAGGAACCGACGCCAACCCTCGGACAAACGAAATCTCACTACTCCTGGTGCAAGGAGGACTCTCCATCTTGTGCGCTGCGATGATCCGAATCGGAGTTCCCCCGGTTCCAATCGCCATGATGGTCTTTGGTGTGGTCTCCGCGGTCGGTGGATATACGGTCGCCGCTGCTGGGGGCCTCGATAGTCCGATGTTCTACGGCGCCTATACGCTGCCATCGCTACCCATCATGGTCCCATACCGGATGTGGGAACGCATCCTCATCACGCTCGCGGTCAGTCTTCCCTTCTGCCTCGTCTATTTTGGAACTCACCCGGAGTACCTCAACCATCGCCTCGTCCACGTTCCCATCGTGTATGTCGTGACCGTATTCATTACGTCCGTCGCTGTCGGACACTGGGTACGAAGCATGCTGAAAGACCGCTTCCGGTTGATTCAGCTCCTCGCCGACGAGAAGCGGGCGCTCGTCCATGAGAACCTGAAGCTCGACGCCGTCGTGATCGAAAAGTCGGTCGAGGTGAAGAAGCTTCAACACAAAGCACGAACGATCGAGTTTGATGTTCGGAAGTCGATCGCCCGCGATCTCCACGACGATCTCGGTCAGCTCATCGTCGGCGCGAAGATGGAGATCGAAAACCTTCAGGAGCGAGTCGAAGACAAAGAGGAGCTACAACATCTCGAGAATATCCTCAGCTCCATCTCCACATCGAGTCGCAGCGCGATTCAAGCGTTGCGAAAGAGCGCTGACGGTCCGCGGAAAGGTGTTCGAGAGACGATTGAGCGAGTGGTCGCTCCGATTCGTGAGCGAGGTACGCTTGAAGTCACCCTCGATATCGGAGAGGAGCGGACCCTCGGCAGCGAGCGCTCGGAGCTGGTCTATCGAGCCGTACAAGAAGGGCTCACGAATATTCTCAAGCATGCCGGCGCCAAGCATGTGGCGGTCTCTCTGCACAAATCCGACGCTCGAGAGTTGGTGCTTAGCGTCAGAGACGATGGAAAAGGCTTTGACACCTCTCAGCCTCGAAGCGGCTTCGGACTCACGGGTCTGACCGAACGCGCACAAGACCTCGGCGGGAGGTTCGAAATCGAAAGCTCGGAGGAAGGGACAACCCTCCGAATGTATCTTCCAGAACAGAGCCGGCTCCCCGAAAGACGCCCTTCGCTCGATGAGATCTTGTAGTGGCCTAGTGCGTAAGAGCGTCTCTATTCGGTCACCAATTTCGACCTCGGCATGGAAATTAGTGACCACGAACGTGCGAAGTTGCACAGAACCGGCGGAGAATTGTTCAATAAAATTAAGTTCAACGAGCCTTGTTCACGGTCTTTCCCTATGCGGCCGCGGGTCAACTAACGTAATAAGCTCAGTGCTTCCGTGGACACCTTAACCGAACCTCCGAAGAACGACGGCACCGCGATTCATCTGATGGTGGCCGATGACCACCCCGTGGTGATCGAGGGGATCCGCCGACGCCTTACGAGCGTCGAGGACATCACCCTCGTCGCGCGCGTCCATTCCGCGGAGGATGCCGAAAAGGCGCTCCGTGAGAAGCCGATCGACGTGGTTGTCCTCGACGTTCAAATGCCGGGGGTGAACGACGCAGAGATCGTGACTCGGCTCTGCGCGACCGGAACCGGCGTCTGCCTCTTCACGCTCCGCGAACCCGATGCGCTCATCGCCAGTATGATCGCTGCGGGAGCGCTTGGATTCGTGTCCAAATCGGAACCTCTCGCGACGCTCATTACGGCGGTGCGAACGATCGCGACGGGAGAAGAATGGCTGCCAAGCAGTCTGCGGGAACGGGTGGATTTGCTCGCGACGCCGCCCCATTGCCGGCTTTCCCGAAAAGAGCACGAGGTCTTTAAACACCTCGCGATGGGCCTGGCACCCAAAGAGATCGCGTTTGAATGCGGCATCGCTCAAAGCACGGTCTATAAGCACCTTGAGCGCGTAAGAAAGAAGCTCAACGTCGATAGCGCGTCGGACGCAATGGCTTACGCCAAAGAGTGGAATCTCTTCCGCACGAGCTGAGCGC
>JAHDCI010000018.1:0-29454 GCA_020629955.1 Myxococcota bacterium | reverse complement strand
CGTCTTCGAAGCGAGCCTCGATAAACGAGAGGAAGTCTGCACCCTCTCGAATGAAACGGCAGTTCTCGGCTCTATAACGCGCAGCCCGAAGGTTCTCTTCTAGGGGCTTTGCCCCCATTTCAATCATTCTCTTCGCGAGCGCGAACTCGTCGAGGTTGATGATGGCGCTAAGCATCCAAATATCGCTCTCGGGTCCGTGAAGATACGCGGCGGCCTCCGTCCCTCCTTCGTCGAGAAGGCGCGCGACCTCTTCCGGATCAACGGCGTCGCAATCGCAAACCTCACGCCAAATCTCGCGGATACGAACCTGCATTTTCGCAGAAAATCCGCCGCTGTTTGCTTTCTCGAAGCGGAGCCGAAGCGAAAGCCCAGCCCAAGCGACGCCGCCGACTTCGATCACTCCGTCTACCTTGGTAAGAGCGAAGCGCGAATCCCCATCGAAGTGAATCGCATCGCCATCGACGCGGTAATCCCCTTCGTAGTCCTCACCCGCCACGTGAAGAAGCGCACTCCCATCCACTCGAAGCTCGAGCCACGAAGTAAGCCCGTACTCGAAATGAAACGCGTCGACTTCGTTTTGTTCGTCCTCGGAGAGCCCTGTAGGTGAACATATCTCCACATTTTCCCAGCGTCCTACGAAATCGGTCATGTGCATTCTACGCGGATGTGCGGGGAAGGCTTCCTTACGGGCGTGTGATTTATAGGCTCCCTACCCGCGCCGCGGTGAAAGTGGGTACACAAGGTTCGACTTGGAATCGAGGTCGGGCTCTCCAATTTGAAAGACGCTCAGCTTAATCGATTTTCGCTTCTTATCCGGCAGCTCGATCAACGCCCCACCATCGTCGTCGATGCGGATCACGCGACACTTTCCAAACCGCCGGTGTTCGACGAAATCGCCCGGGTCAGGGTAGTGATCGTCGAGAAAATCAACATTGCGCGAACGAGCCCGAGATGGAGGCGCTTTGGTCTTTTCCGGAACCGGGACCCGAGAGCGAGTCGGCGCCTTTTCTTTCCGGACGCGCTTCTTCTTGAGCGCAGCGCGTTTCCCCGCGAGCGTCCGTGGGCCAGCCTTCTGCGAAGCGGTTGGAGTTGCAGGACGAACCGACGCAGGCTTTCGAACCGGGTCCGCGGCTTTTTCCGATGATGCGTCCGCGACCTGTGCCCAGGTGAGCTCCGCGTCTGTTCGGATCTTCTCGCGAGAGGAATCTGCCGACGCCTGAGCGACCGCCCCCCAGCCAAGTTCCTCATCGCCGGGAACTGGTTCCGAGGAGACAAGCGCTTCCGCAAGCGAGCGAGGTGGCTGACTGGGTTGGGAACCTTTCGGTTTGGAGGTGCCCATCACCCCAGGTGACGCGAGCGATCGAATGCGGAGGATAGCGTCGACCGCCTCGGCGCGTTCAATCCGCCCGGCGCGAAAGTTCCCGCCGACGAGCATGCTCGCATGAAGCGAAATATTGCGTTCCTCGACTACCGCCTCGGCATTCAAAATCTCCGCGAAGCGCGCCTTCTCTTTCTGCCCGTCAGCCAGCACGTAGGTCACCTCCGAAACGGAGCCACGAACCTCGATATGGGCTGGAGCTCGGAGGGCCAACGCGGCGACGAGAGAGCCGCCTTGGAGATGCACAACCTCGAGCTCGCTGCCGACGCTATAGGGCTTCATTCTCTCTTCGCTCATCTCATCCTCCTTTACTCAAAACGGTTTCACCGCAAGTGCCAGAACCCCCACGAACGTAAACGAGCCTGTCTTTGTGCGGACAGCACGGACGTGTGGCACATTGGCCGAAACACGAGGTCGCTCCTTTCGGCGCCTTGGTCGAGTTTTGTTGAGCAACCACTATGAGCTTTACCCGCGCTGGCTATTTCTTCTTTTTCTTGAGCGCCCTCACTTTGGTGAGCGCCTGCGGCGCCCGTACTGGGCTTCCGGTACCGGAAAGTGAACGAGATGCGGGTATCGATGCTCCGGAAGACGCCGCGATCGATGTGCCGGAAGACCGACCGGATGCAGATCTATGCATCGAACTGCCGCCGGAAGAACCACCGGAGTTTGTCGATGTAGCATTCGAAGCCCGGATCTCGACGGCGGACGTTCTCTTTCTGATCGACACCACCGGCTCCATGGGAGACGAGATTCGAGTGATTCAGGAACGCATCCGCGACGTCATCGCGCCGGCGCTCCAGGAATCCATTCGTGACGTGCAGCTATCGGTAGCAGAGTTCGCGGACTTCCCCGTTAGCCCATACGGCGAAGGTCTGGACATCGCCTACGTGCAGTCGCAGCGTTCGACAAATGACCTTGAGGCCGTTCAGCGAGCTATGGACCGAGTAGAGCTAAGAAGCGGCGGAGATTTCTCCGAGAGCCAAACCGAGGCGCTCTTTCAAGCGGCCGCGGGCGTTGGCCGCGGGCGATTCGTTCCGCCTCGCGTCTGTCCGTCTGGAACCGTCGGCTACCCCTGTTTCCGCGCGAATGGCTCACGCATAATTCTCCTCTTCACCGACGCGAGCTTTCACAACGGCCCCGGCGGGAGTGAGCCCTACGATCGAAGCGTGACCCCCACCCCGGCGACGTTCGACGAAGCAGTGGACGAGCTCAATGCCATCGGCGCGAAGGTGCTCGGCCTCTTCAGCGGCGGCGATTTTGGCGGTGACGATCCCGCGATCAGCGACCTTCGCGCGGTTGCCCGTGCGACCGGCGCCGTCACTCCGGATGGAGAGCCCTTGCTCGTGGACATTGGCGGTCGCGGTGAACGACTCGACGAAGGCGTGATCGACGTTGTGCAGCGCCTGGTCGAAGAGGTGCCGATCGACATCGATGCGTTCGTGGAAGACGGTCCGGGTGATGACTTCGATGCGCGGATGTTCGTTACCGGAATTGAGACCCTCTCCGCGAGCCCGCCGAGTGGCGCGATCGATCTTGGCGATCGCTTTGAGCGTGTCCTTCCGGGCACTCGCGTGCAGTTCCGCATCCTGCTTCAGAATGAGACTTTCCCGCGGACCGAAGAGCCTCAGTCCTATTTCCTCACGATCGTCCTCCGCGGTGATGGCGCGACGCGATTGACAGAGACAACGGTGGAGGTCGTCATCCCGAGCATCACCGGCGAGGGGTGCGAAGAAGCGCTGTAGCGGGATGTCAAAAGAATCCCAAAGCCGCTTCGCCGTAGTTTCACGCCTCCAAACGGCGTCCCATTTCCGCCACGTATGTACGATAAGGGCCACGAAGTCGGACGCATCTGCATACGCAACAATCTCACGGATCGAATTCGGGCCTCTTACCCCATCCTGCTAAACCATGGAAACAGCCAACTCCACCCCTGCCATTCGGCCCGCGTGGTACGCACTTGCGCACGAAGAAGAGCTTCGGAAGGGCCCTATCCAGCGGACGCTCTTCGGAACCCCACTGGTACTTTTCCGCGGAGCGCGAGGTGTGGGAGCGTTGCTCGATCGATGCTCCCATCGAAACGTGCCGCTCTCGCTCGGAACGGTCCGCGAGGATTGCATCGAGTGTCCGTATCACGGCTGGCGCTTCGACCCAGAAGGCGAGTGCAAACACATTCCGGGCCGGGTCGATGAAGGTACATCCGCGCTAAAAAGCCGACATGTGCCCGCGTACGCGACGCGCGTTCGTGACGGCCATATCTGGGTCTATGGCGAACCCGAGGTTGAGCCCGAGAGCGAGCCCTTCGGATTTCCGCATATGCACGATTCCGCCTATGGCGTGGTCAAGAAGATCATCGATGTGCAGGGCACCATCCACGCCGTCGCTGAAAACGCGCTCGATGTCCCGCACACCGCGTTCCTCCACGGCGGGCTATTCCGGAAAGAGAGCGTTCGCAATCGAATCGACGTTGAAGTGCACCGCTTCACCGATCGCGTCGAAGCCCACTATCTTGGCGAGCCGCGACCGAGCGGCGTCATCGGACGAATCCTCGCGCCGAATGGCGGCGTCGTGACCCATGTGGATCGTTTCTTCCTGCCTTCGATCGCGCAGGTGGAGTACGCGCTTGGCGACGCTCACGTCGTCGCGACGACCGCACTCACTCCGGTAACGGATACGCAGACGCGAATGTTCGGAGTGGTCGCGTTCCGACTCCCGAAGGTGCCTGGCGCCCTGGCTTCTTTCGCCGGGAATCTTCTTTCGCCACTTGGCATGCTCATCCTGAACCAGGATGCGAAGATTTTGAAAGCACAGCGAAACGTGCTCGATCGTTTCGGGGAAGAGCGCTACGCATCGACGGAGCTCGACGCGCTCGGGCCGAGCATCTCGAAGCTGATGCGTGCGGCGGCCAAGGGCGAAGAGCTTCCGGCCGCGGAAGTACGGCGCTTTCAAATGGACGCGTAAACGGGCTGGCGCTTTTCACCCACGCACCTCAAGAATACGACGTGGAGAGCATCTCGGAACTGCTAGAGATCGGCACACACGCAACCCGAGGCTATTTCCGATATCTCGCCGGGGATATCGCGAACCCGTCGACCGGCAGCTATTTCTATCTGCTCGTGGTGGTGAGTCTCTTCGCTGCGATCGCAGAACGCCTGGCGCCATGGAGAAAAAAACAGCCCTTTCGTCGAAAACAGTGGGCGCTCGATCTTTTCTACATGTTCTTCAACTTCTTCGGGTTCTGGCTCGTCGGCTTCGCGGCGCTCAACGCCATCGCGGGCGCGCTCATTCGTCCTTACGAACCTCATGCGCTCCTTGACCTAAGCGCCATTCCCGCGGCGGGACAAGTACTGCTCTACCTGGTTGTCCGAGACTTCCTCCACTACTGGATTCACCGCGTTCTCCACAAGGTGCCGTGGATGTGGAAGGCTCATCAGATCCACCACTCGGTCGAAGAGATGGGTTTCGCCGCGCACCTTCGTTACCACCCGCTCGAGTCCGTCTTCTACCGAGTATTGGAATTTTTGCCGATGTCGTTGCTCGGATTCGGCATTGACGACTTCTTCTTCGCACACGCGATTGCCCTTCTTATCGGTCACCTCAACCACTCGAATCTCCGCCTCCCACTCGGACCTCTTCATCGGGTTTTGAACAGCCCGCAAATGCACCTACTGCACCACGCGAGAACGCTTCCGAAAGAGCGACTCGAGCGTCATGGCGGGGTCAACTTCGGTCTTACGTTCTCGCTTTGGGACTATCTATTCGGGACGGCGTATATGCCCGAAGCGAGCTTCGCGGGTGCCCATCGAGACGAGAAGCTCGGGTTTCCGAGAGTCGAAGAGGTGCCGGCGAGTTTTTTGGGGCAGCTCGCTTACCCTTTTCGAAAACGTAGCCCGGCGAGCGAAAAATCCGTCGAGGTCTAATCGTCACGGCTACGCCTCCTCGGCAGGCTCGGCAAATGCGGGCGCGGGGCTCACATCGCTTCAGGCCTCCCCCAAGAACGTGCTCGCTCTTCCTTCGCCAAGCTTCGCGTCGTTCGTTCACCGAAGCTCGCCGAGACGCGACCGACGGAAAGGTCGTCTACCCAAAAATCTTTTTGAAGAATCCGTCGTCGTCTTCGATCGGCTCGAACTCACCGGTCTCAAGCTCGACCGCGTCGTCGATTTCTTCGACGTCGAGGTCATCGATGTCTTCCATCGCATCAAGATCGATCTCTTCAAAACTATCCCCGACGAGCAGCTCGATATCGTCGTCGTCGTCGTCGTCCGCGAGCATCGCATCGAGCTCCGCGTCTACGTCGTCGGCAGGAGCCGGAGGAATCGACTCGAGGTCAAGGTTCTCTCGCGCAAAGAGTGTCGTACTCTCATCCTCGTCCTGAGGCGGAGGCGCGAGCGAGGGAATCTTCGCTCCGCCCGTGGACTCTCCAAGGGAGGGAATCTTTTTCGCCTCCGCCGCCGGCGGAATCGAGGAAGGTCTTGGCGGAGGGGCAGACGGTGGTCGACTCTTCGGGGCCGTGTCGATTGGCGGTATGGAAGGCGAGGGGCTTCCGACAAGGGTATCGTCGGCGGGTTCTTCTTTTCGCAGCCGCGGCGGGCGAATCTTCACATCCGCAAAATCCGAGAGCGCATCGTCGATATCGCTGAGCGCTTCGAACCGTGGGAGTTCTGGAAGCTCACTCTCGACAAGCTCCTCCAGGGATGCGAGTTCCTCATCAAGACGCGCGTATCGTTCGCTAACCGACATCCTCGTATGATCTCCAAGTCTTGCGCTTTCGGCAAGCTTCATTCGGAACGAGCCCGAATGGCTTTCAGCGGCGCGTCTGTTTTTCCCGCGCTAGCGTGAGCCCATGACTCGGCTTCGAACCACGCTCTCGTTTCTCGTGATCTTGCTTGGCGGCAGCCTGCCTGGCTGCGGCGACGCGATGCCTCCCGCAGAATTGGACGCGGCGGTCGACGCTCCGGAACAGGACGCGGCAGACGACGTCACGGAAACGCACGACGCAGAACTCCCGGATGCTCAGAGCATGTCCGACGCTTCCGAAGACGCTATGAACGACAGCGGGGCCACCGACGCCGCCCCCGACGCGGACGACGAGGAGCCGCTCTCGATTCGAGTGGGGCACGACCGCGAACTTCGAGGCGTGTGGATTCCAAGCGTCTTCAATATCTCCTGGCCGAGCCGAAGTGGACTCTCCGCAGACGATCAGAGACTCGAGCTGATGGCGCTCCTCGACCGGGCGGGCGAAGTCGGACTCAACGCGATCTTCCTTCAGGTCCGTCCAGAGGGAGATGCTCTGTACAACTCCACCCTCGAGCCTTGGAGCCGAGCGCTAACCGGTACCCAAGGTCGAGATCCGGGATACGATCCGTTGACCTTCGCGATTAACGAAGCGCACGCTCGAGGCCTCGAACTTCACGCCTGGATCAACCCGTATCGCGCGCGCGCAGGAAGCGGATCGCTGCACCCGACGCACGCCGCCTCTGAGCATCCCGAATGGACAGTCCGGTACGGAGATCATCTCTGGTTCAACCCAGGGCTCCCGGCGGTTCGCGCGCACACGATCGAGGTCATCACGGAGATCATCGAAAACTATGACGTCGATGGCATTCACTTCGACGACTACTTCTACCCCTATCCCGTCGAGGGCGAGAGCTTTAACGACGCGATGACCTATCGGCGGTCCGGGACTACGCTCTCTCTAGAGGATTGGCGTCGCGAGAACGTCAACACGCTCGTGCATGAGGTTCGGAGCAGAATCGAAGAGGTCCGTTCCGATGTTCGTTTTGGAATATCTCCCTTCGGCATTTACCGCCCCGGAATGCCGGCCGGGATCCGCGGCCTCGACGCATACGCCGACATCTACGCCGACTCACTCGCGTGGATGCGCAATGGAGACCTCGACTATATCGCACCACAACTCTACTGGCCGACCACGCAGAGAGGACAGGAGTACGAAACGTTGCTCGCATGGTGGGCGGAACAGGCCGCAGCCACGGGGACATGGCTTTTCGCTGGCAACTACCTCTCCCAGCTGGGCACCACCTCGGCGTGGACTCTCGACGAGTTCATGACGCAGATGCGGATGACGCGCCGTGCGCACGAGGCCGGCGCACGAGGCAACATTCTCTATCACGTTGGACCGCTCATGGAGGACACCCTCGGCGTCGTCCGGGCGCTCGGTGAACGCAACGCTAGGCCCGCGCTTCCGCCCGCCAATCGGGGGCGTGACCATAACGTTCGCACGCCGAGAGTCGCCGTCGAGGGCGCAGACATTCTCCTCCCCGGAGCCACGAATCTGAGGGGGTACATGGTCTACGAACAGACCGAGGGCGTTTGGCAGCCGGAGCGCTTTATTCCTGCAGGTGAACCGCGCGTGACGCTCTACCGAGGTGCTTTCGCGATCACGGCGGTCGACCGCAACGACGTGGAGAGCCGCGGCACGCTCATCGATTTGATGGAAGGAGAGCCGCCCATGCCACCCGAGCCCCCAGCGCCCGAAGGGCTCTCCTGCGACCACTCCCTCGGAGGTCTCTACGCGCACACCGCGTGCTCCCCTTCCTACCAGTGCTGTGATGGTGCGTGGCGAAGGCGCGAGGACGGGATGTGCGGGGAGTGTCTCTGTCTCGAGACAAGCGGACGGGAAGGCTGCGGAGTCGAATAAGTCGAACGCCTACGAATCTCCTCAGTCGACAGGCGGTCGCGTGCCGACAAACGTTTGCGTATTCTCGCAGTCGGCGAGCGTCCCACAGCTCGTCGCACCGTCCGTTACCGGGCGGTAGCGAATCATTCCCTCGATAATCTGCTCGTCGACGGTGGCGTCTAGCTCCGCGTTGATCGTGAAATCGCAATCGCCATTGGAGTGAGAACGGGTACCGATCAAGGTCATCTGCACGCTGCTCCCGGCGACATCTCCCGCGAAGCGATTATCGCCAAGCCAGAGGTTCAGCACCGTTCCGCCGAGCCCGGTGACGGTCGCATTGGCATCGGCGTCGGCCTGGACGATCTCCATGCGCACCTCAGCGCTGTCGCTTTCAGTCCAGCCGTCGAGTCCACACGCGTTGCTGCCGCTGGTCACCGTGACGACGTAATCACCCGAAACGTCGGCCGGGGCGCAGCCGAGGAAAACAAGGGAAGAGAGTCCAAAGCTAATGACAGTTTTGTTCATAACAAAAGCCTGACACCAAAATCCAAAAGGGCAATCGCGAACAAAGCCTGCAAAAATTGGACGGGATCGGGCTAGGTGGCGAGATTCAGAGCTATGCGTTCTCTTGTCCGCCTCACCCTACTCTGCGCACTCGCTCTGATCGGTGCGCCTGCCTTCGCCACAACCCCCGCCGCGACCGTAAACGGGGTGTCGATCCATCTCGACGGAGATGTCGAAGCGCAGCTCAACGCGCTTGAGGTGAGGCTTCTCGGACAGCTCATTCGGCTACGTGGCGCGGGAGAGGATGTGGTCCTCTCGGCACACGAACTGGGTGCAACCTTCGAGCGAGCCCGTCTGCTTTCGTGGCTTGAACACCGGCGAGAAAACCCGGATAACGCCGCACTTCGCGCACCTCTACGTCTCGATGGGGAGCGGGCTCGTGCCCGAGTCGCGCGGATCGCAGAGAGCTACAATCGACCGGCGGTGGACGCACAAGTGAACGTGGAGAGTGGCGAGATCACACCGGAGCAGGTTGGGCGGACCATCGATATCTGGTCCTCGCTCGAAGCAATTCATCAGGCACTCAACGCGCAGCAGACAGAGGTCGAACTCGTAACGCTAACGCTGCCACCGCAGCGTCGCGCGTCGGACCTCGAAGGCCTTACGCTCAATTCGGTGCTTGGCGAATACCAAACCAGTCACAACGTGACGAAGCGCGAACGCACCCATAACCTACGCGTCGCCGCAGAAAAGATCGACGGCATGGTGCTCCTGCCCGGCGAGGAGTTCGACTTCAACGGACGCGTCGGTGAGCGATCGCTCGCGGGCGGGTTCCGTCCGGCGCCGGTCATTGCCGGTGGGGAATTGGTCGACGGGGTCGGCGGTGGTGCGTGTCAGATCGCCGGCACTCTTCACGCCGCCGCCTTCTTCGCAGGTCTCGAGATCCTCGAGCGAAGCCCCCACTCACGACCGAGCTCCTATATCCGGCTCGGACTTGATGCGGCCGTCTCCTACCCGAACCTGAACTTCCGCTTCCGAAACAATACCGACCAGCCCGTGATGATTCGCATGAGCGTCGAGGCGGGGATCACCAAAGCGCAGATTTTGGGTGCAGGAGAGCGACCGCTCGTCAGCTTTGTTCGCCGCATCGACTCCGTGATTCCCTTCGATGAACGCGTGATCGAAAGCTCGAATCTTCCGGCGGGTGTACGCGTTCTTACGCAGCGAGGCGTTCCTGGCTTCCGGCTCACGACATGGCGCGTGATTCGCAACGAAGAGACCCGTCAAGCGCGGCGGCAGCACGAATCACTACAATATCCGCCGACGCAACAGATCTGGCGCCTCGGGACCGGAGAGCCAGCCGCCGAAGATTACACGCCACCCGCTGGCGACACGCACGGTGAGTATCGGGCGGACGAGTACTTCACATCGACCCAAGGCCCCGGCGTTCGCGGCATCCAAATCGTGCGACGCGCCGGAAACACCGGCCGCGCGGGATGGACCGCGGAACGCGGAATGCCAGCGGTCGAGGGGCGGACCTGGGAGTAGACCCACCCCCCGCTTCAAACAAAGAGGAGCGCGTTGCCAGCGGCGAGAACTCTGCTCTATGGTGCAGAATGACTTTCGTTCACAGATCGCGGCTCCCTCTTCTCATCGCCCTCGTTGCCGCATTCGCTGGCTGTGGTGACGACGATACCGCGACCGACGGCGGCGCCGACGCGAGCTTTGACACTGGCCCCGATGCGCAAAGAGACGCGGGGCCCGACGCCGACTCTCCCGACGCGCAAGTCGGCATCGTGGCGGAGCGCCCTGAGTGTGAAAATCTCGACCCCCACCACTGCACAATGCCCTTCCCCTCGCGCCGCTACCTTCGAGAGGACGGAAGCTCGAGCACTGGATTTCGCGTCGACATTCCAATCGATGCCTTTCCCCGAAACACCCGCGGACAGGTTCCAGAGCGCCTCGATGTATTTAACCGCTTCGACGGCTTTAGCCCCATGACCGCGATGGTCGCTGCGTTCTCTGGAAAGCTCACCGAGGACAACCTCGCCGGCGAAGATCGCATTGCGATGAGTCTCAGCCCGGAATCTCCAACGGTCGTACTCGACGCAGAGACAGGCGAGCGCGTGGCGCATATGGCCGAGATCGATCGGTGGGATGCCGCAACCGACGAAGAAACCACGCTCTACCTCCGGCCCGTCGTTCGACTTGAAGAGAACCGGCGCTACATCGTCGCGCTCCGCAACCTCGAGCGTATCGACGGCTCGACAGTGGCGCCGTCCGCGTACTTCGAAGCGCTCCGCGACGGAATCGAGACGGTGGTCCCAGAGCTTGAGGCGCGGCGCGAGGAAATGAACTCCGTCTTCGCCATTCTCGAAGAAAACGGCATCGGGAGAGAAGACCTCGTGCTCGCATGGGATTTCCACACGGCGAGCGGCGAATCGATTTGGGGCGACACCCTTTCGGCTCGCAACGACGCCTTTGCGCGTTTTGAAGCCGGTGAGAGCGGCATCGGGAACTGCACCGTTACTTCGGTCGAAGAGTCCCCCAACCCGCGCATCGCTCGCCGTATCCGGGGGACCTACACCGTGCCACTCTATCTGGTGAACGACCAACCCGGCGCAACCTTCTTTCGAAACGAGAGCGGCCAGGTCACGTTTAACGGGGTGGCCGAAGCGCCGTTTGAGATCGCCGTCTCTCAGAGCGCCCGCGATGGGCTGAACGAGGGGGAGAGGGCGCCGATCATGATGTACGGGCATGGGCTCCTTGGCACCGCCGGTCAGGTGAGCAGCGGCGGCACGACCGAGGCACTAAGCCGCGCGGGCTTTATCGGCTACGGCACGGACTATTGGGGGCTCTCGACTCCAGACGCGCCGCACTTTATCAACGAGGTGACGCGGAACTTCGGCAATATCGACCACCTCGGTGAGCGCCTCGTTCAGGGCACGATCAACTCCCTCATCTTGCAAAAGGCGATGGCCAGCGCGTGCGGCGAGATGGAGGAACTTCGCTTCGATATCGAAGGGGAGCCGACCCCCATCGTGAACGCAAACGAGCACTACTATTACGGCATCAGCCAGGGCGGCATTATGGGGGTCACGCTCGCAGCGCTCAGCGATACGGTCGACCGCTATGTCTTGCAGGTTGGTGCAATCGGCTATTCCCATATGCTTCGTCGCTCAATCGATTTCCGGTCGTACGAGGGATTCCTCGGCACGTGGTACCGGAACAAGCTCGACCGAGACTGGTGGGTCGTCGCCTCTCAGGGAATGTGGGATCTCGCCGAGCCCGCAACCTACGCGAGGCACGTGATTGGAGAGCCGCTCGAAGGCGTGGACAACTCCGAAAGGCGAATCCTCTACCAGGTCGCCGAGTACGACGCGCAGGTGCCAAACACCATGTCCGATGCCGCGGTTCGAACGATGGGCATTCCGTGGATGAGCGGAAGCTCCTACGAGCCTTGGGGACGCGCCGAAGGCGCCTTACTTGTCACGGACGGCCCAGCGGACTCCGCCTACACCATCTTTCATCTCGATACCGTGGAGCCCATTCCGGTCGGCTCGGCGATCGCCGACGAGGACAACGATGCTCATAGCGACCTCCGCTTCATGGAGCCCATGCTCGAACAATTCGTTCGTTTCCTTCGCCCGGATGGCCAGGTCGAAAATACCTGCCCGGATAGCGACTGCCACATCGAGAACACTCGGGAGTAGTGCATGGAGGCGGGGGACCAAACAATCGAGATCTTTCTCGACCCTGACGGGACACATGAGATTGGGCACTACGTGCTGGTCGAACGGAAGACCGGCATTCGCTATTCGACGCAGTGTGGGGGCGCGCTATGCGCGGAGCACGGCGCGGAGGGGTTCCTCGTCACGGCAGGACCATGGCGAGCCTTCGAGGCGATCGGCGGCTGGTTCTATAAAAAGTTCGGAACGGGTTGCCCGACCTGGAACGAAGCCAACACAGCGGAACTAGAACCGCTTGTCGCGGAAGTCTATGTTTGGCCGGACGAGGGCGGCAAGACGGGGCCCGTTCCACTCACGCTCGACACCGAGCGAATATCCGAGTGTCTCGAAGCTTGGGTTCCGGTCTGCACTCCGTGGGGCAAGGGCTGGCTGCTTGGCCGAAACAGCGACTGAGGGCTACCCCGGGTCCGTCACCAGGAACGTGATGATCGCACAATCCTTCACAATCGTAAGGAAAGTTCTCTTCGCTCTGATACGAACTGTATCTGTCGCACAGGCAACCTTCCCTTACGATTGCGAAATCTTGCACGATCATCACGTTCCTGGTGACGGATCCGGGCTAACCTCGAGGATGGTAACGCGCGTGAACGTCTTCGAGGGCATCGCTCGCGACGTGCGTATAAACCTGGGTCGTCACAATATCCGCATGACCGAGCATCGCCTGCACGGAGCGTAGGTCCGCGCCGCCCATCAGCAGATGCGTCGCAAAAGAATGACGCAGCACGTGCGGTGAGACGTTCTTCATGATGGCCGCGTCTCGGGCATAGAACTTCACCCTTTTCCAGAACGCCTGCCGCGTCATGCCCTTGCCGCGACTGGTCAAAAAGACCTCCGCAACCCCGGGTTTCGCCCAGCCCGGACGAACCTCGGAAAGATAGTCTTCAAGGTGCGTGATCGCGATTTCGCCAAGCGGAATGATGCGGCGCTTCTTGCCCTTACCGAACGCCGAAAGATAGCCGCCGCGAAGTTCGAGCGCGTTGAGCTCGAGCGAGATCAGCTCTGTGACGCGCAGCCCAGCCGCATACATCACGTAGAGCATCGCCCGGTCACGGATCCCAATCTTCGAATCATCCGGCGCGTTCAAGAGCGCGTCGACTTCCTCCATAGAGAGAACCTTCGGCAATGGCCTCCCGAGACGTGGCCGAGCGATCAACGCACTCGGGTCGCGCTTCATGGCGCCCTCTCGATTGGCAAATCGGTAGAGCCCGCGTACGGCGCTCAGGATTCGCGCCTGCGATCGCGCGGCGAGACCTTCCTTTGCGAGAGCGACAAAAAAGGAAGCGATGTGCTCGATCTCAGCGTCTTCGATGGTTCGCTTTGAAGATTGAAGATGCGAAACGAGTCGCGTTAGATCGGCCTCGTAGGCGACAATCGTGTGTTCGCTAAGGCCGCGCTCCACCTTGAGGTGGTCGAGATATAGCGAGACGAGCATCGACACCCTTCCAGCATCGCATTCTTCACGAGATTCTCAGAATTTCCCGCGCGGCTTGCGGCTTGTCTCGGGCCGCCCATGATCAGAACGCCGATGACGGAGCCTCCAAGCCAACTCAATCTACGCGCGTTCCTAACGCTCGCGGCCGGGCCGGGCCGACTCGTCGACGTTCGAGAAGCCCACGAGTGGAGCGCTGGGACCCTCGACGGCGCGCAGAACTATCCTCTCTCAACGCTTTCGAGCAGGGCAAGCGAACTTACGGGGTGGGGAACGCTGCTCGTTTTCTGCGAGTCCGGAAACCGGGCGCAGAGCGCAGCTGAATCGTTGCTCCGTGCGGGAGCGGAAGACGTCCACGTACTGGCTTCCCCTCTCGCGGAAGCGCGGCGCGCCGGACTTCTTCGAAGGCCCGGCGGCGACCCCGCGCTCCTTGGCCCAGAAGAAGCTCACCGCTACGCTCGGCACCTTCGTCTTCCCGAGGTGGGGGCGAAGGGGCAGCGCCGCTTGCTCGACGCGAAAGTGCTCGTCCTTGGCGCGGGAGGTCTCGGCTCACCTGTTGCGCTCTACCTTGCTGCGGCCGGCGTTGGGACCCTCGGCATTGTCGACGACGACGAGGTCGATCTCTCGAACCTGCAGCGGCAGATCCTTCACTCCTCCGAGAGCGAAGGCCAAAAGAAGACCTTCTCCGCGAAAGCGAGGATCACGGCGCTGAATCCTGGGGTGCACGTAATTCCTTTTTGCGAGCGTTTTGATGCGCGCTCTGCGGAGCGCATCCTCGATACCGAAACCTGGGACGTGTACGTCGACGGGCTCGATAACTTTGCGACGCGCTATCTGCTCAACGAGGCATCGGTTCGGCGCAACGTGCCGATGGTGCACGCAAGCCTGGATCGATTCGAAGGCCGGCTCATCACGTTCGCTCGAGACGAAGGCGCCCCATGTTATCGATGCCTCTACCCTTCTCCGCCTCCTCCCGCGCTCGCTCCGAACTGCGCGGAAGCCGGAGTCCTCGGGGCGCTTCCGGGCATTCTGGGAAGTGCTCAAGCGCTCGAGACGTTAAAGCTCTTGCTCGACATAGGTGAACCTCTTAGAGGACGAATGGCCGTATTCGATGGTCTTCATTTCGAATGGTCGATCTTTCGATTTTCAAAACGCGCGAATTGCGAATCCTGCAGCTTTCCTGCCCTTCCGAAAGACTGAGCGGATACAACTACAGCTATGGCCCTTTCCGACGCCGAAACTCAGAAGCTCTCCGCCGATTTTGCGAGGGCCCTCCAGGAACAGCGAGACGCCGACGCGATTCAAGTTGCGGTCACCTTGCTCTCCTCGGGACGTCCGAAGGAGGCGCTTGAGGCCTTTCAAACGATCGGCGCACAGTTTCCGGCGCGGCGAGCACTCGCTGCGATGAACTCAGGCGCAGCTTGCTTCGGACTCGAGCGCTACGACGATGCGATTCGCTACTATGAGGAAGCTGGAAAACTCGGTGTCGACTCACAGGCCGTCAAAGAGAACATCGAAGAGGCGCGGACAGCGCTTCGTGCGCGCGGCGGGGTACAGAGCGATCCACAACCTGTAGCGTCGAGCGCCAACCCGGGAATGGGCGCTCCCGCCGGCGGCGCCCCGAGAGTGTTCTACGCGGAACAAACCCAGACAATGGAGGCGGCCTATCACAACGCTCGGTCCACTTTCGGCTACTTCTGGCGGGAGATGCATTGGGAGCGAAGGCGCATCGTCAAGGCCTGCGATATTGCACACGCGAAGGCGGCGTTCTGGGATTACAACCCAAATGAAGGCGTCGAGCACCTCTGGATGGAAGGCATCGAGTTCGACGGTCAGATGTTCTCGGGCACGATCATCAATCAGCCGAACTACCTTCGTTCGGTGCAGCGAGGCCAGCGAGTCTCCCTCCCGCCGGGACGTTTGACGGACTGGATGTACGTCATTGGCGGTCAGGTCTGTGGCGGCTTCACAGTCAATCTAATGCGGTCGCAGATGTCGCCGGAAGAGCGCGCCTCGCATGACGGAGCCTGGGGACTCGATTTCGGCGACCCGGCGCAGATCCAACTAACGCCCACCGGCTCCGGCTGGAGCGCCTCCGGCGGCGAGCATCCGATGGCCGTCAACATGGCCCCAAAGCTTGCGGAACAACTTCAATCTGGGGGGCTCCGCGTCGGCGAAACCGACGCCGTCGGTTGGACGCTTCTCCACCACGAAGCGCTCGCTGGCAGCACACCCACACTTCAGGTTTTGCTGCAGTTCGGTGCCAATCGAGCGCAACGAACGCGCCACGGAATGACCGCTTTCGATCTCGCGATGAGCCTTGGCTGGTCAAGCGCAGCGGCCATGCTGCGCGTGTAAAGGATTACGGGTGTTCGTCGTGCGAATGCGCGTCCGAAGATGATTCTTCTGCGGAGCCAAATGAGACGCTCGCGGTGATATCGAGCCCCCACGACAACCGGTGCGCGAGCGCACCGCGGCGGGCGAAGGTGGGTAGCCAAAACACTCCCGCGATATCAAAGTCGCCAACGCGAAGCTCGGGGCCAAGCCCTGCGAGCACGTTCCACGAGGCGGTTCCCGAAACAATGTCGCCACCGTGACGTTCAGCGCTCTCGTGAAGCAGCCGCCACCCGAGGCGCAGCCCCAACAGAACGTTTTCGTTGCGGTAGAGCTGCGGCACATTCCATAGGTCGATTGTGGTCCGAGCCCCTGCTTGGTTTCCGCCGCCATCGCTACCGTTGTAGCGGAACGTCCCGACGAGACGGATCGGCGCGTAAGGTACGCTCGCCCGTAAGGCGACGCCGAGCTCAGCGTCAAAAGGTGAGCGTCCAATGCGACGCTGCAGCGTATCGGTCGGAAAATGAACCCCGCCGAAGATTTGGGCCGAACCAAAGCCCGACTCGAAACCCGTGCTAAGGCCTGCGAAGAGATCCCCTACCCCGAAGGTCGCACCCGGGTGAGCGCTCGGAGGAGCAAAACGGTCAACGTGTACATGACCGGAGCTTCCGAGTCTCAAGGGGACGGCTGCAAAAAACGAAACTGGAATCGGAAATAGACGCCCGCCCACCATCAGCGCAGCGCTGCCTTCGAAACGGTCACCGTCGAGCGCCGCGACCCGCATCGACGCAAACCAGCGGGCCTCTTCAAGCGCTGGAACACCGTATGACGTCGGCGAAGGGTGATCGGCAAGCGCGGGCGCTGCACGCACACAAAACGCCGCTATCGAAACGGCCGCTATTTGCCGGAGCCTCATATCTGGACCTGGGCTACAGCGTTTCAAGCGGGATGCCAGTGCTATTTTTCGAACGGTGGTCCGGCCGCACGTTTCGGGGCTTCTTTGTGTCGGAACCGCCCTCATGAGGTGGATTTGCCGACCGGCAACCCTTCGACGAAACCAGAAGCGAGGGGATCTCCATGCGCCCGCACGCGAAACGAGCTACACGGGCGAAATGCAGTTCGTCGACGAGGTCATAATCGAAGTCGCCGCCGGAGACGGTGGTAATGGATGCGTCGCGTTCCGCAGGGAAAAATTCCGCCCGCTAGGCGGGCCCTCGGGCGGTGACGGTGGAAATGGCGGCGATGTGATTCTGCACGCCCACGACCGCCTCGCGACATTGCTCGATCTTCGTTACCGCCGTCGAATGAAAGCCCAGCGTGGCGAACACGGACGCGGCAAGGACCAGTTCGGCGCCGCCGGCAAAGACGAAGTAATTTTGGTTCCGGTGGGCACCCAGGCGTACGACGCCGAAACGGGTGAGCTTCTAGCGGACTTGGACAAACACGATGAAAAGGTCGTCATCGCGCGAGGTGGTCGCGGCGGCCGGGGCAATATGAAGTTCGCGACTCCCTACGATCGCGCGCCTCAGCACGCCGAAGAAGGGACACCCGGAGAGATTCGATCGTTGCGCCTCGAACTCAAGCTGATGGCGGATGTGGGCGTCGTAGGTTTTCCGAATGTTGGTAAGAGCACATTCATCTCGACCGTCTCACGAGCGAAGCCGAAGATCGCGAACTACCCATTTACGACGCTTGTACCCAACCTCGGTGTAGCTTCTCTCGGTGACGAGCGCAGCTTCGTGATCGCGGATATTCCCGGCATTATCGAGGGCGCGAGCGAAGGGGCTGGGCTCGGGCTTCGCTTTCTTCGTCACGTCGAACGGAACCGTGTTCTGCTTCACGTTCTCGCGTTCGATCCGGATCCGGAACGGTCGCCCATCGCCGACTTCGACAAGCTTATGCTTGAGATGAAAAAGTTCTCGGATCTCCTCGCTTCGCGACCGATGCTCGTCGCGCTTGGCAAATCCGACCTGCCCGAATCTGCAGAGCTCGAAGAAGAGCTGAGGGCGGAGATGAAGAAGCGCGGACACGAGCTACTCGTGTTTAGCTCCGCGACGCAAAGCGGAACGCAAGACGTCCTTATCGCGCTCGAGCGGATGCTGAAAGCGAACCCTCGGGAGAATCTTCCGGCGCCGATCACGCGTCCGAAAGCAAGTGACCGACCGGCAGGTCATACGCAGGGTTTTCCCTCCGAAGAAGAGTAAACTCGCAACGCCCCTACATGAGGCCGCAACGCGAATGCTACTCGTCAGTGCACTCGTCAGGAGGCTGGAACCCCGGCGTGACGCCTCCAATGCGTGTCCGGAAACCTTGAAAACGCACGCCGACGCTGATCGCGTCACACTCGATATCTGCGCCGCCAGTGCCCGGGGTCGCGCGGACATCCGCGATTCGGTTCAGCTTGTTCAATAGAATATTGTACGAGGGTTCGTCCGAGCAGACGCCAACGGATCGCGCGGTACCGAGGAGATTCCGAATAGACCAACGTCCCGCGAAGGTTGCGTCGACCAGCTGGGTCCGGTCTTCGGAGATTTGAGCGAACAGATAGCCATCCGAGAGCGCGACCTTCACGCCGCGATTTTCACCGGCGAACTGGATCTGAATCAAACCGGGCAACCGAACATAAAGCGTGTTGTCGGCGACGTATGCATTGTCGTCTTGGATCTGCGGCAGGTTGAGGTCTTCGTTGATGAAGTTCTCTTCGCGAACCCAGAGCCAATCGTTGCCGTCCCAGTTGGGCCGAGGCGCCTCCGTCGTACCGTCAGCCTCGTATAGCGTGAAGTCACGGATCACGTGTGCGGGGGCTTCCGTCTGCGCAGCGGTGCCTGGTCGGCCCACCACACTTTGACTGATATCGACCTCAACGCGACCGTCGTTCGCCTCGCCATTCCATCCGCGGATCCGCACCAATATCACGCCATTGCCGTTGTTGGCGCTTAGGATCGAGGTCTCCTCAAGGCCTGGGGAGATGATCTCGATGAGGTCGAAGAACTCGGCGCCGAATGCGTTATCGATCCCGCCTTCACCATCGACGAGTGGCTCGGCTTCTCGATCTGGCGGAACGCATTCCGCAACGGGTCCAAGCTCTTCCGAGCATAGCCCATCGATATTAAATCCAATTCGGCGCCAGCCGTTGCTGGCCGATTGGTCGAGCTGAACATCTTTCAGGCCGAAGACAAGTTCATCGCCATCTCCGGTTTCGGTCGGGCGTGGCGCCGGGAGGATATTCTGACCGTCAGCGCAGACCACGCTCGGGGGCGTATCGGGCAGATCGCGATCGTCTGGAATGACCACATCCGTGGACGTGTCGGTGGGCACTCCACCGTCCTCGATGAGCGAAGGGTCGAACACGCTACAGCCCATTCCAAGCGCCAGCGCGATTCCAAGCCAAATCCTCAACATGAAGGAATCTTACCGTGAATCGACATCGCTTGGCCACCGGGTTGCGAAAGATCAGGGGCAAGACCTCGCGTGTGGGTTCGCCGCTACGCCGCTCCGCGAGAGAAGACCATAGGGACGCCGTGTGTACCCGTGTTCACATGCCGTGACCGCACGGCGCATCGCATCAAAAGATCGGCACATTCCTGGAGGCGCGCGGGCGTCCCGACGCATCTGATCTTGTGGTCCGTTGATCTTCTGGAAGCCCGAGAGTTCAACCCAAATATTCGAGATCCTTTGGAAAACATTGTCCAATTGGCCAGTGGATCCTGTGACCTCAAGGAGGAGCGGAGCGGAATCCCGAGAACTTGTCCAAGCTGGCACGTTTCGTGAAAGACTATTCATCGTGCCGCCCTCACCGTCACGGCATATTTCGAGGATCTTATGACCGCCATTTCTCCCCGCATTCTCATCTCTGGACTCTTCGCTCTTTCGCTGATGAGCGCCTGCTGCCCCGATACGTACTATTGCGACGCAGACGCTTGCTACTCGTGCGACGGCGTCGGCTGCAGCGAAGTCGATCCGCCCGAGCGCCCGAGCTGCCGTGGTGATTTCGAATGCTCCGATGGCTTTCTCTGCACTGACATCGGCTGCGTCGGAGAGTGTTCGATTGACGAGGACTGCGAAGAGGGGACGGCATGCCGTGCGGGGCGCTGCGTGCACCCGACGGAGCCAGAGCCTGTCCCCACCCCAGGAACATGCGTTCGAAACGCAGATTGTGGCGACGCTTCGCTCGTGTGCCGTGATGGCATGTGCGTCGAAGATTCGATGAGCTGCGGCGAGACGGGCTGCAGCTGTGCGGAGACGGGTGTTTGTTCCGACGGGTTCGCCTGTGTCTCCGGTGAATGCCGCGCGGACGACGAGGTCTGTCAGTTCAACACCGAATGCGGCGAAGGTCGCGTTTGCCTTAACGGTGAGTGCACGTCGCAATGCGCCGAGGGCAGCTGCCCCACCGGCCAGATGTGCGAAGAAGGCATCTGCCGAAACATCCCCGTCACGCCTGGGCAGTGCATGGAAAATAGCGATTGCGGCGAAGGACGCGTCTGCCTCGACTCGGTCTGCTTCGACGGTTGCTCGGCGGGAGACTGCGGCGAGGGACGCTACTGCGATGAAGGCGTATGTCGCGTCGATACGCGCCCGCGTCCGTTCTGCGAGAGCGACGACGATTGTCGATTCCAATGCGTCAACGGCGTCTGCCGCACGCCTTGTGAAGACAGCATGGAATGCGCTCGCGTCGACGTTCAGTTCTCCATCTGCCTGGAGGACGTCGACACCACCGCGATGTACTGCGGCACCAGCAACGAAGCGACAAGCGACTGCAGCGCGGATTCGCCCTGCAGCGACGGTCGCGACTGCATCGACGGCATCTGCCGCTAAGATTTTATCCCTCTCCAACAATCCCCCCTTGCTCGCCTCGCACCGGTTTCGGTGCGGGGCGGGCGCCTTTTTGGCAGTCCGTTGATCCGCACACATGCGTCCATTCGAAGCCAGGCATTGTAGATACGTGGCAAGGGTCGGATAGCGTGTGAGCGCGTGAAAACACCGCGAAGCGGGATTCGAAATAAATCAACGGACCGTTAGGGTGTTCCAATCAAAAGCTGGTACCTCTTGGGGGTGAGCAACCCTCGTCGAGAACGCCCTTACCTCTTTTACAATGCGACACGCGCGCTCTGCAGCACATGTCTGCAAACGGTTGACGCGAAAGAAGTCATCGAAGACGGCAAAGTCATCCTCCAAAAGCGATGTCTTGAGCACGGGCTCGAACGCGTGCTCCTTTCCGACGACGTCGAGTACTTCCGGCTCTGCCGCGAAGTCTTTCTCAAGCCGCCTGAACAGCCCGCGCACTACAACACCGGCATTCGCTACGGCTGCCCATACGACTGTGGCATCTGCCCGGACCACGAGCAGCATGGCTGCGTGTCATTGCTCGAGATCACCGACCACTGCAACCTTGAGTGCCCGACGTGTTTCGCACAAAGCGGTCCACATCGACAGACACATCGTTCGATGGATCAGATCGAATCGATGCTCGATTGCATCGTACGAAACGAAACCGAGCCGGATGTCGTACAGGTCTCCGGCGGGGAGCCGACGGTACACCCGCAATTCTTCGAAATCCTGGACGCGTGTCGACGGCGTCCGATCCGTCACTTGATGGTGAATACCAATGGAGTGAAGATCGCCGCCTCCAAACCGTTTGCGCAGCGCCTCGCGAGCTACGCGCCCGGGTTTGAGATCTACCTCCAATTCGACGGGCTGCGTGCCCCGGAGAGCGTCGCGCTACGCGGCAAAGAGCTCTTCGATACGAAGAAGCGCGCGCTTGAGAATCTCGAAGAAGTCGGTCTTTCCACGACGCTTGTCGTCACCCTCATGCGCGGTCTCAACGACGACCAAATCGGCGAAATCATCGCGTTCGCGAAGAGCTATCGCTGCATCCGTGGAGTGACCTTCCAGCCCGTTTACGACGAAGGGCGAAATACCCCATTCGACCTCGAAAAGAACCGTCTCACGCTCTCCGAAGTACGGCGCAGGATCTACGAACAAGCGCCCGAATTCCTGCCGGAAGACATCATCCCGGTGCCCTGTCATTCAGATTCTCTCGCGATGGCGTATGCGGTCCGCGGCGAGGGAGAAAACTATCAGGACATCGCACCGCTCACGCGCTTCGTTCCACCGGAGGTGCTGCTCCAGGGTCCCGAGAATACGATCCTCTACGAGGGAAAACCGGAGCTACTCAAACAGCTCCAAGATGCCCTCTTCAACACCTTCTCGACCGCGCATGGCCCGGAGAGCGCATCGACGGCGCTGGGCAATCTTCTCTGCTGTCTGCCACGCGTCGAGGCAGTGCCAGATCTAAGCTACGACCGCGTCTTCCGAGTCGTGATCATGCAGTTCCTCGATCGACACTCGATGGACCTGCGCTCCGTTCGAAAGAGCTGCGTGCACATCGCCTCCCCGGACGGGAAACGCATGATCCCCTTCGACACCTTTAACCTCTTCTACCGCGAGCCTGAACAGCGCGCCCGACTGGAAGAGATACGACGTGGCAAACCCTCGCTGCCCATCGCCCCGTAGCGCGCACTCATTCCTCATCGCAAGATAACCAGATGCGCATTGGACTCCCTCGTTACGAAGGCCGCATTTTTCGGCCGCCCTCTGAAGCCGACGCGTTGATCGTACAAGCAACCCTCGGCTGCAGTTGGAACCACTGCACCTACTGCGATATGTATCGCGACAAAGAGTTTTCGCTTCGCCCGCTCGACGCTGTGATCGAAGACCTCGAAGGTATCCCGCACGAGTTGCGACCGCGTATTGAGAAGCTCTTTGTTGCAGACGGCGATGCGCTCGTGATGGAGATGGACCGCTGGGTTCCGATCCTCGAAAAGGCACACGCGCTCTACCCCAATCTTCGCCGAGTCTCTTGCTACGCGATGGCTCGCAACATCAATGCGAAGAGCGTGGATGAGTTAAAGGAGCTGCGCTCGCTGGGGTTGAGCACGCTTTATATCGGTCCCGAATCCGGCGACGATATTACGCTCAAGCGCATCGCCAAGGGCGACACATTTGAAGGTCATATGAAGGCCGCCGAAAAAGCGCATGCGGCAGACCTCAAAATGAGCGTCATCGCCCTGCTCGGTATCGGACAAGATCGAAGCGAAGAACATGCTCTGGAGACCGCTCGCCTGGTGACCGAAATGGACCCCGCGTATTTTGCAGCGCTCACCGTCACTATCGTGCCGGGAACGCCGCTTGCTAAACTGGCCGCAAAAGGCCGTTTCGAAGTGCCGCCGATCGAAGAGCTTCTTCGGGAACTGCAAACGATGGTGCGTTTTGCCAAGCCGAGCGACGCGCTTTTCCGAACCAATCACGCTTCGAACTATCTACCCCTGGCAGGTCGCCTTCCGCGCGATGGGGACGCGATCGTCGATGTGATTGAGCGCGCACTGAGCGGCGAAATCCCGCTCCGGCCCGAGCATCATCGCGGGCTCTAACTCTCATCGAAACTTCGCGCTGCGCAAATGCGTCGATTCGATACGGATTTGCACGATATAGGGTTCGAGATCGTTGCATCCTCGAAGATCACATCATCCTCGTCGTTCACTTTTTTTGAAACGAAGCGCCGCTTCGCGACTATGCCTTTTGAGACGTTGATGTGTCTCCCCTGCACAGAGAGAACTTTATGATCAGAGCACTTCCCTTCGCCCTTCTATCTTTGCTGGCGCTCAGCGGCTGCGGTTCTCCCGTGGGTTCCGAGCCGATCAACCTCGACATCTCGTACTACAGCCGCTCGACCCACGGTGACCAAGACGCGACCGGAACGGTCACGATCAACCCCGTGACCGGCGACGTCGTCACGATGGTCCAAGACCTGCCCGCGCTTGACGGCGAGGTCTACGAAGGTTGGCTTGCTGGAGGCGGCGAGAGCCCGCTTTCCACCGGACGTTTCAATACGGACGAAAATGGCGCGGGTGGCGTCAGCGTCTCGGTGGGAGATATCTCGGCCAATACCTATCAGTTCTTCCTGCTGACGATCGAACCGGAGCCCGACCCCGACCCGGCTCCAGACCCACGCCACAGCATCGGCGCCGATCTTCCGTAGACCGCCGCTTCGTCTTCGAACGAAAATCGCCCCGAGGAATCGGGGCGTTTTTGCGTTTACCCGGATCGGAACGTGATGATCGTGCAAGATTTTGAGAAGCTAAGGGAAGTTGTCTGAGCGACTGATACAGCCCGTATCGGAGCGAAGAGAACGTTCCTTACGATTGTGAGGGATTGTGCGAGGGCGCGAATCCTGGTGACGGATCCGGGTTTACTTCTCGAATGGATCGCAGTGCTTCAGGACATCTTCCGGCACGCGCACGGGCCGCATCCGGTTGAGGTCGATGCATGCGAGCACGACTTCCGCTTCGACCAAAAGCTCTTCCGGCTCCGGCTTTTGGCGCCACACCCGGTAACGCGTCGTGATGCGTGCGCCTTGGATGCGCTGCACCCAGCATTCGACGGCGATGTCATCGTCAAAGCGAGCGGGCCTACGAAAACGCAGATTCGCCGTGGTCACGGCCATCGTGATGCGCTGCTCGCGCTCGATCTGGGCAAAGGGCATACGCCCTCGCCAGAGAGCGGTGCGCGCATCCTCGAGCCAGTTTAAGTAAACCGCGTGATGAACGATGCCGCTCTGATCGGTCTCTCCATAGGAGGCGAAGAAACGGTGCACGATTTGAGAGCCGTGCTCCGGCTCCAAAAGCTCTTCTTGCGTCATGAATTTCGCCGCTGTACGCGACGTGCAGCGCAGCTCAGGCTTTCTTCGCGAGGTGCTCTTGCACCTTCGAGAAGACGGCGTTCAGGTTTGTGAGCTCCTGAAGCTCATCTTCCGGGATCGAGATGTGATAAGTCCGCTCGACATCCGCAACGATTTCGATCGCCATCATGCTATCGATGCCCAGATCTTTGAACTCCGCGGCGTCAGGAATGTCATCGACTTCCGAGACTTCCGAGATGATTTCGCGCAGTTTTTCTTTGAGTTCAACGTCCGACATAGCTCACTTCGAATCCGAGGAGTTTTGGGTGGGGGGATGTTCTTTGAGTTCTCCGGCCTGGAAAAGCAAGGCGGCTTTGCGTCGCTGTGCTTTTCCGCTGCTCGTCTTGGGCAGGGTCCCTAGCGGACAGATCGCAATATGCACCGGATTTAGCCCAAACTCGCGCTGAACCTGTCGGCCGATCTCCGTGCGCAAGCGGTCCTGGTCAGCGGGCGCACCTTCGGCTGCGATCACGAGCTCCTCCGTACCATCTCGCATGACCGAGAATGCGAAGACGTTGCCGCGGCGCACGCCTTCGATTTCAGCGACCGACCACTCGATGTCCTGGGGATAGTGATTCGCACCACGAATGATGATCAGGTCCTTGATTCGGCCGCAGATATAAAGATGGCCGTCCGCGAAGTAGCCGAGGTCGCCGGTATGAAGCCAGCCGTCTTGCCACGCGCCAGCGGTCGCTTCTTCGTTCTCGAAGTAGCCATCCGTGATGCTCGGCCCCTTCGCAAGAACATGCCCCACTTTCCGCTCGCCGAGGGTATTGCCATCCTCATCGATGACTTTCACGTCATGCTCCGGGAACGTGATTCCGCACCCAATGATCTCGAGCGCATCGTCTGCATCCGAGGGGGTCGCATCTCCATCTTTCATCGCGTGCAAATCCACGCGGTCGACGCGCATCTTCGTTCCGTGCGGATGGAACGTGATCGCAAGCGTCGCTTCGGCCATGCCGTAGCTCGGCAAGAACGCCGTGTCTTTAAACCCGCAGGGGGCGAAGCGATCCGCAAACGCTTGAAGCGTGCGCGCACGAATCGGTTCCGCACCCGAGCCGGCGATCCGCAACGTGGAGAGGTCAAGCTCCGCGAGCTGCCGGTCTTTCACGCGCTTTGTCACGAGCTGGTAGGCGAAGTTCGGAGCGTAGGTGATCGTCCCCCGATGCTTCGTAATCGTCTGAAGCCAAAGGCCTGGGGAACGCGCAAACTGCTCGGTGGGCAAGAGCACGACCGGGATATCGCAGACCAGCGTCCCGAGCACGAAACCGATCAGCCCCATATCGTGGAAGAGCGGGAGCCAGCTGACGCCTTTGTCCTCATCGCGCCTGTCGAGTCCATGCGGTCCGAGAAACGCACTCGCGTTCGCGACGAGATTGCGATGCCGAACCATCACCCCTTTCGGCTTGCTGGTGCTTCCGCTGGTGAACTGAAGGAAACAAAGATCGTCCGGTGTAATTCCGGGAGCGTTAAACGATGGAGCCTCGCCTTCGAACGCCTTCGTGACATCGAGAACGCGCAGCTCGTGGCCGGCCGCCTTTGTTCGCTCTGCGACTTTCTGAACCACCTCAAGATTTCCGCTCATACAGAGCGCCACCTTGGCACCGCTCGTCAAAATGATGTGCGCGAGGGTATCGACGTAGCCCTCCAGGTTTTTGAACGAGGCGCGGGGATAGATCGGAACAGGAACGACCCCGGCGACGGAGGCCCCCAGGAAAGAGAGCACAAACTCGTGAGGTTCCGGGATAATCAGGGCAACCCGGTCGGCCTTGCCAAGACCGTGTGCGGCGAAAAATGCGGCACGGCGGTGGGCCTCGATCTCGAGCGCGTCGTACCCGAAGTAGCGCTCCTGTCGATCGGTTCCGACAAACGTAAAACCTCTGCCTTCGCCGCGGCGAAGCGAAGAAAGGGAGGAAACCAGCGTTTTATCACTCACGCGGCCGGGTTACGCGCTTCCGGGAGAAGGGTCAAGAGAAGTCGAGTCACGCGATTCGCCGAGTTCCGAATTCGGACGACCGGCCGAAAATCACGACAAAAACAGGCCGCTTGGCCGGGAACCTCGAGTTGCTTTGCGCCCCTTCGGCAGGTAGACCCCAGGCTTCGACGAACGCGATGTTCGCCAACCCAGTAGAACGCCTATGCCGAGCCTCCTCACTACGCCTTTGACCGCAAATCTCCGCGCACCGGAGGCCTTGCGATGAGCCGCGTCTTTGTCACTGGCCTCGGCGTGATGAGCCCTGTCGGCCACGACGTAGAGACCTTCTGGAAATCTCTTCTCGCGGGCAAGAGCGGCGCGGCGGAAATCCAGAACTTCGACACCAAGGGCATCGACCGAACGATCGGCTGCGAGGTGAAAGATTTTCGCTTCCGGGATCATTTGAGCGCGGGCGAGGCGCGACGGATGGGCCGATGTTCCGCGATGGCGGTCGCCGCGGCGCGCATGGCGGTGAAGCAAGCCGGGCTTGACCTCCAGCGCTTCGATGGGGAGCGCGCGTCCGTGATCCTCGGTACCACGATGGGCGAGGCCAACGTCCTTGGGGAACTCGAATCGACGTGGATTCACGAAGGCGAAGAACGGGTACAACCCTCGAAGCTGCCGCTCTACGGGTCGACCCTACTCCCGATTCATGTCGCGCGCGCAATCGGTGCCCGCGGCATGGTACAGACCATGCCCGCGGCATGCGCCGCCGGAAACTACGCGATTGGTTACGCCGCCGATCAGATTCGTGACGGACGCGCCGATATCGTGATCTCAGGAGCGACCGAAGTGATCGAAAAGCTCCAGTTCGCCGGCTTTGTGCGGCTTGGCGCCGTTGCCCCTGAACGATGCCAGCCCTTCGATCAGGGTCGCCGCGGACTCCTTGTCGGCGAGGGCGCTGGTATCGTTGTTCTCGAATCGGAAGAGTCGGTCGTTCGCCGCGGAGCGACGCCCCTCGCCGAAGTCGGGGGATACGGTCTGGCGTGCGACGCGCATCATATCACTCGCCCTCACCCCGAAGGGGCAGGCTCCCTCTTCGCCATGAGCCAAGCGATCAAGCGCAGCGGTCTAACCCCGGCAGATGTCGATTTCATCAACGCGCACGGAACCGGAACGGCGGCAAATGACAAGGTCGAGTCGCATGTCGTCCGTAGCCTTTTCGGTGCGGTCTCGACGGGCGCGCCAAAGATCACGAGCATCAAGAGCATGATCGGTCACTGCATGGGCGCGGCAAGTGCGATCGAAGCTGTGAGTTGCGTGCTCAGCCTGCGCGACCAGGTGATCCCACCGACGATCAACTTCGAAAACGCGGATCCCGATTGCGAGGTTCCGCTCGTCGCCAACGCCGCACAAAAAGCATCGATTGATGTGGTGCTGAACAACGCCCTCGCCTTCGGCGGCTACGACGCCGTGGTGACGTTTGCGAAGCCGGGCGTTCTCCCAGCGCCGGAGCCAAACCGATGAGTCTCGATATCGTCATCACCGGCATCGGTACCGTCAGCCCCTTTGGGGTTGGAAAGGCAAGCTGGAAAGAAGCCCTGATGAGCTCTGGCTCCGATGCTGCGTTTCGCGTGGAGTCGGAGGTCCTCGAGACCGAGCACCCAGGGCGCACCGCGGAGGTCTGGGGATGGGCCCCCAAAGAACACCTCGGCCCGAAGGGTCACCGCTCCTACGACCGGCTCACAAAGTTTCTCATCGCCGCGGCAAAACACGCGCTTCGCGATGCGGGCGTGAAGAACGAAGAGGGTTTCGTAGAGCCCTTTCATGGGGAAAAAGTCGGGCTCTGCAGCGCCACGGCGTACGGTTCGCTCGATGCGATCACAGAACTAAACCGAGTCGCGGAACTCGAAGACCCGCGATATATCAACCCGACGCGTTTTCCGAACACGGTCATCAACGCCGCAGCGGGCTACGTCTCGATTTGGGAAGAACTGAAAGCGCCCAATACGACGATCGTCGCTGGCAACTGCGGAGCCATCGACGCGGTGCTCACAGCAGCGACTCATCTTCGAAACGGACGCGCGCACGCGATGCTCGTGGGTGGCGGCGAAGTGGTCAGCGAACCCTTGCATCGCGCGCTCGATCGCCTGGGGGTTCTCCGCGGCGGCTCCGGATTGGGACAAGAGGGCCAAGGCGTCGAGATGGGCGAAGGCGCGTGTTATCTCGTCGTTGAACGGCGGGAACGAGCCATCGATCGAAAGGCGACTGTCCTTGCGGAAATCCTGGGCTACGGCACGGCCTTCGAGCCACCCACTTCCGAAGCACTTTTGGTTCACGCATCTGCCGAAGCGGTGGAGCGTGCCGCCCGCTCTGCGCTCAAAGACGCAAACGTCGACCCGGCCGATATCTCCGCCGTTTTGACCGCAAAAGGCGGCATCGACGCTATCGACCGCGCGGAAGAAGAGGGAATCGCCCGAGTCGTTGCGGCGCCACGGCGTGCGCTAAAAGAACTTCACGGGGAGACCTTCGGCGCAGCAGGAGCCTTTGCACTCGCAAGCGCGGCGATGGAACTGCAAGAAGATCGTGGTCCGATTTTGATCAGCACCGTTGGCTTCTACGGCAACGCGAGCGCGGTGGTGGTCGGCGCTTCCAAGGGCTGATCTACCTCAACGCAGCGTGCGCTGGACATCCGGCCCATCGCCGGACAAAAAGCGGGTGGGTAAAGCAGAGTAAATTATGAGTACGACTGAGACTTGGGTACAGAAGAA
>JAHDCI010000188.1 GCA_020629955.1 Myxococcota bacterium | reverse complement strand
TCGCGAAGGCGAATCAAGCGCTCGCGCAGCACCGTCCGGCAACGCGAGAAACTAGAGCGCGAACGCCGCTGATTTTAGGCGTTGCGATTGCTTTTTTCTTCACTGCGCTCGGTGCCGGCTTCTATATCTTCCTCTCGGCTGCGCCGATGGACCCACCGGTCGGGTAGGGAAGGGTGACTTGGGAAAGCACTTTCTGGCGCTGAGTTTGCCTCATCTTTGATCCGGAGGCGCTGGGTCCGGTAGCATTCGGTATGCGTTCGATTCTTCGCTCTCTTCTCGGTTCCTCTGGAGCTTCGCTCTCTCGAGCTTGTCTCGCCTCGGCGCTGGCCTTTGGCGCGACAGGTCTTGCCTCCGCGCAGGAAGCGCGTGTCGCGCCCGCACGACAGGTTGGGGAATACGCTGGCGTAACCTTGGAAGGGCAAGGCACACCGCCCCGGGCAGGGAGCGCGGCGAGTCGCCGTCCGGCAAACCTCGTGACTTGGCCTGGGTTTAACCCGCAGGGCGGAGGAACGTTTTTCCTGCAAACGAATCAGGCCGTGGCGACTTCGACGAGTTCCTCTGATGGCCGCTTCGAAGTGCTGCTACGCGACTGTCGAACGCATGTTCGTAACACGCGACGACCACTCGATACGCGTTTCTTTAACACGCCTGTCCGGATCGCACGTGTAGAGCGTCGTGGTCGAAACCTCGCGTTCGTTTTTGAGCTCCGCGCAAACGTTACACCTCAGGTGACGTCCCGAGTCGGTCAGAATGGTTTCCACTTTGTCGTCGTTACCTTCCCTTCGGGCTCTTATGCCCAAGGACCCCGGATTGAGCGGGCGGCCCCTCCTGCCGAAGAGAGCCGTCCAGCTCCTGCCCCTGCGCCCGCTCGACGAGATAACGTCGATCTCGACGCGATGGATGATGAGCGTCCACCCATCCTTCAGTAGATTGCGCGATTGTTTTCGCTGCATGAAAAGAGAGCCCGGCGGAAGTCGGGCTTTTTTCATGCTCTCGGCCCCGGCCCGTTGAAGGGAGGAGGCTAATCGGTCGCGAACGAGCCTACGCAGAGATCGGCGAACGTCGTCCCTGAGCTCCCGCGAATCGCGTGGGTGATCCCGCTCGCTTGTCGAACCGCTTCGCTGGTGAGCAACTCGGTTGAAAGACGACGGATGGCCCGGGCGGGAACCTTCATAGTGATGCGTTGACCAGCGTGTTCGGCCTGAAGGTTTGCGAGAGCGTCTTCCAGATCTGCCGGATCCTCGGAGTCGAACTCGTAGTGGCCGACGCCGGGTGTATAGCCGTGTGGAAGGTGATCGTGAAAGAGTCCGATCGCGCAGTCGCCTTTTTCGAGTCTCGCCTTCGCCCATTTGGATAGAGGGCCTGCATGAAGCGCGTCGTTGTACCGGTCGAGCGCCACTCGGTCGCCTTCGAAACGAACGGTCGTAATCGCGGTGTTGTGAATATTCCCGAGCGGTCTTGGGTGCTTTCGAGGCAGGCTAAAGAGATGTCCCAAGGTGGAAGCGATGATCCCGCCGTGCGCGACCACGAGAGCTCGTCCCCCGTCGGGTAGCTCGCGCTGCAGCCGTCTTACCGACGCCAGCCCGCGCTGAGCGAGTTCTCCCCAAGACTCTGCGCCGCCGACTTTCACGTCTTCGCCGGCCATAATCTTCGCCATTTCTTCCGGGAACTTTTTGACGACCTCTTCACGGGTCAGACCTTCCCAGCGTCCCACGTCGATTTCGCGCCATTCCGATTTTTCGCGGAGCGGCTGTCCAACCGCTCGGCAAATGCCGCGCGCGGTTTCTCGCGCGCGAATCAAATCGCTTGATTCAATCCGGTCAAAACGCTGCCCCGCGAAGCGCTTCGATAACGACATGACTTGCTGCCAGCCTTGAACCGAAAGACGCGAGTCGCCATGACCCTGCCAGCGCTCTTCCACGTTGGCTTCCGACTCCCCGTGTCGGACAAATGTAATCTCAATGCTCATCGGGCTCCCTGGCACGATGCGCGACCCCCGAACGCTCGTTACTAAGCTTCTTTGCCGGGCGTCTTGCGCGGCTCGATCACCTGGTCGATCAGTCCGTATTCTAGTGCTTCATCGGCGGAGAGGAACTTGTCTCGCTCCGTGTCTTCTGCGATTCGCTCGAGAGGCTGGCCGGTGTGCTCTGCGAGGAGCTCGTTCAGGCGCTTCTTCGTGGAGATGATCTCCTTCGCATGAATCTCGATATCCGTCGCCTGGCCGCGGAAACCACCGAGCGGCTGATGGATCATGACCCGGCTGTGCTTGAGTGCGCGGCGTTTGCCCGCACTTCCAGCCGCGAGCAGGAACGCGCCCATCGACGCTGCCTGACCGACGCACACCGTCGATACCGGGCACCGAATGTATTGCATGGTGTCGTAGATCGCCATGCCGGCCGTGATCACCCCTCCAGGGCTGTTGATGTACATCGTGACATCTTTTTCGGCGCTCTCGCTCTCCAGAAAGAGAAGCTGCGCGACGATGGCGTTGGCCACGAAATCGTCCACGGGCGAACCAAGGTAAACGATGCGCTCTTTCAGGAGCCGGCTCCAGACGTCCATTTCGCGTTCGCCGCGGTGGGTCGTCTCAACTACGTGCGGAATCAACATTCGAAGAGCACTCTAGAGGCAGCGCCGCCGTCTGGCAACGAACAAGCACCGAAATCATTTGGCAACTCTTCCGGTCCTTGCTCTCAGGGGGGGACTCAATCCCGTGTCTCCCGATCGTCCTGTCCATCGCAGTTGAAATCGAATCCTCCTCGTTCGGCCACGGGGGTCTCGAAAATCGCCTCTTGCGCGGGGTTCGCGCGCGGGTCGCGGTCGGCGCAGTCTCCCGCGCGCGCCGCGAAACCGGCGACCGGCGTGCAAAACTCACCTGGGCTCGCGGGGTTTCCATACCCATCGCCATCCACATCTCGGTAGAAGGTCTGCGTCACGCCCTCATCAACGTGTCCATCACAGTCGCCGTCGAGTCCATCGCATGCTTCCTCGCTCCCGGAGAAGCACACGTCGCAGTCGTCATCGCAGTCCAGTGCGTTTGCGACCCAGCGGCCGGGTTCTTGGCACGTATCGGACAGTCCACAGACTGAGCACGAGTGGGCAGGGTCGCCGTATCCATCGTAGTCGCGGTCAAGGTAGACCAAGATTCGAAGCTCTTCGTCCGCAACCCCATCGCAATCGTTATCAAGGCCATCGCAGCGCTCCGAGCTTGGGCCGATGCCTCCCGCGCAAGCAGTCCATCTCCCGTCTTCGCAACGCTGAACCCCCGGCGCACACTCTCCGAACTCGGGCCCGCACGCTCGTCGTGTCCCCGCCGGACACGCGCAAGGAATCTCGACTCCGAATACGCAGGCGCTTTCCGGACAGTCTGGGCCAGAGCAATCTGGGCACGCGCTTGCATGGTCCTCGTCGGTTATGCCATCGCAGTCATTGTCTGCCCCATCGCATGCTTCGAATCCAGGGACGCACGCATCCCAGCTCGGGACTCTCGAAAAACACCGGCCGTTGTTCGGGTGCGTCCCCGAAGGGCAACCATTCCCCTCCGGCGCGCAAGCCGCGGCGTTCGTGAAAACAAAAAGCGTAGCGATCAGTTGAACCGTTCTCATATCGGACCTCCGCAAGTGTCTTCGTCCAGTCGTCGCACCAGTTGCGTTCGGCATTGTGATTTGTTGAAAATCCGTTCGTTGCACATCAGCGGACTCGCGATTTCTTCCCGTAGCCGTCACGGGAACGTAGACTTTGTCGATGGAGCGAGAGTCGTATGGCCAAAGGCGTTGACGATGCGGTGATGGGACGGAGGCTCCGGGAGCTCCGAACGGAACGCGGGATCAGTCAGTCTCACGTCGCGAAGGCCTTGGAGATTTCGCCGGCCTACCTCTCTCTGCTGGAGCAGGGAAAGCGCTCGATGCAGCTCCCGATCCTGGTGGAGGCGCTCGAGATATTCGACGTGAGCGTCGATGACTTTATGGCGAGTCTCGGCACCGAGCGCGTCGATGAAGGCCTCGCTTCACTTCTCGATGAACCGCTCTTTCGCAGCCTGAAGCTGGGCGAAAAAGAACTCGACGGGCTCGCAGCCACCCCGCTTGCGACGCGCACGATCACGACGCTTTTTAACCTCTACAAGACAACCCGACAGCGCCTCGAACGCGTACAGGGAAAGCCGAAGCGAAACGAGCATATGCTCGCGGCCGACTACCATCCGTTCGACGAGGTGACCGACTTTCTCGAGGAACAGCGCAACTACTTTCCGACCCTCGAGGCACGCGCTGAGGAGTTTCGTGTTAGGGCCGGGCTCGGAACTCGGAGCAGCGCCGGCGAACTTGTTGAGGCGCTTGTCTCGCGCTTCGGAGTTCATGTCGAGCTTACAGAGGACGAGAGCGTGATCCGCCGCTTCTCTCCGGGGAGCGGCAAGGTCGCGCTCTCCGCGCGGATGCCCGATCAGCGCCTGCGCTTTCAGTTGGCACATGTCGCTGCGCTTCTCGTTTTCGATCGAGAAAGGTTGCATGAGGAGTGGCTAGCTCGTTTTGAATCGCACCATGCGGAAACGCCGGCGCTGATCAAAATGCATCTCGCAAACTACTTTGCAGGTGCGGTGCTTCTTCCGTACGGCCGCTTTCATGAAGAGGTTGTTCGGGAGCGATACGATATTGAGATTCTCGCGCGCCGCTTCGACACGAGCTACGAGACGGTCGCGCACCGGATCTGCAACCTCGGCGATCCGGAGAGGCCCGGAGTGCCGATGCACTTTTTTCGGGTCGACGTGGCCGGCAATATCTCGAAGCGCTACGCGGGCGACGGAGTCCCTCTGGCCCATCACGGAGGCTCTTGTCCGAAGCGCACGGCGCATCTTGCTTTTCTTACGCCGAACGCGATCACGAAGCAGTTTGAACGCTTCCCGGACGGCAGCACCTATTTCTGTTTTGCGAAAGTTGTAAGCGAGTCAAAAGGTGGCTCGATTTCCCGAGGAACCGCTTACGCGATTGGGCTTGGCTGCGAGGCACGTTACGCAGACCGCTTTGCGTATGCGGACGACCTGCCGAGGCCGCGCCCCGCAGATCGCGTACGGGTCGCGCTTGTTGGTCCGACGTGCCGGTTTTGCGAACGGCCGAACTGCAATATGCGCAGTGCACCGAGTTATCGGTTCGCGTTTCGAGTCGACGAAGATATCAAGAAGGACAACTTCTTCTCACCGATTGTCGACACCGAAGAACGCGAATCGTAGGTCGCGCGTAGCGAACCGCGCGACGTGAGAACGCGACAAGCGTCGCCAGGCTCTGGTGTTTACGCGCGATTCTTTTCGACGTTGGGGCGTGATTGGAAGCACGGGCGCGTCCGCACGCACCCATCTTCGGGAAAAGAGAACGGATGTTTTTGCCCTTCGAACGTGCACTCTTGCGGTTGGGATTGATCGCGCCTTAGATAAAGGCCTTCGAGGCACGGAGGAGAGGCGATGAGTGATCAGTTTGATGTGATTCTGTGGGGCGGGACCAGCTTTGTTGGGAAGCTGACGGCCAAGCACCTGCTCGAGGTCTACGGGCTCGACAAAGGTCTCCGGTGGGCCATTGGGGGACGCAACGAGGGAAAGCTTCGTGCGTTCCGCGCGACGCTCGGCGCAGAGGCCGCTCAGCTTCCGTTGATCGTCGGTGATGGTCTCGACGCGAGCTTCGTCGACGAGATGGTCGCAAAAACAAAAGTCGTTCTGACAACCGTCGGTCCGTACCGGCTCTACGGGCAGGAGGTCATTCGGGCCTGCGCGCAGCAGGGGAAGGACTATTGCGACCTCGCCGGCGAGGTTGTTTTCGTTCGCAATATGCGAGACCGGCATCATGAGGCTGCCCTCGAGAGCGGCGCTCGTATCCTCAGCATGTGCGGCGTCGATTCGTTGCCCTCGGACCTCGGAGTTTGGAAGCTCGCGCAGATTGCTGAGGAACGATTCGGGGAGAAGCTTCGGCATGTTTCTACGGAAGTCGCTGCGTTTAAGGGAGCGTTCAGCGGCGGCACGATCGCCAGTATGAAGCAGCGCAACAAGGACCTTCAGGCGGATCCCTCGCTGCATCGTCTGCTCGATGATCCCTACGCACTTTGCCCAGACGGGAGGCGTCAGGGCGTCCGTCAACCATCGCTCACGGGTGTCGAACGCTCTGCTTCTTCGGGTCGCTGGCTCGCGCCCTTCGTGATGGCGAGCATCAACACTCGTATCGTGCACGCGACCAACGCCATGCTCGACTACCCTTACGGCGAGACGTTTACGTACTCCGAGAAAATGGGCTTCCGAAATCCACTCGTTGCGCATGGACTGGCACGCGGCATCGATGCGTTCGAAGCCGCGATGAACTGGGCTCCAACGGAACGTTTCTTGTCCGCGAAGGTCTTACCGAAGCCAGGTGAAGGCCCGTCGGAGAAGATGCAGCGGGAAGGCTTCTTTCGCTTCGACCTCTATGGAGAGACCGAGGGCGGCAATCGAATCTCGCTCGAGGTCTTTGGCGAAAGAGACCCCGGCTATGGAGCGACCGCACGCATGATCGGCGAGACCGCCAAGTGTCTGCTGGATGCTTCGAAGGATGAGCTTGCCGGTGGATTTTGGACGCCCGCGGCAAGCATCGCGGCACCCCTGATCGCGCGTCTCGAAGCGAACGCTGGAATGCGCTTTCGCGAGCGCCAGTAAATCCCCGGCCTGCGATCAGCGTGGTTCGAATCTCGCCTATTGGCTCTTTCGCGGACCAAGGGCCGCCATCACGCCGTCGTGAAATGCGGGGCGAAAACCCTTGATCTTTGCGTTTGCTCGGCTGGGATGTACGCGATTGGAAAGTAGGGTAATGACGACTTCCGCTTCTGGGTCACACCATAGGCTCGTCCCGGTGAAGCCGAGGTGACCGAAGGTTTGCGGACTCATCATACGTCCGGCAGCGGAGCCTTGACCGTTGCGACCGTCCCAGCCCATCCGATAGCCGCCACCGGGGCGTACACGGAGGCACTCAACAAGCGTTGCGCGATCAAGATAGGCGCTCCGTTCGCCGAGGACATCGAGAATGGCGGTTCCAAATTGCGTCACCGACTCCGCGTCTCCGAAGAGACCGGCGTGGCCGGAGACGCCTCCAAGCGCTGCACAGTTTTCGTCGTGCACTTGCCCACGTACCAATGTTCCGCGCCAGTCGCAGCGTTCGGTTGGCGCACACGAAGAGACCAGAGCACCTCGTCGATCGCCGGGCATCGCACCCGCGAAACCGATTTGTGCGCGGAGGCCCAGTGGCTGCAGAACTTGCTCGTCGACGACGGTCGCGAGGCTCGCGTTGCATGATCGAGCGATCATTTCGCCGGCGAGCATATATCCGAGGTCGCTGTAGAGAGCGACGCGGTTGCCAGCAGGTTCGCCCGCTTGTTCCGTTCGAGGGCGTCTGGCTGCAGCATTGAGGATCCATCGCCGCGCCGCCGATGTGCCGCGCTCGTGAGGAACATCGAGATAAAGGCCGCCCCAGGCGTCAAGCTCAGAACGGTGGCTGAGCAGCTCCTCGAGAGAGGCGATCTCGCCAGGCTCCCCTTTGATGTCTGGGCACAGGTCGGAGAGCTTGTCCTCTAATTTCAGCTTGCCGAGCTCGACCAGCCGCATGGCGGCCGTCGCCACAAACGGTTTGGTGAGAGAAGCGAGATCGTAGATGGTATTGGGGCCGACTCTGCCGAGCGTTGCCCATGGTCCCAAGCCAAGTTTGCCTGCTCCAGTAGTGGAAAAGTGCCATCGACCCTCTTCTCGCCAAGCCACCGATGCTGTCGCTCCAGGGAAAGCGGAGCCCGAGACTCCGGCTTGCAGGAGTCGAGAAAGCGCTCGAGAGACGCGCTGTTCGGAAGTTTGGCTCATCGTTTTGAGATTAGTCAGAGGGTAAAAATTTAATAACTTTATATTCGTACGCGAAGTTCGTGGCTCGCGCGAGCCGAATCTTGTGGATGACGTTCACAAATCATAACGGTGTTCACAGCGTTTGGTGTCGCTTCTTCGGAACACCCTATTTTTGTGAAAGACGGGAAACGTCCCGGATTTTGGGGAGTGGATAGGGAAGCCTTGTCGGCCGGACGCGTATACCGAAGAGATGGCAAACAGTTCTCATGATTTGGACGAGGCGGCGGTTTGGTACGCGCTCTCCACTTCGTTGATGGACGGGGCGGTCGAACGCATCGAGCGGCTCTTTGCGTATCTGCAGCTCTTCCCCACGGGCGCCCACAATCGAAAAGCGGCCTCACAAATCGAGGAGCTCCTCGAATCGGTTTCTCGCATCGAGCACCGAACGGAGCTTCGACGTCGCTATCGCGCTCTTCGTGATCCCTACCTTCCGCCCGTTCGTCCAAACACCTGGAATCCTCGCGAGTAGGTTCTTCGCTCCGAGCCGGGAACACGAGTAAGCTTCGCGCATGTTCGTTGAGGACTTGCCTGCCTGGTTTATCTACGCGTTTGCGTTCTTCTTCGGCTCCCTCTGGGGAAGCTTCTTCAACGTCGCGATCTACCGTTGGCCACGCGGCATGAGCGTTGTCTCTCCGCCGAGTCATTGCCCATCGTGCGGCACGCCCGTCCCGGCGCTAAAGAATGTTCCCGTTCTTGCGTATCTGTGGATGCGAGGTCGTGCGTCATGCTGTGGTGCGAAGCTGACCCCCCGGTATGTTCTCGTCGAAGTTGTTTGCGGATTGCTCCTTGTTGCGTTGGTGCAGCGGCATTGGATTCAGGCGGACCCGGGCACGCCCGCATCGGACGCGCTTCTCGTCTCGCTCTCATACTTCGTTCTCCTCGGCGGACTCGTGGTCGCAACGTTTACCGACCTCGAATGGATGATGATACCGGACGAGGTAACGCTGCCAGGAGCGGCGCTTGGTCTCGCCACCGTCGCGATTCGCGATCTCGATCCCGTCGACGCTGCCGTTGGTGCAGGCGTTGGCTATCTGTTGATTCAGGTCGTGTTCGTCTGGAGCTACGAGCGGCTGACGGGACGTCGGGGAATGGGTGAGGGCGACGCAAAGCTACTCCTGATGATCGGCGCGTTTTTGGGATGGCGCGCGGTCCTCTTTGCGATTTTGGTCGGTTCCCTTCAGGGGATCTTCTTCGCGATGGTCGCGATGCTGCGGAAGACGCCGCTGGCGCCCGACGATTACGGTCTCGCGTTCGACCCCGTCAATAGCCGAGGCGCTTTGCTTGCGAGCTGCACCGGGAAAGATCTCGAAGAGGATGTGATCGCGAAGGCCCTCCAGCAGGAAGCGAAGGAGGAAGAAGCCGCCGACTCAGAAGAGGCCATCGAAGAGGGAACGTCCTCCGGTGGCCGAATGCGCTTACGGATGCCATTCGGTCCTTTCTTAGCCCTGGGCGCACTCGAATGGCTGTTCTTCGGCCCGCAGCTCGTCAACGCATACTTCCGCTGGCTCGGCTTCGAGTAACCCTTCAGCGCGCCACGCGTGAAACTCGCTCCGAGAGTTCATTCGATGAGCGAACCGGTCGACTCCTCGGCGGGTATGAAGGGACGTCGTTTGAGCGAGGCCGAACCCTCTAACAAGTGCGGCTAGCCCGCATTGGTCACTAGCCTCGTGATGTTCGTGCAAGGTTTCGCAATCGTAAGGGAAGCTGTCGGAGCAGCCCATACAGTCCGTATTGGAGCGAAGAGAACGTTCCTTACGATTGTGAAGGATTGTGCGAGGTGCGATTCCTGGTGACCGATTCGGGCTAGGGTTCCGGCAATTCGACAGAATGGTCGGTGGGCTGTGGTGTGACCGTTAGTACCTTCATGGGTCTTGGTGTTTCAAAGCGGTGCCATTGGCCTTGCGGGACAACCAAGAGCTCGCCGGCGCCAATTGAGCGGGAGGATTGCGCGCCGTTTTCCTCCAGAAAGAAGAGTGTGGTTGAGCCCTCGAGCACGTAGACAATCTCGTCGCCCGCTGAATGCCGCTCCCATTCGCTATTCCCGTCGTATTCGCCGATATAGATCGCGCCATCACGATACGGGGAGAGCACGGCGAAGGCGTCCTGTGCTTCCTCCGCGGTGGTCGTGGGGCGACGACTTTGGAGCGGAACCAGCGAGGCGAAGAGTTCAGAAATCGAAAGGGCTT
>JAHDCI010000187.1 GCA_020629955.1 Myxococcota bacterium | reverse complement strand
TTCATCACGATCCATCCGGACCGGCACTTCGGTTCGTGTTCGTTTCACGATCACCGGATCCCTTTCCGGGACGCGAAGGACCTCCTCGCACGTTACGCCGCCGAGCAAGAGTCGCTCCGCTCTGCCTCTGCGCGAAGAGGATGCGCTCGCCAGACTGGTAGTGCTTCTTCTTCGATCAAAGAAGGCGTCTATGTCTACGAGCGCTACGCCTCGAACAACAGCGGCGATACGGTGCTCGTTGCCCGTTTCCGAACCGTAGAAGCGGCTCAGTCCGCAGAGGACGCGATCCGCGCGGTGTCGGATGAAGAATGGAAGCGGTGCTTTTCAGCGCATCACGACGAGAGCTACGGCTACGGTCCGCATCTTGCCGAAGACGTATCGTTGAAGTCCGTCGGGCGAAGCCTGATGCTTTCGGCCTACGACGCGGGAGATGCGATCCCGCTGCGCCGCGACCTCGTTCACCGCCTCGGCGGGATGCCCGTCTTTTCGGCGATTCACGCGCATGATTCACCGCGAATCATCGGCACAATGTCGAAGCAGACCGCGAGCGATTCAAAGGTTCACGCGCTCCTCGGACAATACGATGCGCGTCGCGCGGAACACGGTGAGCATCTCTACTTTTTGACGTCTGGCGTCTCTCGAACCAAGGGAATGGGTTCGGACTGGACTGAGGATGTCCGTGAGCTTGGGGAAGCGGTGCGAGATGCCGGGGGCCAGTGGGCGGCGGAGCTGATGGTGGACCCCGAAGGTCGAAACACGACCCCCGAAGATACCCTTATCGAAGCGATGAAACGTCCGCAGTCCTTCTCCGAAAACGGGTGGCTAACGTGCTCGATCACCGATGCCAAAAAGCGACAGCGTTTCGCGGACATGTTTCGAGACGACCGGGATGTGCTCACCCTCGGCGATATGGTGATCGTTCCTGTGAAACGTTTTCGACACCGAATCTTGAAGCGGGTTGCCGAAGCTCAGGCGCTCTCGCTCTGGGTCCCTCGAGGACGAATAAAGGTATCGATCACATTGGTGTTCGGCCGGGGATGGAATGCGCGAGGCAGAGTTCGCGATGGGGCGCTGCAGAAGGCACGAGAGGGGTTGCCGGAGCTGGCGTGGCGCCGAGGCTACGGGAAGACGCTCAATGGTTTCGGCAGCACGAACGACCTGCGAGCGACGGTGGAACGGGCGAACGCGGTGGTGGTCAGCACTGGCGGGCGAGTTCATACATGGCTCAGTCCAGAACGACGCCTCCCGATGATCACGGCGCGTCTTCGGGATGACTTGAAGGCGCTCGAGCGATATTCCCCCGGGGAGTAAACGGCTCGGCCTTGCGTACGGACCCTTCCGCTCTATACCCGCCGCCATGAAGCGACTGACGTATTTCACCCTTCTTTTCTCCTTGGCCTGTGGCGGCGCGACCGAGACTGCCTCCGAGGCGGCTTCGAGTGCTGGCGCCGAAGTCGCGCAGACCGCCGAGAGCGCGGAGCGCGCAGCGGCGGAGGCGACGTTCCCGGAGATCGGCGCCGATGTTGCGAGTGGAGACCTCGCAGCGTCACTCGCGGGTGAGCACCGGACCGACGAAGAGCGTGCACGTGATCCCTATCGTCACCCGGCGGAGACGCTCGCGTTCTTCGACGTGCAGCCCGAGATGAGCGTGGTCGAGATCTGGCCCGGCGGCGGCTGGTACACCCGCGTGCTTACGCCCTACCTCCGCGGCGGAGAGCTCTGGGTTGCGACCCGCAGCGCCGACAACCGCTACGCTGCGCGGACGCTCGCGCGCCTCGACGCAGCGAGTGATTTCTACGGTGACGTCGGCCGCACGGTTCTCGACGGCGACGAAGGCATGAGCAATATCCCCGACAATAGCGTCGACCGAGTGCTCACCTTCCGTTCGATCCACAACTTTATTCGCAGCGACTCGCACGACGCCGCAACCTTCTTCCGTGCCTTTGCGCGCGTGCTCAAGCCGGGCGGAATTCTCGGCGTGGTTCAGCATCGTGCTCCAGAAGGTCACGCGAGTGCGGAGACGGGCGAGGATGGCTACGTCAGTGAAGCGGTGGTCATCGCGCTCGCCGAACAGGCCGGCCTGGTGCTCGATGGGCGAAGCGAAGTGAACGCGAACGAAGCAGACGATCATGCGCACGAAGGTGGCGTGTGGTGGCTCCCGCCGGTGATGCGCGGCGCCGAGACCGACGAAGACCGTGCAGCGCGTCAGGCGCTCGGCGAGAGCGACCGCATGACGCTCCGCTTCCGCAAGGCGGCCGAGTAGCTCATCACTCGATAAGCGTGACCGCGAAATAGGCGTCCGAGCGGTCTTCTCCCGAGAAGGTCATGAAGAGCGCCGCGCTCCCCGAGAGTGCGTTGAAGCCGAGGGCAAATGTGCCTTCGGCTTCCACGGTTTCGGCCGCATCGCTTTCGACATTCACGGATCCGCGAGCGATCGCCGCGGAACGCATCAGCGGGCGTCCACATTCGTTTCGAACGATGACCTCGCCGCTCGTCATCCCGCGAACTACGCCACCGTCCACGACGAGGCAATCGAGGGTTGCCGGCGTTCGCTCTCCGAGGACCACGTCGGTGGGGGCGTAGGTCTCTCCCTCCGCATAGGGGACGAGCCGAAAGAGCGAGCCTTGCGAATCAAACGTGAACGCGAAGCTGCCATCTGCGCCGGTCTGCTCCGAGTACACGTTACCTGCGGCATCGAGCTCGATCGCGTCGACCCGAATACCTGGCGGAAGGGTCCCTGCGGGAACACTGATTTGAACGGTGACCGGTTCTCCTGGGCCGGGGGCGCCGATGGCCTCAACATCGACCATCTCCGTCGACCAATCGAGAGGATTTCCGGTCTCGGTCGCGACGCAGCCGAGGAGGAAAAAAGAGAGGGCGAAGCCAAGAGCGGCGTTATTCAGATTCATATGAGGCGGGTTGGGTAAGGGGGACCAGCTGAATCGCGATATGCATCACGCGGCTGGGGTTTTCATAGCGTTCGAGCGCGATCAGCTCGCGCCGGAAATCACGAATGCGTTCTTTAAGTTCGGGGAGAGCGCTCTCTGGAACCGTGAACGTGACGCCAGAGATATCTCGATGCGGCTTTGGGACCATTTCGACCGACTCGATCGCGCGCTCCATCATCGCCTGGTGGAAGTTCACGATATGCAGCCCGCCCGTCTCGGCGCCGGTGGTGAGAACCTCGGAGCCGCGCTCGACCGCGCCATTGTCTCCGAGGCTCAGCATGCCCAGCGATATCAACACATCGAGGGCTTCGCGCGCTTGGGCCCTCGTAATCTTGGGCAGCATCTGCTCGGCAATCCATGAGGGGTTTGGGCGGAACTCTGGAGACCCAGCGAATTCGCGAATGGCCGGGATGTACCACTTCGAGTGGTACGCGTGCTGCTGTGCGTCGATCGTATGGGCCTTTCGATAGCCACGAAAACGCATCAGTTTTGCATAGGATTCGGCCCTCTCCCGTCGGTCCTTTGCCTGCGTAAAGCGCACGAGTTCGAGAAAGTATCTCGAAGCTTCGCCCGCGAGCTCCAGCGCGTGGGCGTACTGCTTTGCGGCCTCGGGACCAAGGTTTCGGTCGCCATCAATGACGCGCTTCAGATGGTTCGGTGCCTTGAGGCCTGCGCGTCGCGAAAACCATCGATACGAAAACGCGCGGCTCTTCGCCTTCCGGAATGCGTAGACATCCGCAAGGTAGCGCCGCGCGTCGAGGTAGCGATAGACATTCGGCGGCTTCTTCATCGGTCGGAAATGTAGCAGAGGCGCCGATCGGCTAGCCCGGGGATCAGATCGGTAGAAGGGAAGATCTTTCGTCAGGACGCCGAGGCGAGCTTCGGAGGGCGGACGACATGCCGTCTATATCGAAGGAAGAGCGAAGTTCGGATCGGCGTTCCTGGCGGAAGAGGGCCCTTCTAGCGATTTGAATCACGCACTAGCGCGGCATGCAGGTTCCGGCGCTCATATCCGGCGTGCACACCCATTCATCCCCTTCGCATAAGCAGCCGGAGGAGCGGCCCATCGCGAAGTCGCAGAAGGAAGCATCGTCGCACTCCTCATCGCTCGAACATCCAGAGGGGTTTTCGCCCTCGCATGCGCTAGCCGAAACGCAGGTGCCAGCATTCACATCGGGGGTGCAGACCCAGCTACCGTCCATGCATTCGCATGCGGACGAGCGTGACATCTCGAGGTCACACACCGCCTCACCTTCGCAGTCTTCGTCACGAAGGCAGCCCGCGGGGTTTTCTCCCTCGCATTCAAGAAGGGGTGCAACGCAGGTGCCCGCGTTTCGGTCCGGCGTGCAGACCCAGCTGCCGCTCGCGCCGTCGCAGCAGCAGCCACCCGAGCGCTCCATGGAAAAGTCACAAACCTGGTCTCCCGAGCAATCTTCGTTGCGTGAACAGCCTGCCGGATTTGGACCATCGCACCCTCGCATTCCTGTGCACGAGCCGTCTTCCTGTGGCCCGCAGAAGTCCGAACACGCCTCGTCGCTTGGCGGCACGCACGTCCCGGCGCTGACATCCGGGGTGCAGTTCCAAACCCCATCGTCGCAGCTGCAGCCTGAAGACGCGCCCATTTCAAAATCGCATATCCAATCCCCTGGGCATTCTCCATCTCCGAGGCAGCCTGCTGGATTTTCCCCTGCGCAAGCTTCTTCCGATGCGCAGTCGGGATCGGTGGAAAGACAGAACGTGTCGCACTCCCCATCGCCATACCAATCGAACTCGTCGCAATAGTCGCGCGTGTCTCGGTCCTCCGCGCTTTGCGCGTTCTCTTTCGAGAGATGCGAACTGACGCAGCCGTGAAGCACAGACGCGAGGAGAAGTGAAAAGAGAAGAGAAGGTTTCGAAAGCGTGTATTTCATGCCTTTCGTGATGCGTTCGCCAACGCCGATCGACAAGGAGCGCAAAAGCCTTTCCGTTACCATTTTTGGATACACTTCCGAATGTATGCGTTTGATTCTATTTAGCTATATCGATTTAATATCGTGCAATGTGTGTCATTCGGATACGAGCGGAGGCGATTGGCAACCGGCGAAAATCGGGAAAAAGAAATTTTCTCGCCAAGAAGTGTAAGCGCGCGGAGGTCCTCTCGTTCTCTAGGTGATGGACACGAAAAAGAAGGAGAGCTCCATGCCAAGGTTCGCGCACGCGCTGATGATTCTTTTGACGCTTGCCGGCTGCGGCGGAGCGGCGTCGCAAAGCTACGACGACCACACCGTGGTGATGACCGACGAAGGGGGCGGTTACGCAGATTCTACCGAATCCGTTTCGCCGGCGTATGGCGGAGATGTGCGTGTTCATTCGGAGACGCGGCGCGCGGAGGGCGCTGCTGAATCGTACGCCGAAGCGGAGATGGCGCCTGCGGATGTGGGTGGGGACTACGCAGCGGAGGCTCCTGTCGCTCCCCCGTCGGCGGCACCCTCGTCGACTCGTTCTGCCTCCATCTCAGCGGGTGGAGCAAGCGCACCCTCTGCCCCGCGGCGAGCGCGGGAAGTGGCCTCGCGGGATGGCGCAATGGATCGAATGGACGATGCCGCGGCGCCTTCGATGCGTCGCCGGATGGAGCCCACGGCCCATGATATGGAAGTCGTTGTCGAAGAGGTTCGGCCGGTTCCCGCGCAGCCCGTTTATCGCCCCGTTCGTCAGCTGACGGCTGCGTCCGTTGGCGATCACGACCGCCGTCAGAACTACCTCGAGTACCTGAGCCGCCATCACGGCGAAGCGCGCGAATATGGGCTCGATATGAGCCGCCGGGTACGCTTCCAGGTTCAAGATCGCAACGGTCGTCCGGTTTCCGGCGCGACGATCAACCTCGGCTCCAGCTGCGGGGGACACGGCCGCACTCATGCCGACGGCGTCTGGGATTACTACCCAGGGCTTCGTCCGCAGGCGGCAAACCATGGCGGCTGGTGTCAGGTTCAGGTGCACGCTCAGGGGCGCACTGGAAACGCGCAGGTCAGTATTCCGACGAATGGTGATGGTCAGCAGGTTACGCTTCGCTTGTCGAACCTTCAGGCGCAGGGACCCAGCGTTCTCGACCTCGCTTTTGTCATCGATGTCACCGGCAGCATGGAAGACGAGCTTCGTTACGTGAACCAGGAGCTCGCCGATATCGTGTCGCGCACTCGTGCAGAATCGCGTCAGGTTCAGATCCGCGTTGGCGCCGTCTTCTACCGGGACCGTCACGACCAGCAGCCGCTTCAGCGCATTCCCTTCACGACCAATATTCAGGGCTTCACGCAGGCCATGCAGTCCATCTTCGCGACCGGCGGCGGCGACTACCCGGAAGATCTGAACTCCGGCCTTGAGGCGGCGCTCAACTCGCTCTCTTGGAGCCAGCAAGAAAACGCCGCGAAGGTCATGGTGCTCGTCGCCGACGCCCCGCCCCAGCGCTACGACCATATGGCTCACCTCCGCCACGTGAATCAGGCGACCCAAGAAGGCATTCGCATCCTTCCGGTCGCTGCGAGCGGCGCCGACCGTAGCGTCGAGTTCCTCTTCCGCGCCATGGGCGCGGCCACCTCCACGCCCTACGTCTACCTCACGGACGACTCCGGCATCGGCGGACGACACATGGAAGCCGATACCGACCGCGTCGCCGTCGAGCACTTCTCAGACCTTCTGACCCGCGTGCTTATCTCGGACCTCCGCCAGCAAGGTATGCACGAGCCCGGCGGCTTTGGCGTCGGCGACTGAGCCCGCGTTCGAACGAGTCAGACGCCTCCGGCCTATGCGTGCCGGGGGCGTTTTTCGCACTCTTGGTACGCAACCTTTGAGGAATCTCGCGCAAAAGAATAGGTTTTCGGCGTGCTGAGTACTCGACGCGTTCATCCCATTTCCCCCATCTTTTATTCGCTTTCGCTGACCTTCTTCGCTGCTTGTTTTTCCTCGGGCACCCTCGAAGCCGATGGAGGTGTGCGTGACGCCGAAGTCGACACGGCAGCGGACGCGACCCTCCGTGACGCTGAGGTCGATGCATCCCGTGATGCCATTACGGGCGATGCGATGCCTGACGGGACCGTCGCGGATGCTTTGAGTGACGGCAGCTCAGGCCCTCCCGCGTTCTCCGATCTTTGCTCCGTTGAGCCCGTCCCGTCCCGCTCGTTCTTGGACGACTCCTGGAGAACGCACCGAACGTCGGTCCTCGCTCAAGAGGATGGTTTTGTAATTTGGGATGGTCTAATCGAGTATCCCGTCGGAAATATCAATGTCCGTTGGTTTCAGTCCGCGTTGGATGCAGAGGGAAACCTCGGTGAGGGCGTCGAGTTTGCACGTGCCGAATCGATCGTTCGGGTGAACGATTGGCTTTATCTTATAGAAGTCACGGAAGATGGGCGGACTCTTCTTCGACGTTCGGACGAGGGCGACATCGCGATCCCTTTGCCTCACCCGAGCTCATGCGACCGAACTCGAGACCTTCGGCTCGTTGCCAATGGAGGCCTCGTGTTTGCGCTTGGCCGTCAGTGGTGTGAGGACTCTTGGTCGTCGCGCGTGTACGTCATCCGCGGGACAGAGGTCGTTGACTTTTTCGATTCCTCGCTCGAGGTTCGTAGCGTCGTAGCGCTGGGCGAGGAACGTTACCTCGTCCATAGTGGCCCGATTTTCCTCCGCTCAAGCGACGGAACCGAGCGCCTCGTCGATGGAGGATGGAATCGTGTTTCTCCCCTCGAAGAGGGAGGAGCGCTGGTTGTTCGCCATGAGCGCTCTGGTGAGCTGCGATTCCTTGAAATCAATACCTCCGGCGCTGTCGAAGAACTGGGGAGCTTCGATATCGGTGAAGAACGTCTTGACACCTTCGCCACGAAACTCGACGGAGATATTCTCGTCACGCTTTTATCGATTCATCGGGGAGAGGTCCGATTCGGTCTCTTGCGCGATGCGGAGTTCAGCGTGTCCGAGCCATTTCGTTCCGAGACGGAGCCGGTGTTCGCTGGAAGTTTTCGGAGTCTTGGTGTCAGTGGTTCCTTCTTCAGCCATTCGCCCTACCACGAGTACCTCGTGCGATGTGAGAGGTGAAACGCAGACAGACGAAGCGCACAGGATGCTCTCATTAGGTTTCGCTCTTCGTAGAGTGCAGGAAGGGAGCAGAGGTTGATACGATTTCTGCGCGCTTAAGCGATCGGCTACGCCCGCTATTTGAAAAAGGATGGACCGGGACTCGGCCGTGTCGTTCGCGACCGAGCACAACTCGGAGTTCCCATATCTACGGCAGCAAGGTATGGACGAACCCGTCTACTGAGCCAATGTTCGAACGAGTGAGTGGTCTTCGTCCCCTTTTAGGCCGCGGCATCGGCGGACGACACGAAAGCCGGTCCTGACCGCGTCACCGTCGAATACTTCTCGGACGTTCTGACCCGCGTTCTTATCTCGGAGCTTCGGCAGCAACACACGGAAGAGCCCGGCAGGTTTGGCGTCGGTGACTTAGCGAGAGTTTATCTGCCAAAACGCCTCCGGCTTGGCCGGGGGCCCCTAGGCCGATTCTCCATTCCCAACGACGAATGCGCGAACCCGACCGTGATTCGACGTGATTGCGGACAACGATCGAAACCGTTGTGTTTTGATACGGCTCGAACTACGCCTTTGACCGGTGAGCGCGCTCGAGACTAGCTTATGGAAGTGTTAAAGTATGGCATTCTCAAGATTCCTCTCGTGACGACATGCGTGCTTACGCTGACCTTTTCCGCTGCTGGCTGCTTTTCTTCGACGACGCTCGACCTCGATGCTGGCGGACGCGACACCAACTTTGACGGACCTGCCGACGGCAACGGCATCACTCACGATGCATCAGACGATGCTGGTGCACCTGATGTGATGGTCGATGGAACTGTCGAGGACGCACCCAACGACGTTAGCTTGACGTCTTGGGCGTTTTCGGACGTCTGTTCCGTTCACACCATTCCCACTCGTTCGTTCTTGGACGGCTCGTGGGTACGAGAGCGCACGTCGATTCTTCCCTTAGGAGACAGCTTCGTCGTCTTGGATGGCTATGTCGAGCGTCCAGAAGGAAGCTCGAACCGTCGATGGTTTCGCTCCTTGCTCGACGAGGAAGGCAACCTCGGTGAAGGAGTTGAACTCGCCGGTGCGCATTCCATTGCTGAAGCAGGTGGAGACCGTCACTTCCTTCGCATCTCGGAGGAACGGAGCATGACGTATTCTCAAAGTCGGGGTGAAGAAGAAAGGACCATCGCGCTCGGTGATCCCCCCTGTAGTATCGTTCGAGCGATGGGGCTATTTCGGCAGGCTGATTCGGTGATTGCGGTCGGCCTTTACCTTTGTGATGGTCTTTGGATACACCATGTCAATTGGGTCAGTGGCACAGAGTTAGTTGATTCATTCGACTATCCGGGCCCTCTTTTCGGCGTGGTAGCTCTGGAGGGTGGAAGTTATGTCATGCACACCGGCTCGGTCTTCTTTCGCAGCGACGACGGTTCCGAACACGTTATCGTGGAGGACATCAGCGCCATTTCAGCGCTGGAAGACGGTAGAGCCTTGGTTCTCCATCGCGAGGCGTCCGAAATGCTCCGTCTCATCACAGTCGGCTCGACGGGTTTCGTGGAAGAGCTCGGTCGCTTCAACATCGGTGAGGAGGGAGTCCGCCTCTCTGCAGCGGAGCATGACGGTGATGTGCTCGTCACACTCCTTGCCTCTGAAAGGGTTCGATTCGGGATTCTACGGAATGGGGAATTCAGAATTTCCGAGCCGTATCGAGCCAATGGTTTTCACGGTGATGGTTTCGGGACGACCTCATCTGATCGATCTTTCGTTAGTCGCTCAAGCCAGCATGAGTACATCGTGCGCTGCGAGAGATGAAAAAACACCGCTCGTCGGCTGAGGAAAGAAATCTCACCGGAAGTCTAGGGGAAGTTACGCATGGGATTTCGTTGTTCGTGGATTGCGGTCAAAAATGCCGAGGTGAATGCGATTCCTGCGCGCCGAAAATGGTCGGCTGCGCAGACTCTCGATGAGGCGCCCGAGGACGTGGGGACCTATACCTTTCGCATTGGTGAGTGGAGCGTGCTCTTCGCCGACGGATCCGATTCGTTTTTGAAGCTGGAAGCGGCGGACGCCACGGAAGCGCGCGAGTTTGCGGAGGAGGTCGTCTTCTTCACGTGCTCGGATACGGT
>JAHDCI010000186.1 GCA_020629955.1 Myxococcota bacterium | reverse complement strand
GAATCAAACGCCTTCGACCACTCGGCCAACTCTCCGCGGGCGAAACTAGCACCGGGCTCGGACGTGTCAACATCCGATTGCGATTTTTCTACGCCGGCCCGCGAACGCCCGAAACGTGTGGCATTTCCTCGGCTAATTGCTCGACGCCCAACCATTCGCGGCGCTACAACAGAGGCATGTTCCGACTGCGGCTCTCCCTTCCCATTCTGGCGACTTTGCTCCTCGTCGGCGCTTGTGATTGCGGTGGAGATGATTCGGGCGTCGAGCCCGGGGCGGAGCGCACGCCGGAACCGGAACCGTTCGTCGATGAGCATCCGACCCCCGCTGCGCGCCTCATCTTCTTTACCGACCTCTCTGGCTATCTCGAGCCCTGTGGATGTAGTGACGACCAGCTCGGCGGAATCGACCGGGCGGCTCAGCGCATCGCTCAGCTTCAAGCAGATGCTCCGAGTGCGCTCCTCGCAGCGGGCAATTTTGTGGTTCAGCCGGGACACGGTCACGGTCCGACCGGCACCCATCAGGACGAAGTCCGCGCGCAGACTCTCGTGTCGATTCTCGGCACGCTTGGCGCCAAGGGCGCGGGCCTTGGCCCCGTCGATCTTGCTTCCGACTCGCTCGCAGCGATGTTGCGAAACGCCGAATTTCCGATTCTTGGCGCGCCGGAATCGTTGTTTGCGCCAGCCGTCCGCCCAGACGATTCCGATCCGGAAACGGACGTTCCCGCCCAGGAAGCGGAGAGCCCTGCGGCGGCGTTCGCGCGTTTCGAGATCGGCTCGCGAACGTTCGGGATCATCGCGGCGATCGCGCCCGATACGGAACCTGCGGCGGCTGCGCTTGAGCAGCTCGGCCCAGTCGACGTTCGCGTGGTCCTCTTTAGCGGAAATCGTCAGAGTGCGCGCCAGTTCGCCCGTGCGCATAGCGAGGTCGATTTTGTGATCCTCGGGGGCGTCGACGAGCTCGAGCCGCTGGTTCCCTCGCGAGTCGGGCAAACGTGGATCCTCAACGGAGGTCGTCAGGGCCAGCGTTTGCTCGTGCTCGATCTCTTTCACCTTGATGACGTCGATGAGGAGGGGCCACGGGAATGGCAAAACGCCTCTGCTTGGTCGGCAAACCTCGAGCGCGACGAAGTCTATTCGAGCATTCGCGAGATCGAAGACCACCTGGAAGAATGGGCCCAGGGAGATTTCGATCCCGCGCAGGTTGCGTCGCAACGCGCGCGACGGGATTCGCTTGTGGAAGAACTCGGTACGATTCGCCCGGTCGAAGTGAGCGCCTCCCGTGCGTTTGCGGCGCGAATCGAGGACGTGTTGCCCGATAGCGAACGCGACCCCGAGGTCCAGCGAACGCTCGCGCGCTACGATATTGAGATCAACGACTACAATCGCGAAGCCTTCGCGGATCGTCTTCCTCCCGCGCCCGAGGAAGGTCAGCCGAGTTACGTGGGCTCACAACGTTGTCAGCGTTGCCATCAAGAAGCGTATCAGTGGTGGGAATCGCACCCGCATGGCCACGCTTATGAAACGCTGCAAGAGCGTCACAAGGAGTACCACCTCGACTGCGTTGGCTGTCACGTCACCGGGTACGAGCGGCCGGGTGGATCGACGGTCACACAGAACCAGGATTTTGCGCTCGTCGATGTCGGCTGCGAGGTCTGCCATGGTCCCGGCGAGCATCACGCGGAGTCCGCCGCACCCGGCTTGATTCAACGCCAGGTCAATGAACGCCTCTGCACGGCTTGTCATAATGAGGAGCACAGCACGCACTTTGTATACGATGCGTACTTGCAGACCCTGCTCGTCCCCGGGCACGGTCGACCTTCCGCAAACGAATAGCCTATGATCCGCCGTCTTCTCGCCTTCGCTCTCACACTCTCTATTGCCTTTGGCGCCGCCTGTGGCGCAGCGCAGGCGCCGGAAGCCTACCGGCGAGGAGAAGTCGGACAGACCTTAGAAGGTCTCGCGAGTTATTATAGCGACCGACTCGCGGGACGGTCTACGGCGAGCGGGGAGCCCTATGAGCCCACTCGGCTAACGGCGGCGAGTCGTGACCTACCTTTCGGGACGCGCGTGCGCGTCACACGCCTCGCGGAGGATGGCAGCGCGATGGGAAATGTGGTGGTCACGGTAAACGATCGAGGGCCCTTTGGTGACCGTCGCCGTATTCTGGATCTCTCCCGCGCGGCAGCCGAAGAGCTCGATATGATTCGCGCTGGGGTCGTACGAATCCGCGCGGAGATTCTGCCCGCAAACTAGCTAAGGTGGGGATCGGATCGATGGAAGGGATGATCTTTCGTGAGCGCCGAGGCGAGCTTCGGAGAGCGGACGACATGCCGAGTATATCGAAGGAAGAGCTAAGCTCAGATCGGCGTTCCAGGCGGAACAGGGCCCTTCTAGCGATTTGAACCACGCACTAACGATCCCATGATGAGATCGCCGAAGAGCGTCAGCGTGCGACAAGGGAGAAAAGACACTGGCTGCGTCTGAGCGCAGGCCGCCGGCGCATTGATGATGAAGCATCATCCGCTCGCCACACGCGTCGTTTCGCCCGGAGGGAAAGTCAGCGCAGTCACCGCGATCCGTCTCCAGAACGAAGTTACCTTAGGGCCGTTATAGTTACGATGTAGTCCTTTCGGCATTCGCTGCCGACGCGAGAACACTAAGTACGGCCCCGCACCGCGCAAGCTCTATTCGAACAGCCGCGCTTGAAGAGCTCGTCGGAACGGGATCTACGAGAGTCCCATCAAGCGCATCATCTCGGCGTTCACAAGCCGCACGTCGTACTTGTTCTCGGCCATCTTTCGCGCGGCGTCGCCCATCGTCTCGATGAGCTCCGGTTCTTCGAGAAATCGGCGCATGGCTCGTTCGACGCTATCGGCGCTGCGGGGCTCCACGAGGAATCCATTCTCGCCGTCATTGACCGTCTCGCGGCAACCGGGCGCGTCACACGTAATGACCGCTCGTCCGATAGAGAGCGCTTCCAGCACCGAACGAGGAGTTCCTTCCCGGTACGAGGGCAATACGAAAACGGAGCAGCGCTGCAACTCTCCACACACGTCATTGCTCTTGCCGGGCCATTCGAGCGTGCCGTCCGCAATCCATTCCTTAACTTGCGCTTCGCTGAAGGCTCCGCCGGGGCCGGTTTCGAGGGGACCGACGAGGCGCACTCGGATATCGGGATAGTCCTGCTTCACTCGGCGCGCGGCTTCGACAAATTCGCGGACGCCTTTGAGCTTTTGGATTCGGCCGACTTGAAGGAAAGTCACCGCTCCCGGCGGGCGAGGGGTAAAGGGAAACGCTTCCGTATCGACGCCGGAACCGTTGACGATCGCGGTTCGCTTTCGCTTGCCGAGGAGGCCGGCCTTCTGAAGATCGGCGCGATCATCGGGATTCTGGAAGATGACTTGGTCGGTCAGCAGGAGGGAGCTTCGAAGCAGCTGCCCCGCGATGCCGTGCACGATCTTCGTTTTGAGGTCGCGTTCACCTGCGGTCAACGCGGATCCAAGACCGGTCATAAGCGCGTGAATCGAGGTCTTCCGACCAAGACTCGCGGCCTTCGCGGCCATCGTGCCCCACGTGATCATCTTCGGCGTGTAGCAAAGCACCACATCGGGCCGGAAGCTTCGCAGCTTGCCCGCAAGCTCGCGGACCGTCTTCGCCTCGTCAATGGGGTTGGTTCCGTGTCGGTCGAGCTGAAAGGGATCGTAGCGAGCCCCAAGTGCGCGAATGCCCGCGTCGATCTCCGCGTTCTTCTCGGGAATACTCTGCGCGAGCGCAAGAACCTCGTGCCCGAGAGAGGTCGCTGTTTGAATCAGTGCACCTCGAAAGTTCAGAAGGTACCCTGGGTCACCGCCAATGATCGCAAATCGCATAACGCCGCCGGAGCATAGCAAAGAGTTCAAATCTCGCCTTCACTCCCTTGAAGGACGACCAGTCTTGGTGACCGGGAGCAGCGGCTACCTTGGGTCTCATCTCGCACGCGAACTACGAGATGTCGGCGCTGAAGTCCTCGGCGTTGACGTCCGCGATGGCGAGTTTACCTCCGAGACCTTCGATCTGGTCTCTCCTCCGGAATCGCCGCTTTTCGAACGCGCAGAGCTTGTTTTTCATGTGGCTGGTTTGGTTCACAGACGCCCGAAGAACGCGGCGGAGCGGCAGCGCTTTTTTGACGTTAACGTCGGCAGCACCCGGGCACTCCTTGAGAGATGCAATGCGCCAATGGTCTTGGTCAGTTCGAGCGGAGTCTACGGACACGGTGGACCGCACCGCGAAGAAGACCGGCTGCGTCCGCTTGGCGCCTACGGAGAGAGCAAAGCGGAAGCGGAGAGGCTGGTTCTCAGCTCGGCGCGCGGCTGTGTTGTACGCCCGAGTATGTTCTTCGGGGAGGGCGCGCCGGGAAATCTGGGATTGCTCGCGAAGCTTGTGAAGCTTGGCCTCTTCCCGGAGGTCCGTTCAGGACGCGCGAAAAAGAGCATGGCCCATGTTTCGACGATCGTGGATGGCATGATGTTGGTGGGCACGGAGGCTCTGAAAGCCGAGCCTCGCCATCGCGTCTTTAACCTCTCCGATGCGGTGCCACTCTCCATGAAGGAGGTCGCGCTCGCGATCGGCGCAAGTCGCGGAAAGCGCCCTCTGATGCTTCCGCTTCCCTCGGCGCCGCTCGAGCTCGCCGCGTCTGCGCTCAACGGCGTCTCTGGTGGCCGAACCCGCGCCTTCCTCGGTGCGTTCGCGAACGACGCGACGCTCGATACCGCCCGCCTTATTCACGACCTTGGCTTTCGCCCACGCCTCGACGCAAAGCGCGCAATCACCGGCGGAGCGTATTGACGCAGAGCCTATCCGCGCTTCGATTTACGCTTCGATTTACTGGGCCCGAAGTTGATCGCCTTGCAGCCGGTATCGCCGGGGCGAATCACGCCAGGGGAGGGGAATCGTTTCGATTCCTTGGGCGACCCGCGGGTCGTTCCACGGCCAGCTGCTCTGATTAAATCCGCGGGCGCGTCCGGGTGAAATGGTGAGGCCTCCCCGCGTCTGAATCCGAGCGTTAAGGCTTCGATTCCCACTCGTGCGCGCGACCTCCGCCGCGAGTACCCGCGGGAAGCGCCCGCCGCGAGCGAAGCGGTGTACGAGCAGTACCTCGCGTGTGACTTCCCCGAGATTTTGACGAACGCGCACCAGAACCTCCGCGCGACCATCACCGGTTAAGTCCACCGCTTGAACACTCAGAATGTCTTCCGCCGAAACACCGAGGTCGTACAGAAAATAGCCCTGTCCGTTGCGAAACCCCGGTCCGACGATCACCAAGGCCGAGCCCAGGACGACCATGACTTCGGCTTCCGGGCCCTCCGCGATGTTTCGCTCGGCACGAAAACGTGGTCGAACGCTTCGCGGAATGTTTCGCTCCTGCCGAACCCGAGCGATTAGCTCACGCGAGTTCACTGGGCGTGCAGCGCGCTCCTCTCTACGGCTCTCTTCCCTGCGGCTCTGTTCTCGGCGGCTTTCTGATTGAGCCTGCGCGCGAGCCTCGGGAGAGACATAGCGTGGGTTGTCGGAAGAAGAGGCGAGCGCAAACCGGCGTCCATCCCAGCGATAGGTCTCGGAGCGATGTTCTCCCCATGGGGTCAAGATCGGCCGTGCGTCGGTCGCCTGCGCCTCTTGATAGTTCTCTGCGTTGAGTCCGCGCGCGCGACCGGTACTGACGACGATCTGCGGCGCTCCTCGTCGGGCGCGGCGCACTTGCAGGCGAGCGCTCACTTGGCCTGCGCGCGTTTCCTTTTCCACTTCGATCGCAAACGCCGGCTGAATTCGCTGGCAGTCAAAACGGTAGACCTGCCAGAGCACACGGGATCCACGAGAGTCGCGCTGTCGTAGCCGCGCGACGAGTTCTTGTTGGCCATCCCCGGTTAGATCGCGCAGCTCCATATCCAGGACGTCGCTCTCGTTTTGAATTGGAAGCTGAAGAAAGTCGTATGCGTTGGCGTCCCGGTAGCCTGGGCCGAGTGCGAGAATGTAGCGCCCATGGTGCGCGACTCGCTCTGGGCGCTCGTCACCGCAGATATTGCCGCGAAGATCGTGTGCGGCGCGCGGGCCAAGATCGTGCTCTTCCAAGAAAGAACGAATCACCGCGCTCGTGCCACTGCTCGCCTGAATCTCCGGCATTCGCTCGAGCGCCCGAGGGTCGACAGCAACCGTCGCGGGTTCCGATTCGACACTTGGCCGCGTCTCGCGATCCACGTCGCGAAGGCGAACTGCCAGCCGCCCGCCTCGTTCCCAAGCGCGCGCTCCCGGGATCTGCGACCAAGGAATGAAGGCCTCGAGTTCGTACCCTCCGCGAGCACTCGCTTCGACGACCTCGGCGCCTCGGACTGGGCGCAGCCGACTCGCACCGATCGCGCTGCTCATTCCCGCCGCTGCCGTCGCCTGCCGTGAGATTCCTGGAAAGAGAAAGAACTCGCTCGGCGCGAATCGACCTCGGCGTCCCGGCATGGCGAAGGTCAGGACGATTGCGTCCTGAATCGGCGCCAACCCACCGGTGCGAACAATGCGCTCGTCCTGAACGCTCGCCGCGACGTAAATGCCTCGATCATCGTATGCGAGTCCGACGCGGGCGGAAGCATCGCTTCCACCACCCAAGCGGACCCGCCTTACGCCGCGCCACTCGCGCAACATTCCGTCGACGCGAATCGGGCTGTCGCCGACGCGGGTCATCGAAATGCCAACTTGTGCTTCCGCTCCGCTGGGAAAGGTCCCGGTCAGGAACGTGAGCGCGATCAAGAAGAGTCGAAAGGGAGGGCGATGCAAGGAACGAAGATCCGGGCGGAAGGCCATGGGGGGAGTGTACGGGATGCGGCGAGCGAAGAGGCTCAAAACCCGCTCGCGATCGGTACTGCGAAGGGAAACGAGGGCTTGCTTCTTCCGACGCGTCAGACTGCGGAAGATTCACGCGTGCGGCAGAGATATTCGTCCTAGTGCGTGGTCCAAATCGCGAGAAGGGCCTTCTTCCGCCGGGGGATCCGAGTTTCGCTCTTTCTTCGATATCCTCGGCATGCCGTTCGCTCTCCGAACCTCGGGTCGCCGGCCCGGACGAAAAATCATCCCTTCTATCGATTTGATCCCCGCACTCGCTAGGGAAGGTAGCGGAGGCGGTTTCTTTCGAGGCGGACCTTCGCGCCGAGGCGGAGTACGTGATTCTCTTCGTCATGACCCACCGGTAGCCCGGCGTAAATGGGGATGTTGAGAGGAGCGAGCAGTCGTGAAACGAGTGCCTCCGGCGCTTCTCCGCAGCGCGTGAACTGCCCAAGGACGACAGCGCGTACGCCGAAAAGCACCTCGGATTGTGTCATTTGGAAAAGCATCCGATCGAGTTTGTACGGAGGCTCGGCGACATCCTCGAGAAAGAGAATACGATCCCGAAAGCACGGCGCCTCCGGCGTACCGAGCATCGACGAGATCACCGCGAGGTTCCCACCGGCGAGGCGTCCCTCCACGCCGCCTTCGACTGGGGCGATCGGCCGAATCGAGAATGTCTCTGGAGGGCAAAGAATCTGATCGGTCCACTCCTCGAAGAGCTGCTCTTCGACACGCCCAAGCCACGCCGCCATTGGGCTATGCAGGCTTTCAATCGCTTCTCGCTGTGCGCGCAGGTGCAGCGCCGTCACGTCACTGAAGCCGGCGAGCCAGGCGTTGCTTTCGCGAAAGGCGCCCTCGGGAATGAGGGGCAAAACGCGAGCGGCACCGTATCCTCCCCGGGCGCAGAGGATAAGCCGGACCTCAGGGTTTCGGAGCGCCGAGAGAAGCTCCTGTGCGCGTCGCCGATCGCTCCCCGCGAGATATGCGCCACGCTGCTGACCATCGATCCCTTTGCGCGAGATGTCCTCGTCGTGGAGAAGGCGAAAGTGTTTCTGCAGCCGGCGGAGTCCGCATTCGAAGTGCTCGATGTGGAACGGACTACTTGGAGCGATGACCTGGATCGTATCCCCTCGTCTTAATGGGGGTGGTCGGTGATAGTCCTCAGACACACGCGCGATCGTAGCATGCGCTTTCGAGAGTTGCGCGAAGGTCGGCGGGCTTGTGGTCGAGTGCGCTTGGCGCCATCGTGATTATCGTGCCTCGAATGATTCTCATGAACGCGAACCTCGGGATGGCGTTAGGAGCGCTCGATGGCTCGACTCTCGAGGGAGCGATTCAGTGGCTCGAGGGGCTTTCGCCGGCCGTGGCTTACGCGTCGCTGATCGGCATTGCCGCGCTCGAATACATCTTTCCTCCGGCACCCGGCAATACGCTCGCGCTGGGAGGCGCGACCTTGGCCATCGCGGGCGCCTTTGCACCTTCACTCGTATTCTTCTGCCTCGTTGGGGGCTCCTTTGTGGGAGCGATGCTGGCGTACGCGGCTGGGCGATGGCTTGAGGGGCGTCCGCCGATGCACTGGATGGAGAAACCGATTGTCGCGAGTGGCCTGGAGCGAACCCGAGCCTTCTACGAATCGCACGGAGCTCTTTTCATCGCCGCCAATCGCTTTATTCCGGGGCTGCGTTCCTTCTGCTTCTTCGGCGCGGGCCTATTTCGAATGCCCGCGATGCAGGTTGCGCTCCTCGGTACGCTGAGTGCTGCACTCTACAACGGGCTTCTACTCCTCCTGGCGTGGCAGCTTTCAACGCACCTCGATCAGATCGCAAATCTGATCGCCCCATTTGCGGTGGTCTGCGTTGCAGCGGCGATACTCTTCTTGTGGCGACGAAAGCGAAAGGCCACCGTAGCCTCAGGTTGATTCATTTCGGGGAGTGTTTTGCGACAACGTGAGGAACCGCTTGAGGAGCGACTTCGAGCCATCATCTACGCTCAGCCAGTGATGATCGAAGCGCTTGAGAGAGTCGCGGCGTTGCAACTCTCCGATTGGATGATTGGCGCGGGCTTCGTGCGAAATGCTGTATGGGCTGCGCTTCGTAATCGGACCCACAACGTATTCGCATCGGACGTCGACGTGATGCATTTCGGTGAAGGAAGTCGCGAGCGTGATCACGAAATCGAGCAGACGCTTCTTGCGGCAGGGCCGATCGCCGGCGTGCTTCCACGCTGGGATGTCAAAGACCAATCGAGGATGCACGAGCGCTTCGGCTACGCTCCCTATCGATCGTCTTACGACGCGCTCGCGGCGTTTCCAGAAACCTGCACTTGTGTTGCGGCACGTCTCGCGGAGGGGCGTCTGGAGATCATCGCTCCCTATGGTGTGGAAGATCTATTCTCTTTGCGCATTCGTCGCTCGCCAGGATTTCGAGGGGACGAAGAGATGTATCGCGAACGAGTTCGGAAGAAGTTCTCCGCGCACAGGTGGCTCAGATTCGACGCTCAATAGAGCTCTGCTCATAAGGACCAGTCGACGCCGAAGAATACGCGAAACGATCCAGAAAGCGGCGAGTTCTCTTCGGGAGCTTGAAAAGCGGTTCTGACCCCCGCCGTGGCTCCGAATAGGATGTTTGACGAAGAGAGGGGCATTGTCACAACAGGACCAAGATGAGCGTACATCCCCCATCCGTCGACAGCGTCGGAGAGCCCAAAGAAGGATTCGTCGCCGACAAAGAAGCGATCCAATCCGAGCGATATGGATAGTTGAATCAGCTCTCCGTACTGGCGTGCGATCGATGCTCCGAAGGCGATGAACGAAGTTTCATCAAATCCGAGTTCGGCTCCTGCGGCGCCACTTATACCAACCATCCATTGAGGCGAAAGCCGGAACAGAAGGCCGACTTCACCACCTCCGAGCACGCCGGAGGAGCCGACGCGCAGGTCCATCACGGTTCGGAGAACGATCGATTCCCGCGACTCCGCTACGACCTGTCCTTGTTGAACAGAACGAGGCTCTCGAACCTCAACATTCACCCGAACTCGTACGGAAGGATCTTGCGCGCGAGACGTGGATGAGAGTGCGCAGGCGGCAAAAGCAACGAGCAGTGGGAGCGAACGATTCATGTTTGATGAGACGTAGGCTAGTGGATTTTATTCAGTATTATATATCTTTGTGTATGTTCGATTCGTCGATGAATTGACATAGAAATTACATAAATTGGTTTTGTTTGTTCATCTGTAGGGTCAGGTGTAGAGCGGGCCGATATGGGTCGGCTGATGTTGGGATGCTTGTTCTGAGACCGAGGGGACCTCTTTCTAG